>JBEKZJ010000043.1:0-34099 GCA_049509995.1 Occallatibacter sp. | reverse complement strand
GCAGCAGGCTGCCAAACAGCTTTGTGAACGTCTCCACCGGTCGCCCTTTCATGTTCTCGTCTGGACAACAAGATCATCGGACGGGCAACCGGTGGGGTCAAATTTCAAATATGTTTGGCTAGGTTTCAGGAGAACCATAGGTGGCTTACCGCACTATCCAACTCTACAAATACATCAAGTTGCCCGACCTTGGGTGGCACTATTGCAAGGCGGTGTTCCACGAGAACAATCGCATCAAGGCTCACGCCGTCAAGACGCCAGTCGGCGAACAAACCATCAAAGATGGCAACCACTGCCTCTATTACAACCGCAAGTGGGAGCCGGTAGACAACAACCCTGCTAAGGCCCAGCGCCTGCTGCTGAAGAAGCGGGGTGAGCTTCTGGCGGTCGCGAACGGCGGAACTGTAGTTCAGGCGCAAGAAGAGGGGCCCAAGGTATCCGGTACTCTACAAATTGCCTTCGAAGCTTGGGTACAAGACTTCATCGACGGCGGAGCCCACGCCGACACCATCGCGGCCAAGAGGTTGGTCGCCAAAGACTTCCAAACGTCGTGCAAAGTGAAGACGCTGGCAGCGGCGACGCGGCAGATGTGCCTTCCCTTTGGCGCCAAACTCTTCCTCTACATCGCAGGGAGAAATGACACCAGCCCCACCACCCATGCCTGCTTGGATCGTCGCTTTGAATTTGTATTTCTTCATCGCTGCACCAACTCTGCAATCCGCGTCCCCCGGGCACGCACCCGCAATTCAACTACTTTCCCACGGAACCGGAATTCATTCAAGATGGCTGTTGAGGAGGCACTTGCAGGGGCCAAGGCCCGTGCGTTCATAGCAAACAGGCACCCATCCTGACCGCCCCTCTGGTTCGCAGAAGTTGGGCAAGGATGGGATGGCTGTGACAAAAAGCCGCATGCCCGATCAGGGCCGCACTTACACCAACTTGGCGTCGAGCATGATCTCGGTGTTGTTGGCGAATAGCTTGGAGATCGGACAGCCGCCCTTGGCGTCCGCCGCGGCCTTGTCGAAGACTTCCTGGGTGGCGCCGGGAACGCTGGCGGTTGTGGTGAGCGCGATCTTCGTGATGGCGAAGCCCGCATCGGTCTTGGCCAACGTGACCGCCGCGTGGGTTTCGATCTTCTCCGGCGTCAACCCCGCGCCGCCCAACTGCGCGTCCAGGGCCATGGAGAAGCAACTGGCATGGGCCGCGGCGATGAGCTCTTCGGGAGTGGTGCCCGAGTCGGCGCCTTCAAACCGTGTGGCGAAAGAGTAGTTCGCATTGCTCAGCACGCCCGTCGCCGTTGAGATCGTGCCCTTGCCTTCCTTCAGTGAACCTGTCCAAACCGCACTTGCCTTGCTTGCCATTGTCCCTCCTTGGGGTTCTAAATTCCGGATGTTGTAGATGTTGTGGATTGACCGGTGCGCCGCCATGAGGGGAAGTCCGGGGGCCACCACAGAGTTGATGCATGAGGCGCCTGCGGGGATGCCGCGACGCAGGTTGCCTTTCCTCCTATGCTAATCTGTCCAGCATGTTGCCACAGCGTCCCCGCGCCTTCGATCCCGATTTTGCCACAGAAATCTCACATCCCGGTTCGACTGGCCCCGATGGCCCGGATGGGGCGCCGGTCGAGCACCACTGTCAGATTTGCCCCAACTGTGCGCACCGGCTCACGGGCCACGGCTGCAAGCTGGTCTGCACGCAGTGCGGGTATTACATGAGCTGCGCGGACTATTACTGAGGATTGCGCGTCCAGCTAAAACCTGGGACTGAGTCTCTCCGCCCAAATTCACCGACCACTACTGGGATTGGTTCGCCTTGCGTGCGGCTTCGAACTCGTCGCCGGAAAGCCATTCCTCGGTTTTGGGCTGCGCGCTGGCCAGTCAGCCAAGCACAAAGCCGAAGCGGGCCAGCTTGGCGTTGCCGCGGAAGTTCCTGTCCGCACAGTACTCGTCGAAGGGCTGGTGGAAGTGGTGGGCTACGTAGTCTTCGGACTGCTGCCGGCCCCACTCCGGGGCGTGGCCCTCCAAGAGTTCTCACATGGGGGTTGGTGCGGTTCATTCCGGTAATGGCTTAAGAAACAGAAAATGCCCCTTCAGACTACGTCGTCCTCGGTCTGCGGAGCAATGACGTCCAGCGCCGCGCCTGAAAGCAGATGGGCACGCGTAAGCACCTTGCGGGCCAGCCCGGTCAGTGCCACGCCGGCAGCCTCGCCGAGCGGAACCCAGCGCCGCTCGCCACCGGCCACGGTCATCGCCTCCACATCGTCCTCAAAGACGGTGCGGATGCGCACGTAATAGTTCACCTGCATGATGGCGTGGCGTACGGTCATGCGCAGCTCCTCCTCGGGAACAGCTGTATCTCTCAGGGCAGGCAGCTCCCACAGGCCGGGCATTACGGTAAGCGAGGCGGGCCGTTGCTCCAGCAGTACCTCCCGGTTGGCTTGGCCAGGCTGCCGGCCGGTGCGCACGCTGAGCGCGTGAGCTACCTCGCGGCTCAGCATCCGCGGCCGGGGCGCCGTCTTGTGCTCGCCCTGGGTCTTGCAGTCTCCGGCCACCGGGCAGGCCAGGCATTGCGGATTGCGCGGCAGGCAAACCGTTGCTCCCAGTTCCATGAGCGCCTGGTTGAACTCGCCGGGCTGCGCGGGGTCCACAAGTTGAGCGGCCAGGTCCTCAATCCTGCGCTTGAGAGTGGCGCCGCCGCTCCGGCTCCCAAACTCCCATCCTTCCAACCGGCACAGCACCCGCTCCACATTGCCGTCCACCACCGGTACCGCTTCCCCATGAGCGATGCTGGCGATCGCGGCGGCCGTGTAAGCGCCAATGCCGGGCAGCGTGCGCAGTTCCGCGGCGCTGGCCGGCAGGTTGACCTGGTGCTGGTTGGCGACAAACTTCGCTGCCTTGTGCAGCATGCGCGCGCGGCGATAGTAGCCCAACCCGCTCCACAAGGCCAGAACATCCTCCTCCGGCGCCAGGGCCAATGAGACGAGCGTGGGGAATCGTGCCAGAAAGGCCTGGTACCGCTCCACGACCACGGCTACGCGCGTCTGCTGCAGCATGATCTCGGCGACCCAGATGGCGTAGGGATCGGGGCTGCGCCGCCAGGGCAGATCCCGCCTGTTGCGCGCATACCACTCCAGCAACTGGCGCCGCAGCCTGGCGGTCTTCCCGGGTTCCCGGTCCTGCTTGACCATGGGCCCAGCTTAAGGCATTTCCCTCGAGGTGTGTTCGCCAGCGCTGAGCAGAGCGGCTCAGCCTTCCATTCCGCAAAGGGGTCAGAACCTGTTCCGGTCCGGAATGGTTCCCAAATTGAGTACTCTGTTCCACAAACGTGGGATGTTCATCGGATCGAGGTTCAGTAACCATGGTAATGTTACTCGAACCCCTTGAACCCCTTGCTCAAAGCTGCATCGCGCGAGTTGGCACAATCAATGTGGAAGCACTTCCGGAGCGCTGCATCCGTGAGCAGGGATCCTTCAGGACACCGGGAGCCTACTTCAATCTGTTTGGAGGTATTTCATGAAGCAAACCGCACTCTTACTCTCCCTTTCATTGCTGGCCGCGCCCTCGGCGCTCATGGCCCAGTCCTACTCATCCTCCTCGAGCCTGGTTGCCGCGGAAGCAAGCCCTGACGGCGGGGCCGGCCAGACAGCTTCGCCCGTCAAAGGTCCGCGCGACTCCGTAGGACCGCTTTCGCGGATTGCCGTGGGCGCCGGCCTGTCACCGCTGGGCATCCAACTGCAGGCAGCGACCAACCTCAGCAGCCACTTCAACCTGCGGGCCACCGGCAACTTTTTCAACTACTCCACCAACTTCACCAACAGTGGGATCACCGCCAACGCCAAGCTGAACCTGGCTTCCGCCGGCGCCTCGGTGGATGCCTATCCCTTCCGCGCGGGCTTCCGCATCAGTCCCGGCCTTCTGTTCTACAACGGGAACCAACTCACAGCCACCACCGCCGTGCCCGGTGGAACCAGCTTTACCCTCAACGGCACAACCTACTACTCGGCCAATGCGAATTCGACTACGGGCGCCACTCCCGTGAACGGAAACGCTGCCGTGGGCCTGAACACCACCAAGCCGGCCTTCACCATCACGACAGGCTGGGGCAATATGATCCCCCGCAACGGTCATTGGTCGTTCCCGTTCGAGATTGGCGTCGCCGTCATTGGAGCGCCCAGCGTTAATGTGAATCTGGGAGGCTGGGCCTGCTATGACCAGGCGCAGACTGAGTGCACCAACATCTCCAGCACCACCAACCCGATTGCGATTGCGATCCAAAGCAACCTGACGGCCCAGGTGGCCAAGTGGACCAGCGATCTGAACCCGCTCAAGACTTATCCGATCATCTCCGCGGGCGTGGCTTACAGCTTCCACATCCGGTAAATTCCGGCAGAAGGACACAAAAAGTGCCGCTCCATTGCAAAGGCCGCCCCCACTCGGGAACGGCCCTTTGTCTTGAATACGGAAACAAATGTGGGTGCCCCTTCCTTTCCGCGTTCCTTGAAGAAGGGTGGGAGACCGCGAACCTCAGCCATCCATACTATCCCAGCAACTCGCCAACAATCCCCGGCGCCGCGTTGAGCGCCGCGTCAATCTGCCCCTGGTCTTTGCCGCCGGCTTCGGCGATCTCCGGCTTGCCGCCGCCCGAGCCGCCCACCAGTTTGGCCACTGCACCCACCAGCTTGCCGGCCTGGATGCGTTTGGTCAGCCCGGCCGTCACCCCGGCGATCAGGGCCACCTTCCCTTCCGGTTGCGCCGACGCCAGCACCACCAGGCCCTCGCCGAGCTTCTGCTTCAAATTGTCAACCAGAGTCCGCAACTGACCGCGTTCCAGCGAGTCGGCGCGGAGGGTAATCAGGCGTACGCCCTTCACGTCTACGCCGCGTGCGAGAGCCTCATCGAGCGCGCCGGCCGCCGACTTCATCCGCGCCTCTTCCAGCTCCCGGCGCAGCCGCTTGAGTTCGTCTTCCTGGGCAGCCAGTCTGGCGCGAAACGCTTCCGAAGGGCTGCTCCCTGCAGGCGCGGGTGCAACTTGGGCGGCCAGTTGCGCCACGGCAAAGTCCTGCCGGAAGGCGTCCAGCGCCCCGAACCCGCTGATGGCTTCGACGCGGCGGACGCCGGAGGAAACCGACCCCTCGCTCACAATCTTGACCAGGCCGATCTCGCCGGTGGCGGCCGTGTGCGTGCCGCCGCAGAGCTCGGTCGAAAAGCCGTCCGACAACTTCACCACGCGCACTTTGTCGCCGTATTTTTCTCCAAAGAGCGCCATGGCGTGGTACTCGTTGATGGCCACGTCGATGGGCACGTCCTCGAGGGTTTCGACGCGCGCATCCGAGAGCACCTCGCGGTTCACGATGGACTCGATTTCTTCAAGCTCCTCATCGGCCACCTGGGCAAAGTGAGAAAAGTCGAAACGCAGCCGCGTGGGCTCGACCAGCGAGCCGGCCTGCTTCACGTGTGTGCCCAGCACCTGGCGAAGCGCCGCGTGTAGCAGGTGCGTCCCGGTGTGATTGCGTCGGATGGAATTGCGCCGCTCTCCGTCCACCACCGTGCGGATGTGATCGCCGACCGCGAGATTCTCCTTGAGCAGAGCCTTATGCGCGCGGACTCCCTGAACCGGCAGCACGCAGCCTTGAATCTCGGCGACGGTCGAGTTGCCGTCGGCGGAGGTAAACCAGCCCGTATCGCCGATCTGCCCGCCGGAGTCGCCGTAGAAGCTGGTCTGGTCGAGCACCACGTCAACCAGATCACCCGCATTCGCGGCTGGAACTCCCATCCCGTCCTTCACAATGGCCAGCACCTCAGCCCCCGGAGCGGTGAGCTGCTTGTAGCCCAGGAAAGCAGTCTTGGGCAGCTCACGATAGGCTGGGCTGGCAGACTTCTGGCTGCCGCCCTTCCAGGATGCGCGGGCGCGGGCCTGCTCCTCGGCGCGGGCGGCTTCGAAGCCTTCAGCGTCGAAACTAATGCCCGCGTCACGGGCGGCGTCCACCATGAAATCGACGGGGAGGCCGTACGTCTCATAAAGGTGGAAGGCCGTCTCACCTCCGAGTGCCAGAGTGAACAGACCTTGGCCGTACTCTTTCAAGAGGCCGACCCCCCACTTTATTGCTTCGGACCTTTTCGGATGTGCGGCCCCGGTTCTGAGTAGCTGTAGGTAATCGCGTCTAACGGCATTGGCGTCAATGGCGCTTGCATACTGGGTGATAAACCTGTCAACGACTCTTCCAACCTCCACTGCAAACTCGTATTCGAGTCGGCTGTTACCCTCTTTCAGCACGCGGTCGAATTGCTTTTCCTCGGCCTCAACGACTTTGGCCACGCGGGCGGCCGAGTCGGCAAGCTCCGGATACGCGCCCTGCATCAGATCGCGGACGGCGTAGACCATCTCAAACAGAAACGGCTGCTCCTGCCCCAGCAGTCGCCCGTGCCGAATGCCGCGCCGCAGAATCTTGCGCAGCACGTAGCCGCGCCCCTCGTTCGAAGGCAGCACGCCATCGTTGATGAGGAATGTTGCGGCGCGCGCGTGGTCCGCAATGATGCGGAGGGAGGCTGCATCATCATCGGCAGTTCGGCTCTGTTCCTCGATTGCCGTTTCGCTGACACGCTTTCCTGTAAGCTCCGCGGCGCGCTCAATCAGCGGCGTAAACAAATCCGTCTCGAAGTTGGAGACTTTTCTTTGCAGCACGGCAGCCACCCGCTCCAGACCCATGCCGGTGTCGATGGAGGGCTTGGGCAGCGGTGTGAGCTTGTAGCCGGTGGTCCTGCCCGCCGCGTCTACCACCGCCGCACGGTCGAACTGCATGAAGACCAGGTTCCAGATTTCGACGTAGCGGGCGTCGTCCTCGCCGAAGGGCTTATCGACCCCTGGGGTTTCCGCTGCCTCCAGGCCCATGTCGTAGAAAATCTCCGAGCAAGGCCCGCACGGCCCCGTCTCGCCCATCTGCCAGAAGTTGTCCTTGAGGCCGTACTCCCCGATCCGCTCTTTGGGCACGCCGGCCTCCATCCAGTACTGCTCGGCTTCGTCGTCGCGGGGCACGCCGTCCGCGCCTTCAAAAATGGTCACGTAGAGCCGGTCCTTGGGCATGCCAAACCACTCCTCGCTGGTCACCAGTTCCCAGGCAAAGGCGATGGCCTCGCGCTTGAAGTAGTCGCCGAAGCTGAAGTTGCCCAGCATCTCAAAAAAAGTATGATGCCGGCGGGTAAAGCCAACGTTTTCAAGGTCGTTGTGCTTGCCGCCCGCGCGAACGCACTTCTGCGAGGTGGTCGCGCGCGAGTAATCGCGCCGCTCCGCGCCCAGAAAAAGGTCCTTGAACTGGTTCATGCCGGCGTTGGTGAACAGCAGCGTCGGGTCGTTCAAAGGCACCAGCGAGGAAGAGTGCACCCGGCGGTGCCCCTTCGACTCAAAAAAGCGCAGAAACAGTTCGCGTATCTCGTTCCCAGAGCGGAATTGCATGGTTCATTCAGTGTAATTGGCGGCTGGACTTTCTGGCATCTTGCGCTGCTCGGCGTCCGGCAATCCGCCGATAGGGAAATCATGGCTGTGGAGAAAACACACCTTTACCTCAATTTGCCGGTCGAGCTCTTGCGGGAGATTGACGCCCTTGCCGGCCCGCGCAGGCGGAGCGCCTTCATTGCGGCAGCGGTCGAGCAGGAAATCCGGCGCAGGAAGCTGGCGGCGTTGAAGTCAGAGCAGCTTGAAGCCCAGGAGGCATCGGAGAGGCTCTCGGTGAACTGAGGGCGAGCCGTGCGGCAAAGCCCTACTCTTCGTGCCGGTCCTCCTCGATATTTTCGAGGGCGGCGAGGGCTTCGTCGGGTACATCCCACTGGCGCAGGATCTTGTAGATGACGCCAATCGAGAATCCCGCGGTCACCAGCCGTCGCATCACCCGCGCAGTCTCTTTTTCGTTCTCCGGCTTGCGCATGCGCTTGCGTTCCAGGTGTTCCCGCGCCAGCGCTTCCTCATTGGTCTGCCCGTACCGCGCCTCAAGGGTTTCGGCAATCAATCCCGAGGCGACGCCCTTCTGCTGCAGGTCCTGCCGCACCCGCCGCTGGCCCAGCTTCTCGTTCTCCTGGCGCAGGCGGGTGTAAGTCTCGGCAAAGGCCGCGTCGTTCAGGTAGCCGTGCTCCCTGAGGCGCGCGAGGGTCTGAGCAATGGTGGCCTCACCCTGCTCGCCCAGTTCCACGCGCGGCCTCATCAGCCGCCGCAACTCCGCCTCCGAGCGCATGTGCCGGCCCAGCGCCTTCACGGCGTAGCCGTAAAGGCCGGCTTCGTCGAGGAAGGGGCGGGGCTTCGCGGATTTGCGTTGAAAAGGCATAAGCGAGGGAACTCTGTTCCCTATTCCCTATTCCCTGTTCCCTGCATTGTCCACTCATCCACCCAGTCGTTCACCGTCTTGTACCAGAGTTGCGCGTTCTGCGGTTTCAGCACCCAGTGGCCTTCGTCGGGGAAGTAGAGCATCTTCGACGGCACCTTGAGCCGCTGCAAGGTGGTGAAGAGCTGGAAGCCCTCGCTCACGTCGAGCCGGTAGTCGAGCTGGCCGTGGATCACCAGCGTGGGGGTGCGGAAGTTTTTGGCCGAGAGCGCGGGCGACCAGCGGCGGTAAGGGTTTTCGGAGTCCGGCTTGCCGTAGTAGTCCCACGGTTTGCCCTTGAACTCCCACTCGTTGAACCACAGCTCTTCGGTCGATCCGTAGACGGATTCGGGGTTGAACATGCCGTCGTGGGTGACGATGCACTTGAAGCGGTTGGTGTGGCCCAGCACCCAGTTGGCCATGTAGCCGCCGTAGCTGGCGCCGAGGGCGCACTCGCGGTGGGTGTCGATGAACGGATAGTGCTGCTCGGCGTAGTCCAGGCCCTCCATTAGGTCGGTGAAGGGCTTGCCGCCCCAGTCGCCGTTGACGCCATCGACGACCGCCTGTCCGTAGCCGGTCGAGCCGCGGAAATTGATCATGACCACCACGTAGCCGTTGGCGGCAAACAGCTCAGCGTTCCAGCGGTAACTCCAGGAGTCGCCCCAGGCGCCTTGCGGGCCGCCGTGGATGAGGAACTTCACCGGATATTTCTTGGCGGGGTCGAAGCCCGGAGGACGAATGATGAAGCCTTGCAGCTTCGTCTTGTCGGCGGCCTCGAACCAGAAGGACTCCATCTTCGGCAAATCGAGCTGCGCAAGGACCGCGTCGTTGAGGTGGGTAACATTCCGTGCTCTATCGCTTGTAGGAATACTGATATCCATGCTGACCGCGACTACCTCGCTTGGACCACGAATACCCACCCGGGTGGCGATAATCGTGTAACCATCAAGCTGAGGATGGAGACCGCTAAACTCACTCCCAGGTGCAATAAAAGCTGGATGTCCGTCGATCGTAGCCATCATGATTGGCGATTCGCCGTCTTTGCCTGAGGTGAAGAAAAGCATCTTTGAATTCGGTGCCCAGACAAACTCGTCGACCCAATCATCGAACCTCGGAATTAGGTCATTGATCGTCTTCGTCGCGCGGTCGTAAAGCACCAGCCGGAACTTGTCGGCCTCGTAGCCGGCGCGGGCCTGCGAGCGCCAGGCGAGGTATTTGCCGTCGAGCGAGTAGGCGGGGTTGAAGTCGCCGCCGGGCGATGTGCTGACCTTCACCGGCTTGGCCGCCGGGTTGGTCAAATCGAGGGTGAAGATGTCGGTGTTGGTGCTGATGGCCGGTTCAGGGTCGAGATTCTCGGTGAAGGCCAGCTCCTTCGAATCCGGCGCAAAGGCGAACTGACCGCCGCTGATGGTCAACGAAAAGGGCGGAACGTCGTGGGGGTCGTTGGGCGTGAGGTCGCGGACCGCGCCGTTCTCCACCGTAACCAGAAAAAGATGACTGCGCTTGTCGCCGGTGTAATGGTTCCAGTGGCGATAGAGCAGGTGGGTGAAGATCTGCGCCTTTACCTTGCTGGCCGCCAGGGCGGCGTCGCGGTCGGCGTTGCACTTCCACCCCACGGACGAAGACCTGTCCGTGGGGGCCCCGGTGTCGCCAGTCGCAAAGTCCGTTGCCGTGATCGCCGGGCAGTCGGGATAGACGGCCGAAGTGAAGACAATCGACTTCCCGTCCGGCGACCACAGCGCATTGTCTGCCTCGGTCGAAATCCCCGTCAGCTTTTTCGCATTGCTCGTGGCTCCGGTCGAGCCGTCGAAATCCGCCAGCCACACTTGCTCGCCGCCCTCGCGGCTGCTGAGGAACAGAATCCGCTTGCCGCCGGGAGCGAACTGCGGCCCGCTGTCACCTGGCCTGGCCACGGCCAGAGGGATGGGGTCGCCGCCCGCGATCGCCTGCAGCCACAACTCCGCTGTTTTGGTGTTTTGGTCGAGGTTGACGGTGGTGACGGAATAGGCCAGCCACTTGCCATCCGGCGAGACGGCGGTTTCGCCTAAGCGCTTCATCTTCATCATGTCCTCGAAGGTCATGGGGCGCTTGGGCTGCGCCGGCAGTGGAGAGCAGAACGGGGCGATTGCGGAGGCGAGTGCGAGAGAGAGGGCGAGGGTGTATTTGCGCATGGGACTTCCTATTTAGGCGGAGAAATTGAACGCATCCGCGCGAAGGAGAAGTTTACACCGGGACGGATACATGGGGGGCCGGTGTGGTCAGGAGGCGTCAGCGGTGCACGGAGACGTTTTCTGTTGCATATTTTAGATAGCCCCCTACCCCCACCCCGTCTCTGTAAGGAAATTCCTTGTTTTCAATGAGTTACGGTGGTACTTTCACTGCAAATTCTTGATTCGGCAGGAGTTATTTGCAGAATCTAGACAGCAAAGGAGTTAGGCCGCTTGGGAACGTTTGTGGGATGTTTTCGTACCGAATTCCAGCAATCAGCGGCGGGGTCCCTCTCCTTTCGCGCCTGGGCTCCGCCCAGCTTTCGTCCACCCCGTTCGACACGCGAAACCTCCGCTCGTGTTCTCGTGATTCCGATCTCTGTTTTCATTCATTATGGGACGTGTACAGATAATTCTATGCAAAAAGCGGGCGGATTTTCGTTCCCATGGGAAAACGTCCTCGGACAGAGGTCCGGAGGCGTCCTTGCGGGGGTCATCGACAGGTTCTAATACTACGGTTGTAATGGCTGCTTTTGGCAGAGAATTGGGGGAAGCGCGCGGCTAAAGAGGCTGCGGAAAGGTCTGGATCTGATTGAAGATCGCTGCATGGGGCTCGCAGGGGCTAAAGCCCTCCTTTATCTTCAGCTTGTTGCGGCACGGCTGAAGCCGTGCCCTGTTACAAAGCCTCAGCGGTTATCGGCTGCGATGAGTTTTTCCCCAGCCTATAAAGCCCGCGTTGACTCTGTTGGCTTTATGCGGGGGTTGAACCCCCCGCCTTCTTCCGGCTTGAGCTGTCACGCAGCCGGTTAAAGCCCTGATCTATCGCCCGGCTCTACGGCGTGGCCCTGCTACTTGTTCTCGTTGCCGGTGAGGCGGAAGGTGATGGTGCCCCAGAACAGCCGCGCCCGCATCTGCACCGGCAGGTGGCGCTCGTCGTCGGTATACCAGATCCAGATGTTGCCGCGATTCTTTACCACGCCCGCGTCGGCCGTGGGCTGCACGCGCAGGGTCTTGAAGGTGCCCAGCGTAGTCTTGATCTCTTCGCGGCCTTCCACCTTCATGGTTACCGGCACGGTATGCAGGGCGTCCACCACAGGGATGACAAAGGTCTTGCCCACTTCCATGGGCTGCGACGAGGCGTAATAAACGCCGGTCAGCAGGTCGGTGAGGCAGGCTTGCACGGGCGCCTCCACATGCTTGGTTTGCCCGGTGACCAGGTTCTTCTCATCCAGGATGGATTTCCCCTGGGCGTAGTCCAGCCGGAGCGTGGAATTCACCTGACGGCGGCCCTCGACGGTCTGCTTGTCGAACTCGTAGGTGCAGCCCTTTTCGCGGTCGAAGGTGGACTGGAAACGGTCTCCCACATGGAAGAGCAGGTTAATGGCGCCAATGGTGTCGGCATTTGCGGTGATGCGCTCCTGATCGCCCGTTTCCTCAAAGTGCAGAACGGCGGTCCCGGCGGGAAAGACCCGCCAATCGACGCTATAGATCAGAGTCTGCTTTTGCGGAAAATTGAAGCCCGCGCGCGGCGGGGCGAGCAGGGCCACCTGTTGGGCGTAAGACCCGGCCGCCAGAGCAAGGGCACAAAAAACGGTTGCTACGGTTGTGCGCGTCTTCACCGTCAGGCAGGACTCCTTGATCGATTGACTGTCTTGCCGCGGGGGGCGCTCACCGCAGCCAATGCACGAGTGCGCTGAAAGCCGGCCGCAGGAGGAGCAGGCTGAGATACAGCAGAGCGGCCCCTATACCTGCATTGTACTCGCGGTGCTTGAGATAGAGCGAGAGGGAGAAGCCGCCGGTCCCGATTTGGCCGCCGGGTAGGCTGGCCGGTGTCAAACGCGGAATCAATCGGGGCACGCGGCGGCAATACGCATCGAATTCGGGAAATGTGGCGCGCAAAAAGCGTTCCTCGGAGGCGATAACGGGGACGTAAATCACCCCAAACCCGCCCGCCAGCACCAGCGCCACCGGCCAACTGAGCAGGGCCAGCGCAAAGCCGGCGGCAATCAGCATCGATCCCAGGTAAAGCGGGTTGCGGGTGTACGCGTAGGGGCCGGTCATGGTCAGCTCACGGTTCTTTTTCACGTACCCGGCAGCGTAGCCCCGCAACCAGAGGCCGGGCACCACCAGTGCCAGGCTCCAGGCCACGGCGGCGGGCACCGGGGCGAGCCGGCCCAGCTCGAAAAGGTAGAGGCCGGCGGTGAGAAAACCCAACGGCACGCGGATGCGGCGGGCCAAACGCTGCCAGCGGGCTATCCAATCCTCTTGGGGCGGATTGGTTTGCGGATTGCCGGGCTGGGTCATCGGGCGCTCTCCTGCGCGAGCAGTTCGTCGGCGGCCTGCAGCACGTCCTCCGGCGAGATGGTCAACAGACCGGCCTCCGGCGCTGCGTGGCGAGTGTGGTCGCGGCGGCTCTCCGGGCTGCGCAGCACTCTGAATCTGGTCCCAAAGGGGCCGTTGCGGCTGGGATCGGTGGGGCCATAAATGCCCACCACCGGCTGGACAAGGGCGCAGGCGAGGTGCAGCGGACCGGTGTCACCCGCGATAACGAGGGCAACCCGGCGGGTGAGGGCAATCAGTTGCTCCACGGTGCAGGTGAGCGAAGTTGCCGCGCCGCCGGTCGCATGGAAAATAACTTCCCCGAGCGGCTCCTCGCCTGGACCGGCGTTGACCAGCACGTGCAAACCACGGTCGATAAGCCCCTGGGCGACCGCCGCATACCGCTCTATAGGCCAGCGCTTGGCGCCCCACCCTGCGCCGGGGTTGATGAGCACGGCGGCCTGGCTTCCACCCCACGGACGTAGACCTGTCCATGGGGACCCCGGCTCTCCACCCCACGAACGTAGACCTGTCCGTGGGGACCCCGGCTCTCCACCCCTCGGACCTGGACCTGTCCGTGGGGACCCCGGCTGGCTAGCGTCGCGAGGCAGAATCTGGTCGGCCCACGCCTCGGCGGACTGGTCCACGGGCAGCCAGGGCGTTACGGGTGCCAGATCGTCGCCGGCCACGGCCGAGGCCAGCTCCACGTCCTGCTCGATCACATGCGCGCCGCGGGTCGCCACGCGCTCGGTAAACAGCCAACGCGCAACTCGTTCCCGCGGCTCGGCCTCGCCGATCAGCCGCCTGCAACCCGCCAGCCGTCCCAGCGCCGCCGACCGCACCGCCCCTTGCAGATCCAGCACCGCATGGTATTCCCCGGCCCGCAGCGCCAGCCGCAAAGCCTTGATTTCATGCAGGGTTTTCAGGCTGAGGGGCGCACTTCGCCACTCTTTGGTAAGCGCCGGGTGAAGCCGGTCGACCAGGGGTTGCGCAGGATCGGGCGGCGCGAAGTCCTGGCCGGTTCCGCGGCCCGCGCTGCCTTCAGCCGCCAGCAGCGCCCGCCAGCGCGGTTCCACCACCCAGTCGATCACCCAACCCGGATGGGCCAGCCGCAGCGCCGTCACTGCCGGCAGCGCGTGCAGAATATCGCCCATGGCGCCCAGCCGGACCACAAGCAAGCGAAACTGGGACTGCGTGTGCAAACTCTGATTTTCTCACAGGGGCCGGCGCGCTGGAGCCGGCTTCAGCCGGCCCACCAGCCATTCGATGGCTTCGCCCTCGTGCTCGATCTCGATGCGCAAACAGGCGGTAAGGAGCGGCAGGGATTCGGGGAAGGCGGCAGAGAGCTTGCCCAGCCGGACCAGATCCTTTTCGGTGGTTATCAGAGCTGTGGCTCCGCTGGCGCGGGCTGAGGATACCAGGCAGTCGAGGTCACCTGCAGCATAGCGGTGGTGGTCGGGGAACGCGAGTCGAGCGGCGAGATGCAAACCGGCAGCCTCAAGGCCGGCGAAGAACTGCTCCGGGCGGGCGATGCCGCAGAAGGCAGCCACGGAGCCATCGACGGCTGGAACCTCCATTCTGCGCTGCAGCCGCCAAAACGGCCCCTCAAAACCCCAGCTGCGCAAAGCGGCCTCCAGCTCAGGCGCGCTATCAGGGTCTTCCTCGATGGCTGGAATCGCGATCACTCCGGCCCGGCGGGCAGCTCGTAGTGGCTCGCGAAGATTGCCAGCCGGGAGCAATCCGTCCTGCCAGTCCTGCCGGTTCATTAGCAGAATGTCCGCGTCGCGGGCGAGTTGGCGGTGCTGAAAGCCGTCGTCGAGCAGGTGAACGCGGAGCCGGTGATCTTTCCCGGCGGTCTGTTGCGCGTCGGCCTCGGCCAAAATCCCGGCTTCGTAGCGTTGCCCGGCCACGTAGACCGGAACGCTGGCCTCGCGCGCGATAAGAAGCGGTTCATCGCCGAACTCTTCCGCGGTCCCGTCCGGGGCCACGCGGACGGGGAGCTGGCCCCGGCGTCCATAGCCCCTGGAGAGCACATCCACGTGAAGGGCGCGCCGTGTGAGCGCCTTGGCCAGCGCTATGGTGAAGGGCGTTTTGCCTGCGCCGCCTGTGGAGAGGTTGCCGATGCTGACCACCGGGAAACGCAGCCACCGCACCGGCTCCAAACTTGTGCCCAGCCGCAATTCGCGCAGCCAGAGCGCCAGCCGGTAGGCTGGAACCAGCGGCAACAGCAGCTTGCGCGAGCCAGTGGAGTTTCTCATGACGGACGCTCCCTCAAGGTCTCGGGAGATAGCAACTCCCGCAGCGCGTCCACGCAGCGCCCGGTCGCTCCGGCCTGCTGGTCGAAGACTTGCCTGGCCCGCTCGCCCATCGCCGCGGCGGCAGCGGAGTTTTGCAGCAGCACGATCAAAGTCCCGGCCAAATCTTCTTTGGGCGCGATACGGACGGCGTTGTGTGACCGCAGGTCGTCGGTAATGGCCCGGAAGTTGGAGTAGTGCGGTCCCATCACGATGGGAACGCCGAACTGCGCCGGCTCCAGCGGATTGTGTCCTCCGCCAGGAACCACACTGCCTCCCACAAATGCCACCGCCGCCAGCGAATAAACCGACGCCAGCTCGCCGATCGTGTCCAGCAGGACGATCTCGCCGGGCCTGAGCGGCTTGAGCGACCCGGCGGGTTGCGAACGCCAGTCGGACCGTTTGACCCACGCAACGCCGGACTTGTCGAGCAGCGCTGCCACCGCGCCGAATCGCTCCGGATGCCGGGGCGCGAGCACCAGGACAAGCTGCGGATCAGCTTCGAGCAGCCGCGGCCAGGCCTCCACGAGCGCGGCTTCTTCGCCCTCCAGCGTGCTGCCCGCCACGATCAGGCGCAGATCGGGAGCCAGCGCCTTCAGAACCCGGGCCGCCTCCGCCTCCTCTGCGGCCCGCACGTCGAATTTCAGGTTACCGGCAACCGATGTCCGCTCCGGCCGGCATCCGATGGCCTTGAGCCGCTCGCCGTCGGTCTCGCTCTGGGTCAGAACCCGGTCCAACCGCTCCAAAAATGGCCGCCAAAGCCAACGAAGCCGCCGGTAACGAGGCCAGGAGCGGTCGGAGATGCGGGCATTCACCACGGCCACGGGGATTTCGCGGCGAAAGCAGCCGCTGAGCAGGTTGGGCCAAAACTCCGTTTCCGCCAGGACCAGCAGCCGCGGCTGGAGAGCGTTCAAATACGCCCGCACCGCCCACGGCAGGTCTAGCGGACAATAAAAGACCCGGTTGCCTCCGAATCGCTCGCGCGCAAGCTCCTGGCCGGTGCGGGTGGTGGTGGAGATGGCGATAAAGTATTCCGGCAGCACGGCGTCCAGCGTCTTGACCAGCCGGCTCACGGCCAGCACCTCGCCCACCGAGACCGCGTGAACCCAGATCAAAGGCCGGTCGTCCGCGGCGCCGCTGGGGCGCTGTCCCTTGAGCCACCCACCCCCGCCCGGCCGCACCAACCCAGGTCGAACCCGGCCCAGACGTTCCATCAGTCCCTCGCGGTATCTTTGCGTAGTAGCCATCCGCCAAAGCCACCACGGCGCTCCCACCAACAGGGCCGCCAGCAACGCCAGGTTGTAGAAAAAGAGAATCATGCGTAACGTAACGAGCTTTCCCCCGGTCTAACCCTCAAATGATACAGTCGAGCACGATGAGGACCTTGCGGGCAATTCCGCCGTTCTTGCTCTGGCTGGCGCTGCCGGCCGTGGCCAGCGACCACACCCCGCCTCCTGTACAGCCGGCTACGACCTTTGCCGCGGTCGAGGTACACGACGACGAGAAGGTGGCCATCGCCGCCGAACCCTACGACACGAAAGGAAAAGAGTCGATCTTCAAAGTCGACTATCTCAGCCACGGCGTGATGCCGGTGCGCCTGATCGTGACCAACAACGGCGATCGGCCCATCTCCCTGCGCGACGCGCGGATCCTTTTCCTCACCGCCGCGGGTGACAAGATTCAGGCCGCCGAGCCCGAGGACGTGGAGCGGCTGATGACCCGAAAGGAACGCCAGGGCTCCAAAATTCCCATGCCCGGTCCAATACCCTCCATCAAAACGAAGCCCAAGGCCAGCAATCAAGCGATAGAGCAGGACTTCGATACCTTCGAGTACCAGGCCCTGGTGGTTGAGCCGCACACCACGCGCGCCGGATTCCTGTTCTACGACGTCTCCCAGCTCGATCACCCGCTGCGCGGCGCCAAGCTTCACCTGCATGAACTGCGCAACGCCGACGGCAACGAGCTTTTCTACTTCGAGATTCCCTTCGACAAGTACCTCAAATCCAAATCCAGCCAGATGAATTGAGGTTCCGGCGAGACGGAAGAACTCTGGATGGCGGCGGCCTGCTGCAGGCAGCTCTCAAATGGCCTTATTCGTAATATGTAGCCGTCGTCGTATCCGTCTCCCAGATGGTGCAGTCCTTCACGCGCACCCGGCCCTGGGTCATGCCGGCAAGTTGCTCGTTGGTCTGGTCGTAGAAGTATTTGGCCAGATTCTCGGCCGAAGGGTTCAGCACGGTGAAGGGCTCCAGGTCGTTGAGCATCTGGTGGTCGATGCGCTCGATCACCGGGCGCAGCACCTGCTTGAGCAGCTTGAAGTCGAGCAACAGGCCGGCCTCGTCCAGCGCCGCCCCGGCAAGGGTGACCTGGACTTTGTAGTTGTGCCCGTGCGGGTTTTCGCACTTGCCCTTGTAGTTGCGAAGGTAGTGACCGGAAGAAAATCCGGCCTCCACGGTGACTTCATACATCGGCGTCTGCTCGATCCTGCGGGGAAGAGTCCCTCGTTCCATTCTAGGCGCTTAGGCAGCGTTACGGTTTCCGGCCGTCCCTTCTTCTGCGACGGGCCGCCTGCCGAGCCTCTTCGCTGCGCCGGTCAACCTGCTCAAACAAGTGGCTCATCACGCCGACCAGCGCCGCTGCCAACCCAAATAGCAGCAGGAACATGGCCACCGTGCGCCACAGCGACCCGTTGGCCGGCAGTCCCGGCTGGAAGCTCGAAGGGACCAGCGACATTCCCGCCGAGACCAGCGCGAAGAACCCCAGCGTAGCGGCCAGAATGTAGAAGTTGCGGGACATAGATGAGGGAGCGGAGCAAGTCCGCCGAGCCTGCTGCGATTCTACCGGGCCGGTTGCAGCTTCAGCCGGAAACTTCCGCGCTCTGGATCAGCAGGACCCCGGCCCGATCAAATTCAGCTTCGATTTTCGCGACCGAACCGTTCAGGTCGATCGCCCGGCAGGCATCGCGGATTACGGCGACCGGTAACCCCAAACGCCGCGCATCGAGCGCCGAGTAGCCCACGCAAAAGTCATAGGCAAGCCCGGCCAGGAAGATACGGTTCAGGTTCCGCTCATCCAAATAGCCGGCGAGCCCGGTAGGCGTGACGCGATCATTCTCAAAAAAGGCCGAATACGAATCGATCCCCGGCCTGAAACCTTTGCGCAGGATCAGCTCCGCCCGCGGCAGGTGCAGCGCCGGATGAAACTCTGCGCCTTTGCTGCCCTGAACGCAATGGTCGGGCCAGAGAGTCTGCAGCCCGTAACTCAGCTCGATTTGCTCGAACGGCCGCCTCCCCGCATGAGCAGAGGCGAAAGAAGCGTGCCCCGCCGGGTGCCAGTCCTGGGTGAGGACAATGTGCTCAAACCTCGGCGCGACGCTATGAATCACATCGATCACAGAATCCCCATCGGCAACGGCCAGCGCGCCGCCGGGACAGAAGTCGTTTTGTACGTCGATGACGATCAATACGTCTTGCGAAATAATCTGCATTGGTCTTGGCTCGGCTCCGCAAAATGACTTTTGCAACGTTGGAGGGCAAGGTATTGCTGGGCCTACGGCGCAACGCGTTCTGTCAGCCGTCGCCGTTCGCCTACTTACCTCGGTCTACGCACAAAGTCTAGATCTGTTGGCTCTAGACTCCAAATACGCCAATAGATCCTCTTCCTCGGCGGTCAAGCATCTTTTCTGACGCAATACTTGGGCAAAATTTCTCTCGGGCGAATAGCCAATCATGTACCAATGGTCTTGCGACCCATCAAATGTTCGCGTGCTCTGAGCGGTTGCGTAGAATCCGGGGACATTCTTGCCATTGGCATATATTCCATAACGAAACTCATCAATCTCCTGGATCCCACGAATGAGGTAGGCCAGTTCGGACGCATTAAGGGCGCTCTGACAGTCGTTTACCGAGATCGTGTGGTAATGGCACGCATGCCAGAAACCGACGGACATGCCCTACACGTTCCGCCGGTTTTGGTACTACGACGGGAGCCAAGCATCCGCTTGCCTGAACCTCCTCGATTCGAGCGCATTGATCGTGACCAGCAAGTTTTGGCGAGTTGGCATTTCCTAATCCCTCCTTGCAAACAAAATACACTGAATTATGCCGCAAAATCAAGAGTTAAGTTGTGTATTGTCAATAATATACGCGCGCATGCGCGCGTATAGGAAATTCTACACGCGGATAGAAACACGATTAAGAGCCTCGCTGGGGTACCGGTGGCTGTTAGGCAGGGAGCGTACCCATAGGAGAACTCTAGAGGACGCTGAGGGACTCTCTTGGGAGCCGTCTGGAGACCTCATCTAGCTCGGAGGCTGGTCCAGAATCTCAAAAAAACTCTCCACGTCCGAAATCGCCGCGGTCATCCGGTACGGCGGGAGGCTGGCGAGGAAGGTTTGGCCGTAGCGCTGGCGGCGGATGCGGGGGTCGAGCAGCACCAGCACGCCGCGGTCTTCGAGCGACCGGATCAGCCGGCCGAAGCCCTGCTTCAGGGTGAGAACCGCGGCCGGAACCTGGTAGTCGTTGAAAGGCTTGCCGCCGGCCTCTTCAATGGCCTTCATGCGCGCGGAGACCACCGGGTCGCTGGGCACGGCAAAGGGCAAGCGGTCGATGATGACGCAGCTCAGCGCCTCGCCCTGCACGTCCACCCCCTGCCAGAAGCTGGCGGTGCCAAAAAGAACCGCGTTGGGCGTGGCGCGGAACTCCTCAAGCAGCGCCTTGCGCGGGGCCGTCCCGTGCAGCAGGATGGGAAAGTCCAGCACCGGCAGCAGGCGCTCGTACAAGTCGCGCATCTGGCTGTAGCTGGTGAACAGGCAAAAGGCGCGCCCGCGGGTGATTTCGAGCACGCGGCGGATGCAGTTGGCGGCGGCCTCGGGAAACTCCGCTTCGCGCGGATCGGGCATCTCCGGCGGCAGGTAGAGCAGCGCCTGTTCAGCAAACCGGAAGTGCGAGGGCACCACGAGTTCTCGCGCCTCCGTGAGGCCCAGCCGTCTGCGCATGTGCTCAAAGCCGCCCTGCACGGTGAGCGTGGCCGAGGTCAGCACCACGGTCGGAATCTGGTCGAAGACGAGCTGGAAAAGCAGCTCGGAGACGTCGATCGGCGTGGCCTGCAGGAAAGTGGTCCGCGACTGCGAGCGAAATCCGCCCGGCCGTCCCGGAGAAGAAGACCTGTCTGTGGAACCGCCGCCGATACGCCGCTCCATCCAATAGACCATGTTGCTGGCGTTCGACTCCAACAGAAACTCGAGCTCCGTGCGCAGCCTGGCCATGCGCTTTCTCAACCCTGGCGCCTCATCGATGCCCGTCAGTCCCACCATCTCCGCCTCAAGCAGCCTCAGCGTGGCGCGAACCGCCGTATACAGGTCGCCGGATTTCTCCAGAAACTCCTCGCGCCCGGTAAACGGCTGGCGACCGTCCCCGCTCATGGGCAATCCGGCAAAGAACATGCGCGCCCGCTCGCGCAGTTGCTGCGTGACGGCGGGAAGGCTTCCCGCGCCTTCTTTGCCGCGCAGCAGGGCGTCGGTGTCCCGCGCCAACTCCTCAAAGCGCACATTGCTCACCGAAAGTCCAAAATACTGCGAGGCCACCTCTTCCAGCTCGTGCGCCTCGTCAAAGACCACCGCGGCGGCCTCGGGCAGAATCCCCGCATCGGGCGCACCCACGGCCTCCTGCTTCACGGCCAGGTCGGCAAAGAACAGGTGGTGGTTCACGATGATGATGTCCGATTCGAGCGCCTTGCGCCGCATCTCGGTGATGAAGCAGCGGCGGTAATCCGGACAGGTTGACCCCAGGCAGGCCTCGGTCCTTGCATCCAGCTTGTTCCACAGCGCGCTCGACTCCGGCATCCCCGATAACTCTGCCCGGTCGCCGGTTTCGGTCTGCTGCTCCCACTCCGAGATCTGCCGGTACTGGTCGATCTCCTCGAGTCCTGACAGAATCGGCTGGTTGCGCAGCGTGACCAGCTTGTGGCGGCACAGGTAGTTGGCGCGGCCCTTCATGTAGCAGACGCGCAGGCTTCCCAGCAACGTTTCGAGAAAGGGAACGTCGCGGAAGTAAAGTTGATCCTGCAGCGCCTTGGTCCCGGTGGAGATGATCACGCGCTGGCCGGTACGCAGGGCCGGCAGCAGGTAGGCCAGCGTCTTGCCGGTGCCGGTGCCGGCCTCGACGATCAGGTGGCGCCGCTCTTCGAGCGCCCGTTCCACGGCCTTGGCCATTTCAAGCTGCCCCGGCCGGTACTCATAAGGCAGCGACGAGCGCGCCAGGATCCCCCCTGGGGAGAAGAACTCGTGCAGGGTGGGCAGGGCGCGGGTTGTGGTGTCGGTGGAGGGCATCGGGGCCGGGCGCTCACTCCATCATAGTGATGCGGCCCGGTCCGGTTGGCTGCGCGCGTTGCACGCGGCGTGGAACCGGAGATATGCGCCTTATCCGAGGTCCGGGCCTTTGCCCGAGCGCGTGGCGTGGTGCCGGTCTTCAATCAACGCCTGGCTCCGCCCGGCGCACATCCATTGGCCCATCAAGAAGACTTGGCCTGATCCCGCCGAGGCTTGAACGCCAGCCGTGCGCTTGGTCGGTTTCTTTCGGGTCTGAGAGGGCCGCCGCGCCGCGACCGCCTTCTCCGTCGCGGCGTAGTAAGGATTGACCGGATTGGGGTTCATGGAGCTGCCGTCGTTGGGCATCGTTGCCTCCCAAAGGGTTGGGGAGCAATTGACGGGCCTGAATTGTGCCCGCAAAGATCAGAGAAAGCTCATTTGGGAACCGATCCGCAGACATATCCTGCGCTTGACTGCCGCCGGTGGGCTTGGCGTGGAACTTCGATGTCCGCACCTTATCCGAAATCCGGGTCTTTGCCGGAGGCGCAGGCGTGATACTGGTCCTCGCTCTCGACCTGGCTGTGCCGCGAGTCCATCCATTGGCCGAGCATGAAAGCTCCTTCGGGACTCGCTGTTCCCTGGATGTCCGCGGCGCTCTTCATCAGCTTCTTGCGGACATCGGCCGCACGTTGCGCGGCAACCGCCTTCTCCGCCGCTGCGGAGTAGGGATTCACCGCATTGAGATTCATTTGGTTACCGTGAATGCGCATCGGTACCTCCCTAAGGGCGGCAGGCAATCGCCGTGCCTGAATCCTGCCGGACTGATTGGAAAAAACTCATGCAGGCGCGGCCGGCCGAACGGGCTGCAGAAAACAGGGCCATTTTGTTGGAACGGAACGGGTGACTGTGGCGTAGTATTCGAGTCCAAGCATCGAAGGGCTTTGCTGCCGGGCAATTCTCGATTGCTTGTCTCCTCCAGAGTAAACTCGGGGAGGGTTCAGCCGATCCTCCAGCGCGGCGGAATGGATGCCGATCGGAGCCGGCTAGAGTTCGAAAAAGCGGTCGAAAGGAGGACTATGTTCTTCCTCTCCAGACTCGGCGCCTCTTTCGCGATCCTGCTCGTAACCAGCGCCCCTTCCATGCCTGCCCAGAACACGACCCACTCCGCGCCCATGATGGAGCGCTACGGCAAGCCCTACGTGATGGTCACCATCAACGGGAAGGGGCCGTACCGGTTTGTCATCGACACGGGGACCGGCGCGGACGCTTTTGTGAGCCCGGAGCTGGCCGATGAGCTGCAACTGCCCACCGCGGCGCAGGCGGTGGTGAACGACCCGAGCGGGCAGGGCGGGCAGCGGGTGCCCGTTGTTCTGCTGCCGTCCATCCGGCTTGCGGGGGTGGATTTCTACTGGGTGAAGGCTGTCCGTCATGCGGTGATTGGGGAAGCCGGTTCCTGCCAGGGCCTGCTGGGATTCACCCTCTTCCGCGACTATCTGCTCACGCTCGATTTTCCCAACCAGCAGGTTCTGCTGACTGAGGGCGCCCTGACGCCGGATGGGGAGAAAACAGTGCTGCCCTTCCGCATGCCGGATGGGGTGCCGATCACCTCGCTGCGCGTGAATGGGCAAAGCGTGGAGGCGCAACTGGATTCCGGCGGGGGCGGCCTGACCCTGCCGGAGGGGCTGGCGGCGCATCAGAAATGGGAGATTCCGCCGGTCGTCTTTGCCACGGGCCATACCGTGACCACGCGTTTCGAGATCAAGGCGGCCAAGCTGGCCTCGGACGTGAAGGTGGGGAAGTACACCTTCACCCATCCGGTGGTGGAAATCCACCCGGCATTTCCGCTGGTCAACTTCGGATCGCTGCCGATGCAGAGCTTTGCCATCACCTTCGATCAGAAAAGCCTGCTGGTGCGGCTCGGCGCCAACCGCGACCACTTTACACTGACAGCTCCGCCAAGCCCGACGCGCCTGACCAATCAGCCGAAGCCTGTGCCCACGCCTCCGGGCCTGGTGCCAGTGGGCTGATGGCTCCCATGCGCCCGGACGGCGAGGTGCGGCGTGCGCTTAGACCGCCGCAGCCTGCCACACCATAGCCTTTGCCGCACGCAGCGTGGCTACCGGGTCGCCGGTGGGCATGAACTCCATGGCTACATTGCGGCGGTAGTTGAGCTGGGCCAGCTTGCTGTAGATGTTGGCGTAGTTGATTTCGCCGCTGCCAGGCTGGTGGCGGCCGGGGACGTCGGCGATGTGGATGAGGCCGATGACGTCGATGTGCTGGTCGAGCTTTTCGATCAAATTGCCGTAGCTCATCTGCTCGTGAAAGATGTCGTAGAGGAACTGGACCTGGGGGTGGTTGACGGCGCGCACGACGTCGATGGCCTCGGCGGCCGAGGTGAGAAAGTATTTGGGTCTCTCTTCGAGATGGATGCACTCGAGCAGCAAGCGCACGGGCTGGCCGGCGATCTGGCGGCCCTCCACCAAAGCCGCGGCGCGCTTGAGCGTCTCGATCGAGGCTTGATGCTGCGCTTCGCGGGAGAGCCCCGGAACCACATCGCCGGAGAGCACGATCATGGCCGGGCAACTCAGGGTCTCCATGGGCGTGAGCGCCGCGTTCAGTTCGGCCAGAAACGCATCGCGAGTGCCGGGATCGGACACGCCGTTTTTCAGGCCGGCGGTGGCGTCAAAGCTGATGCCGAGGCGCTTGCGGGCGGCGTTGGCGCGGGCAAAGTCGGCTTCAGTCCAGTTTTGGGCGTTGTATTCGCCCACCAGCTCGATGTTGGTGTAGCCCGCTTCGGCCAACTTGGCCAGCCGCTCCTCGAAGGGCAGGTCGTTGAAGACGGTCCAGAGCATGACCGAGAGCGGAAACGGAGGGGCCGCGGGTTGTGGCTGGGCCGCGCCCGTGAGAGGCGTAGCGGGCAGACGCGGTGCAGCGGCGGCGAGAGCGCCCGTCGCCAGGGCTTGCGTAAAAGTGCGGCGATTCATGCGAGTCTCCTTGGAAGCTGTCTAGGATTTGGTTCCCAACTTGCGGGAACGGCGCAGATCTCCCCAGTCCTTTTCGGTCTGGTCGGCGTAGAGCGAGCCAAACTTGCCCAGCGCCTCGGCAAAGCCGTCGCCACTGCCCAGGTATCCGGCGATGACCAGAGGGTCGCCGGAGCGGGCGTGGCCGCGGGCCAGCAGCTCGCCGCAGACCTCGGCATACGCCTGAAGGCCGGCGCCGGCCAGGTCATTGAGGTCGATGGAGCCTTTGTGGTCGTTGAGCTGGCGCACCAGGTATTGGCGCCCGCCGATGTGCGTCCAGCCGAGAAATGGATCGGACTGCAATTGCATGGCGCGCTGCCCGTCCGCGGTGCGCTTGCCGTTGTGCTGGTCGGGGTGCGCGTCGGGCAGATAGGCCGTGTAGGCTGAGGCCGGCTCCTCCTTGATCTGCAGGAACAGCGGGTCGTTGGGTCCGTTGCCTTCGCAGTAGATGCAGTAGTCGCGCAAGCCCACCGAGCCGGTGCCGACCACCTTGAAGGCCACGTCGACGGGGCGGTAGAACGACAAAAGGTGCTGCCGCTGCGGCTCCAGCATCTCGCTGTACGGCCCGAGCGAGGCCAGAACGGCCAAGGCCTGGGCGCCGGTGACGCGGGTCAACATGGGTTTGGCTTCCTTGAAGCGGCGGGGCGCGCCGGGCTTGGCGGAGGTCGGCTCGGTGAGCTGCTCCAGAGTGTGCTGCGGCGTGGCCCGCTCGGCCTTGAGCAGCGCCGCGTGCACCGGCGCGACCTGGCCCAGCCGGTGTACCTGAAAGCGGCCTACTTCGAGGTGGGGCATCTTGGCAAAGGCGCGCATCTGGGCGCAGTAGCGCTCAATGCACTGCTCGACAGCACGCCGGGCAGAGGAGTCCTTATGGCCGGACCCGCGGCCGGCCAGCGTGACCGAGGCGGCCATGCGTTTGAGGTCCCACTCGAAGGGCCCGCGGATGGTCTCGTCGAAGTCGTTGATGTCGAAGACCAGCCGTCCGTCGGGTGCGGCATAGGCGCCCAGGTTGCGCACATGCGCGTCGCCGCAGAGCTGGCTGACGATACCGGTGTTGGGCAGCACGGCCAGATCCGCGGCCATCACCGGCACCGCGCCGCGAAAATATCCGAAGGGCGACTCCGCCATCAGCTCGTACTTGAGCTTGACCAGCGCCGGCACGCGGCCGCGCATCGACCGGTCAAGAAGCTTGAGCGGTGAAGTCGTCCGCGCCTTGGGGTTGAAGGTGTTGTGTTCCTGGCGGCCCACCTGCTTGCGCCGCGCCTGGCCAAGATTGGAGCGTTCTTCGGAAGTGGCCCAGTGCATGTCCCGCACCATACTAGCTCTGGGGGCGAGATGCAACCCGGCAAACTGCGTGAGTTACACTTCTGGCTGGAAGCCTCGCAGGCCTGGATCGCAGCCGAGGAATCCAGGCCGGGCTCAGCTCGTGGAGGAATACGTTTGACGCGCACAGCCGCATTTCTGCTTTCCGCCGTTGTTGCTCTTCCCTTGGCAACGGTTCCGCTTGCCCCGCAGGCGCCCCAGAAACCTCTGACCGTGGAAGCGATCTTCGGTCATGGATCGCTGGCCGGGCACCCACCCGAGGGACTTGCATGGTCGCCGGACGGCAAGCACCTGACCTATCTGGATGGAGGTGAGATCGTCGACCTGGACCCCGGCACCGGCAAGCCGCACGTGCTGGTGAGCCGCGCCAAGCTGGCCTCGCTCACCGGGGCAGCCGGCACTGAGACCGACCGCGACCATCGCGACCGTTACAAGATGGCCAGTTACCTGTGGGCGCCGGACTCCGCGCATCTGCTCTTCGACTCCAACGGCCGGCTTTGGCTCTTCGATCTGCATAACGGCACGGGCGTGGAGATAGGCTTTACCGGAGCTGCCTCCGGCGACAACCCCAAGTTTTCGCCCAACGGTGAAATGATCTCCTTTGTGCGCGACCACGGCCTTTCTGTGTTGCGGCTGAAGGACCCCGGCATGCCCGCGATCGTGGTGGCCCCCGTGCCCAATCCGGCCACCCTCAACGGCCAGGCGGTCCTCAACGGCGAGGTGGACTGGGTCTACGATGAAGAGCTGGAGACGCGCAGCAACTACTTCTGGTCGCCGGACTCGAAGAACCTTGCCTATCTGCAGATGAACGAGACCGAGGTGCCGCTGTACCCGATCACCGATTGGATTCCCACCCACGCGAAGGTCGATCCGCAGCGCTTTCCGCAGCCCGGCGACCCCAATCCTGAGGTCCGCGTGGGCGTGGTGAGCGCCGGGGGCGGCAAGACGGCGTGGGTCAAGCTGCCCATTCATCCCGGCCAGGATTACATTCCGCGCTTCGGCTGGGTGGATCGCAAGACACTGTGGATCGAGACGGTCACCCGCGATCACAAACATCGGGATCTCTATTTTGCCGACGCCCCCTCGGGTCAGGCGCATCCCGTGCTGCAACTGACAGACGATAAGTTCGTCGACGATAACTACGATGTTTCCGTGGGCTACGGCACAATTGTGCTGACCAATTGGACCGACGGCCACAACCATCTCTATCTCTACAGCTATAACGAGGCCGATCCCTCCGCGGCCACGGCCAAGCTGGAGCGCCAACTGACCAAGGGAGAATTTGAGGTCGGCGAGGTTCTCGGCGTCGATCACGCGGGCAAGCTGATCCACTACGCCTCGAATGAAGGCAACCCGCTGGAGCAGCAGTTATGGCAGGTGAGTTTTGACGGCGAACGCAAGAAGCTGAGCGCCGGCGCGGGGCACCATGAAGGCAACTTTGCTCCCCTCGGCGGTGGGTTTGCCGACAAGCAATCCACGCACATCGATCCGCCCACGCTGCGCCTCTGCCAGGCAGCCGGCAAGTGCAACGTCTTCTGGACCACGCGGGCGCTGGAGCCCTACCACCTGCGGGCGCCGGAGCAGTTGGAGGTAAAAGCCCACGACGGCAGCACGCTCTACGCCACGCTCCTGCTGCCCGAGGGCGCCGCAAACCCAGCCAGCGTACCCTTGATCGTGAACCCCTACGGAGGGCCCGGCCCGCAAACCGTGGCCAACCGTTGGGGCGACAATCTGCTCTTCGACGAGTTGCTGGCGCAGCGCGGTTTTGCGGTGCTGCGCGCCGACAATCGCGGCACCGGTGGACGCGGACGCGACTTTGCCCAGGCGGCTTACCACAACTTCGGTCCCATTCAGTTAGAAGACCAGATGACCGTGGTGGATGCCGCGCTGGCCCAGTATCCGCAACTGGACAAGAACCGTATGGGCTGGTGGGGCTGGAGCTGGGGCGGAACCTTCACGCTCTACGCGCTCACCCACTCCGGCCGCTTCCGCGCCGGGGTTGCGGTGGCGCCGGTCACCGACTGGCGCAACTACGACTCGATCTATACCGAGCGCTATATGAGCCTGCCATCGGAGTTTGCCACCGGCTACCACGACTTTTCGGTGGTCAACTCGGCGGCCAATCTGAAGGGACGGCTGCTGCTGGTGCACGGCACGGGCGACGACAACGTGCACATCGAGAACACCGTCCAGTTTGTGCAGAAGCTCATCGAAGCCGGAATTCCCTACGACCTGCAGATATACCCGCGCAAGACGCACTCCATTTCCGGGCCGGATGTGCGGACCCATCTGTACAACCGGATTCTCGCGCATTTTGAGGAGTATCTGAAGCCGGCGGTCGAATGAGCGCGAACGGCAAAACACACGACGCAGTCTGCGCGCACCTGTGAGCATGGGAAGAAGCTCTGCTGGATCCGGCAGTGCGACGCGATCGCGCGCGGGTAGCTGCCCTTTTGGCCGAGGACTTTCAGGAGTTCGGCTCTTCAGGAAGGGTATGGTCACGGGGCCAGATCCTCGAATTGCTCGCAACTGAGGCGTACCAGCCGCCCACGATGGAAGATTTCAAGTGCCATTGGATTGCGAATTGCATTGTGCTCATCACCTATCGAACGGCGCAGACCGACGCACATTCAGGCCAGAGTTCCGCGGCGTTGCGCAGTTCAATATGGACAGAGGAATCCGGGGAATGGCGCATGCGCTTCCATCAGGGCACGCGGGCACTCTGATGACGCGCCGTCAGGGCCTTACAGTTCGTGGCGGCTGAAGATGTCGTCCTTGTCGCGGCTGGGGCAGTTCGAGCATCCCAGGCAGCAGACAAGCAGCACGGCCACTCCTACCGTCACCAGGACGGCGAGAACGCTTCCATTCGTCGCAAACCAATGAATCACGCTGTGCATATCCAGGGAACCCATCCGTATGACTCAAAAACTTCGCCGTTCAACCGAAGGTTGCGGGCAACTTGATTGAGCTTCAGAGCACCGGAACCCCGGCGATCCAAGTATATCATTGGCGATTTTTCTGAGTCATCCTCTGATTTTCCACTTGCCATGAAGAGAACAAAAAGCGAAGATAAATTCAAGATGGCATCCGCTCCCAATTCGGGGATGGACCCCATGATGAACCATGGTCCGCAAGAGAACCATACCCCGGATGGGGGATCCGGGACTGCCTCAAACGATACAGAGCAAGCCGCTCCCACGAATCCGACTCACGATTCCGGTCTGAATTGGCTGTTTGTCGACCTGAACTCCTATTTTGCCTCGGTGGAGCAGGAAGCTCGCCCCGAGCTGCGCGGCCGTCCGGTGGGCGTTGTGCCCATGATGGCCGACACCACCGTGTGCATCGCCGCCAGCTACGAAGCCAAGGCCCATGGCGTGAAGACGGGAACCATCGTCGCCGACGCTAAACGGATGTGTCCGGACCTGGTGCTGGTGGAGGCTCGCCACGAGCTCTACGTCGATTACCATCACCGCATCGTCGAAGCCGTTGAAAGTTGCCTGCCGGTGACGGCGGTGCTCTCGATCGACGAGATGGCCTGCCGGTTGATGGGCCGGGAACGGCCGCTGCTGGCGGCGATGGAGCTGGGCCGGCGGGTGAAGGCGACGATACGCGAAAAGGTCGGTCCCATGCTGCGCAGCTCGGTGGGGCTGGCTACCAACCGCTATCTGGCCAAGGTGGCCAGCGATATGGAAAAGCCCGATGGCCTGGTGGCGCTGCCGCTGGATATTCTCCCCCGAGCGCTCAGCCAGCTTACGCTGCGCGAGCTGCCCGGCATCGGCGCGCGCACGGAAAAGCGGTTGAACGAGAAGGGCATCCGCACCATGGAAGAGTTGCTGGCGCTCGACTGCGAGCAGGCCGGCGAGCTGTGGGGTTCGGTGTGGGGCGAGCGGCTGTGGCACTGGCTGAGAGGCGAGGACTTCGATATGTCGGAGACCGAGCATCTGAAGTCATTGAGCCACCAGCACGTGCTGGCGCCGGAGATGCGCACGCCGGAGAACGCCTGGGCGGTGGCGCACAAGCTGCTCCACAAGGCCGCCATGCGGCTGCGCGCGGGCGGATTGTGGGCCAGCAGCATCGGGCTGGCTATTGGGTTTGCAGGTCCGCGCGGCGAAAGAGGCCCGGTGAGCACCTACGGCGTGCCTACGAAGGGATGGAAGGGCGAGCTGAAACTGAGCGAGTGCCAGGATAATCAAACGCTGATTGCGGCGCTGACGCGGCTGTGGGCGAGCAAGCCGGCTGGAAAGCAATATGACCATCCTTACTTTATTGGCGTGCATCTGAATGAGCTGGTTCCGGACCGGCTGCACTCGCTGAACCTATTCGACGGGACGGAGGACGAGCAAAGCCGGACGCGGCTGCTGGCGGTGATGGATCAGCTCAACAACAAATATGGGATGAGCACCCTGGCGCCGGCGACCATGCTGTCCGCGTACAAGGCTGCGCCGACGCGGATTGCGTTTCATAGCATCCCGGAGCTGTTCTGAGCTTGCATCCGATAATAGACGCTAGCTGAGATAGAGGGCATAATCTGATTGAGCGACAGGTGCGCCGGATGGCTTCAGTTCGCGTTGCAATTCGCCCAGGCCCAGGGTTGGATCATATGCCATTCCATTTGCGAATTTTTTTGCTGCTCGGCCTGGCTCTTGTTGCGGCTCTTCCAGTGCGAGGTGCGGAGTTTTGTATGACCATCCACGGCCGCGCACATTTCTACGGGGGCGACGGCCAGCTTCGCATCTGGCATATCGGAACACACCACGAGTACGAACCTGATCAATCCTCTGAGCCCAGAGTTATGGGATGGCTTGAAGCTGGCGTGAAGGACTCCGATAAGTCCAACTATGCCAGCCCCGCCTCCGCCGTGTATCTCTTCGGCGATTTCGAGGTCTGTCCGACCGAGCCCTTCCGAAAAGGCGCGGTGCAGCGCGCAATTGTGAAGAGTGTTTCTTACAGGCACTACGTTCCGGCCGACTAACGGGTCAGATACAGCTGAAGTGCTGACAGGGACAACACCTGGTCGTTCGCTGCCTCCACAAAACCGGCGATTGCGGCTGCCCGAACTTTTTTTTGCCCCTGCGCGTACTCTCTGCATCCCCGCGTGCCGATTCTTGCGGATAAGAGAGTAGAAGCGAAACGCATGGCCCACGACTGGCAGCCGGATTTTGAACAACTCGTGGACGAGCACCAGTCGATGGTGTTTTCGCTGGCCTGGCGTATGACCGGCGATCGCGGGCTGGCGGAAGAGATTGCGCAGGATGTTTTTCTGGAACTGGACCGGAACCTGGGCAAGATCGAGACCGCTGCGCATGCCTGCTTCTGGCTGCGGCGGGTGGCGATGAACCGCTCGGCGGATGCGCTGCGCCGGCGCCGGGTGCGCGGCATGGATCTGTGGGTCGAGATGGAGGACGTTCATGGCGTGCCGGCGGAAGATCGCGGGTCTCCGCTCAGCGCGCGGCTGGAGCAACTGCTGGCCACGCTTCCCGAACCGCAGCGCGCGGCGCTGGTTCTCCGCTACCAGGAGGACCTGACGCCGGAGGAGATTGCAGCCACGCTCGAGGCGCCATTGGCCACGGTGAAGAGCCATTTGCAGCGGGGACTGAAGCTGCTGCGGGCCAAGGCGCAGAACCATTTGAAGGAGTACGTCCGTGGAGCTTGAACCGATGGAAGATTTTGAACGCGAATTGCGCCAGGCGTTTGAACGCCGGCCCGCGCCGCCCGGCCTGAAGCGCAGACTGATGGAGAAGCGGCGCGCGCAACGGCCGCACCGCACTGTTGTTTTTTGGCAGCGGCTGGCCGCTTCCATCGTGCTGGCCGCCGTGCTGGCGGGCGGCGTAGTTTGGCGAAACTTAGAGGAACGGCGCAAGGGAGAAGCGGCCCGCCAACAGGTGCTGACCGCGCTGCGCATCACCACTCGCGCGCTCAACCAGATGAACACGAGACTCGCGGCCCACGGCCGCGCTGCCCAGGAATAGGGAGAACGAACCATGCAGAACCGGATCATAGCTTTCGCATTGAGGTTGTTCGTAGCGGCTGCGCTGGCCGTTCCGGCGCTGGCGCAAACCGACCAGTTGCCGGCGCCGCCGCCTATCGAGAAAGAACTGGCCGCGCGCGCTTCCGACGTCACCGAGGTTACGCTGGGCAAGAACATGCTGGCCTTTGCCGCCAAATTCATGAACGGCAAAGACAAGGACGAAGCCGCTACCCGGCAACTGATTGAAGGGCTTGAAGGCATCTACGTCCGCGAGTACGAGTTCGACAAGGAAGGGCAGTTCTCGATGGAAGAGATCGAACAACTGCGGAAGTACTTCGAGACCAGCGAGTGGTCGCCGATTGTGCGGGAACGCGAGCGCAAGACCGGCGAAACCACCGACGTGATGGTGAAGCTGGTGAATGGCGAGACGCGCGGAATGTTCATCCTGGAGGTGGAGCCCAAGGAACTGACCATCGTGCTGATCCTTGGCCCCATCCACATGGACGACCTGGGCAAATTGAAGGGCCTGGCCGGGCTGGGAGCGCTGGGCGATGTGGCGAAGAACGCGGACGGCAAGGACAAAGAAAAGGACAAAGACAAGAAAGGCGGCGCCCAATGAAGCGGCTCTGGTTGATTCCCATCGGATTCGTGGCCCTGCTGGTTCCCGCCGCGGTGCTGGCCGGCGGCGAGGGCGGATTTGACGGCGTGGTGCGCTCCATCGAGAGCAGGTATCACGTGCGGGCCACGCGCATTCCTTTTATGGGGCTGGCGAGCCTGGTCGCGCGGAAGGCCACGCACGGGGGCGTGGCAGGCGTGCACGTGGCGGAGTTCGAGTCTTTCTCGGAGCCTGTGGACGGCGATGAGCTGAACCGCATGGTGGAGGAGAAGCTCGGCTCCGGCTGGGAACGGATCATCCGCGAGACCAGCCGTAAGCCGAGGTCCCCAGCGACGGGTCCTGGTCGCTGGGGTGGTAAAGGCAGCGAGCAGACCCTGGTCTTCATTCACCCCGAAGGTGAACGGATGGGCCTGTTCGTGGTCGATCTGGACGGCAACGAGATGGACGTGGTGCAGGTCTCGGTCGATCCCAAGCATCTGGACGACGACATCGGCCACTACGAGCATCATCACCGCGACGGCGACAAGGACGGGGACGAATCAAACTAATCGTCTGATTGCCAGGAATCAAGTTCGACACGGGAATCAAACTGTACCTATGCGGCGAGGCGCCGGCTTCCTACACTTGAACGTAGTATGGCCAGCCTTGCACCCACGCCGACGTCGAGTTATCGCGGCCGGCTTGCGCCCTCGCCCACGGGCTATCTGCACGTGGGCCACGCGCGCACGTTCTGGACCGCCTGGCAGAGAGCGCGCGACGCGGGCGGCACGCTGGTGATGCGCATGGAGGACCTGGACCCCGACCGCAGCCGCTCTTCCTACGCGGAGGCCGCAATCGAAGACCTGCGCTGGCTGGGCATCCGCTGGCATGAGGGCCCGGACAAGGGAGGGCCCTTTGGCCCTTACGTGCAGAGCCGGCGGCGGGCTTTCTATCTTGCCGCATGGCGCAAGCTGCTGCGGCGCGGCTATCTCTACCCCTGCCGCTGCTCGCGCAAGGACCTTGAAACCGCGCTTGGCGCGCCCCATGAGCGGGTCTCGGCCGCAACCCACGGCTCTTTGGGGAAACTGGAGCCTTTCGACGACGAGCCCATCTACCCCGGCACCTGCCGGATATTCCAGGGCAATATTCCGCAGTTGCCCGGCCCCACTGTGAACGAGATCGAGATACCGGATGGCATCAACTGGCGATTCCGCGTTCCCGACGGCGAAGCGGTCGAGTTTGTGGACCGGAACCTGGGTCCCCAGCGCTTTGTGGCCGGGGAGGACTTTGGGGACTTTGTGGTCTGGCGGCGCGACGGCGTCCCGAGTTACCAGCTTGCCTGCGTCGCCGATGACGCGGCCATGTCCATCTCGGAAGTGGTGCGCGGAGCCGACCTGCTGAAGTCCACGGCGCGGCAGATCCTGCTCAATCGCGCCCTGGGATACAACAATCCAAGCTGGTTCCACTGCCGCCTGGTGGTGGATCACAATGGCCGGCGGCTGGCCAAGCGCCACGACTCGCTGAGCCTGCGCGCCCTGCGCCAACGCGGGCTGACGCCCATGAATATCCTTTCGGCGGAGTTGCCCGTGGAGGTGTAATACCGGGTGCGCGACATAGAAGTGGAATCACGCGGCCCGGCGTCCCTCCCAGTAGTCCTCAAATTGGCCGTTGAGTTGGCAGCACCGCAGGGCGACGATGGCGTTGGCGCCGCGAACCGTCCAG
>JBEKZJ010000042.1:0-34413 GCA_049509995.1 Occallatibacter sp. | reverse complement strand
GGGTTTGGGCCACTTTGAAGGACGCGGCTGGCGCGGCTTCCACCATCACGCCACGCTCTCGATTGCCGCCTACGGGTTCCTGGTCGCTGAGCGGAGCCGTTTTTCCCCCTCTGCCCGCGCCGCCCATCTTGAATTACCAATCCCCGCACTCCCGGAGAACTTCCAGCCCCGCGGCTCGCATTCGTCCGCAGCGGCAAAACCCATGCTCCATTGCCACCCTGCGCATTCTGCTGGCCCGTTCCCTGCTCAAGCAGCTCTGCCGATGTCCGTTCTGTGGTGCTCGTAAGTTATGACACAGTAGTACTAGGGTCCAAATTTTTCGCTGCCAGGGCTCCTTGGGGCTGACGCCTTGACCCACATTCGGAGGCGGCCCGACAGGCCGATCGAGAGGAACGGGCTAGCCGAAGCGGGCTCGCTTGACGGTCTGGCGGAAGTCTTCACCGGTCATTTCGACGCGGACGCACATCTCGGCGAGGCGGGAGCGCATGCGGTCGCCGATGCGGTCGCCGAGGGTGGGTTCGCGGGCGGCGCGTTCGGGGTCAGTGAGGCCGCCGCCGGCTGCGGGCAGGTCGGGGTAGTTGGTGGTGATGATGGTGGTCTGCTTGTCGTTGTAGCGCGTGTTGAGGATGAGGGCGACGGTGTCCCAGATCCACTCGTTGGGCTTCTGCGCACCCAAATCGTCGAGCACCAGCACCTCGGCGGCAAAGACCGGCTGGAGCAGTTCGAGCTCGGTGGTGTGCACCTGGGGGTTATAGCTGTTCTGGATGTTCTTGAGCAGCTCACGGTAGTCGCAGAAGAGGCCCTTGACGCCGCGTTCCTGGACCAGGCGGCGAAGGACGCCCACGGCGAGGTGGGTCTTGCCGACGCCGATGGAGCCGGTGAAGAGCAGGCCCTTGCCGGCGGTATCGACGGGGTAGGCCTCGACGAATTTGCGGGCGGTCAGGTGCGCGCGGCCCAGCGAGGAGTCGGCGCCGCGAAAGGCGGTCTCATAGCCGTCCAGGGTGTAATGGCGGTAGCGCTCGGGAATGTGCGCGGCGGCCAGGCGGCGCTCCTCGCGCACCATCTCCTGGCACTCGCAGGCGCGGGAAACCCATTGTCCGGAGGCGTTGACCACCCGCACCAGCCCGACGCCATCGCAGATTTGGCAGACGCTCATCTGGATTCAAGCGTAGCGCATGTGGCGGGGGGACGCGGCGGTGCAGGTCCGGGGCCTTATTGTGGAAAAGGTATTCGCCAACGTCGAACGCGACCTCTTTGCCCGGTTTTGTATAATTCCGGTCAATCGTATGTCGGAATTCACTGAACTTCCGGCGGGCTCAACGGTGCGCGGCCTGCGCCTCGGAATCTTTGCTGGATTTGTTGCGTGCCTGTCCTACCCGCTGGCCGCCTTTGTTCCTCTACCCATGCGGGCCACGGCTGCAATTGCAGCCTGTTTCGGCCCTGCGCTGGCCCTGGCGTGCTTTGGTCTGAAGGGGTTGCTGGATGTGGAGAAACGAACGATTTCAAGTGCCCTGGGATTGCTGCTGAATGCGTTGGCCGGCGCGCTGTTTTCCGCCATGGCCCTGGTGCAAATCGCGGTCGGCTCCCTGGTGAAGGATGGGAAGGTCTTGCTGACGATGAACGGTATCTGGCTCGGCCTCGATAAAGCATTCGATGCTTACATCGGTTTGGGAACCATCTTCATGGCGATCGCCATGTGGCGGCATCCCAGGTTCGGGCGAGCGATTGCAATCTCCGGGGTAACCATCGCGGCAGGGCTGCTGGCGCTTAACTTCTATACCTTTCCGGCGCCCCCGGCGAACGCAGGGCTTTTCGACCCAGGGCCGGTGATCGGCCTTTGGTATCTTGTAGTCACAATTCAGATGGTCCGCTCGCTGGCCTGGGCGAAGCGCCGTTCGTCTGCCGTTGACACGGAACCGCCCAGTTGACCTACCGCCGGCTTGCCGATGGGAGCGATGCCGGGCAAGCCGGCGGCACCGGGCTCATTTACGGTCGCGATCCCACTCAAAGAAATGGAGAGCCTTCTCATGAATCGAATCGTTCTACGCACCGCCTTTTACCTTACCGCGGCTCTGGCCGGGCTGCTCGTTCCGGCCCGGCTCACAGCCCAGGAACCAGTGAACTTGCCGGAAACCAAGGCGCCGCCCCCCACACAGACCGCGCCGCCCGCCAATGCCGCGCCGGAACTGACGCCGTCAGGGCATCCGCAGGATGCTTACTGGACGGCGCACGACAGGCAGTTGCTGACCGATTTCGGATGGCTGTCACGATTCAAGGAGGACAACGTGAAGCTGGGACCGCCAGCTCCGGGCGAAGACCGCGTGGTTTTCATGGGCGACTCGATCACCGAGGGCTGGAAGATCGAGGGGCCGGATGGGTCATTCCCCGGCAAGCCGTACATCAATCGCGGCATCAGCGGACAGACTACGCCGCAGATGGTGCTGCGCTTCCGCCAGGATGTGATCGCGCTGAAACCGAAGGTGGTGGTGATTCTGGCGGGCACGAACGACATCGCCGGGAACACCGGGCCGATGACCCTGGAGCAGACGGAGGACAACCTGGCCTCGATGGCGGATCTGGCGACGGCCAACCACATTCGCGTAGTGCTGTGCTCGGCGCTGCCGGCCTTCGACTTTCCCTGGAGCCCAGGGATGAAGCCGGCGGGCAAGGTTGTGGCGCTGAACGCGTGGATCAAGGCCTACGCGGCGGAAAACGGTTACGCTTATGTGGACTACCACACGGCGATGAAGGACGCGCGTGACGGGCTGCCGGCTGCCTTGAGCACGGATGGGGTGCATCCACTGCCGGCCGGGTACGCGGTGATGGCGCCGCTGGTGGAGGCGGGGATCGAGAAGGCGCTGAAAACAGGGAACAGGGAATAGGGAACAGGGAACAGTTTCCGGCGGGAATTATCCAGCGTTGGTTGCCAGCGACCGATGAGCGGAAAAGGGGAGGCTTTTCCTATTCCCTGTTCCCTGGTTCCTATTCCCTGTCCAGTCGCGATTGCTAAACCGTTCAAATGCCCCTACAATGGAAGGGAAGGATTGCAGGAAAGGTTTGTCTTCAGAGATGCCCAAGGAAAAGATTCATCCCCATTACGCCGCGGTGCGGGTTATGTGCGCCTGCGGAAACAACTTTGAGACCCGTTCGACCCACAAGGGCGACATTCACGTGGAAATCTGCTCGGCTTGCCATCCGTTCTTCACCGGCAAGCAGCGGCTGGTGGACACAGCGGGGCGCGTGGAGCGGTTCCGCCGCAAGTATGCCAAGGCCAGCGAGGTTACGCCGGCCAAGTAACCGGCGCCGAGCGAATCGGACAGGGACGATTGGGCCTCCGCTGCGGCGGAGGCCTTTTCACATCATGGGTGGTGCGAGAATGCCTTTATGATCGCCGTGCAGGTCCAGCACTTCTCAGGTCGAGCGAGAGATTTCCTGAAGGGGATGGAGAGCCTCGTAAGGGAAGACATTTACGTTCTCAACGACCAGATTCTCAATTTCAAGTACTCAACGGCTCTGCTTAGCATACACTGTGCGATTTCATATAGCGATGCCTTGAGAGCTGGCCTGGGATGTACTGACGTATCGTCGGACGATCATCGCAACGCCGCGATGGATTTGAGATTGCGCCTTACCGATAGAAAGTATGAAAATCTGAAGGGCGCGGATCGGCTCGGAAAACTTCTATCCAAGAAGAACAGCATCGCCTATGCATCTGAAGCAACTCGAGAAAATGAGATCGAGGATATTGTGAAACATGCTGAGCGTTTCACAAAGTGGGCAGAGGAAACAGGTAGGAGATTGAACATTGAGGGGTGGTGAAATGAGTTCAATTCAAATGATGCATGACTTGGGCAGGGGCAGGGCGAAGAACGCTGTGCAGGATTACTTGATTCACAAGCTCCTTTTCCCTAAGGTCTATCTGGATGCCGAATTCAATGGTAAGAAAGTGGATGTGCTTGCCATCGATCGAGAGGGCACAGGCGACGTTCATGCAGTCTATATCGTTTATCAAGGAACGAATGTTGAAAACGCATTGGAGACTGTCGTTGCAAATATCGTAGCCCCTCCACCACCGGCGAAAATTCTCCCGCATTTTCTCTACGCCGCGGTCGTGAATAACGGGCCAGGCGCCAGCAAGTATGTTCCCTCAGAGCAGATCATTCAGAGGTCCTTTGCCGAAGATGGCGTAGGTCGAATGGGAATCCTGTATGTAGATTTATGCGACGACGATCCCAAGTTTCAGGTCCGGGTTATTCTCAAGGCGGAGCGCTTCCGGTCCTCGAAGGAGATTGTCGAACTTGCCGACCGGTTCGTTGCCGAGCACACGGCAAACTGGGAGATCCGCGAATAGGACGTCCGTCGGGCGGTTGAAATGGCTGGCAAGGGCTTTACCGTGAAGAAGGACTGGGACAATCCCAGGGAGCACCAGATGCCTGCTGAAGCGCGGGTGCCGGCTGAAATGCGCCTGGGTGCGGTGGTGGTGACTCCAGCTACCGTGCTGGCTCCCATGGCCGGGGTCACGGATACGGTCTTCCGGCGGTTTATTCGGCATGCCAGCTTGTTCACGGCCGCTTTGACGACACCGGACAAGGAGTTGATTTCGGTCAATTTCCCGGAAGAACACCCCTCAGGGGCTAAAGCCCGCGTTGATTTTGCTGCATTTGCGGCACCACGCCTCGACCCTGAAGGGTACCCCGGCACCCGGTCGTCCCCTGATACAGACCGTCATTCTTCCTCGGGCTGTTCAGACGCAAGCCAGGCCGGGATGGGGGTCGAGGCGCCGGTGACGAATGCGCAGTCGGGCTGCGGGTTGCTGATGACGGAGTTCACGTCAGCGGACGGGCTGGCGCGGATGCGGGAGAGTAAACGGCGGCGGTACCTGACCTTCTATGACGACGAGCACCCGATCGGGGCGCAACTGTTCGGGTCGAATGCGGAGACTCTGGCCGAGGCGGCGCGGATTGTGGAGGAGACCGGGTTCGACATTGTGGACCTGAACCTGGGCTGCCCGGCCAAGCGGGTGGTGGGCTGCAACGGCGGGTCCGGCCTGCTGAGGGACCTGCCCAAGATCGGCGAGATCTTTCGTTCGGTAAGGAAGGCGGTGACGATTCCCTTTACCGTGAAGTTCCGCATGGGCTGGAACGAGAAGCAGATTGTGGGCGTGGAGCTGGCGCGGATGGCCCAGGACGAGGGGCTGAACGCCGTGGCGCTGCACGCGCGGACCCGGGAGCAGGGCTACAGCGGCCAGGCACAATGGGAGTGGATTGCCCAGGTGAAACAGGCGGTGGGGATTCCGGTGATCGGGAACGGCGACATTCGCACCCCGGAGGACGCGGCGGCCATGGTGGCGCTGACGGGCTGCGACGGGGTGATGATCGGGCGCGCGGCGCCGGCCAACCCGTGGATCTTCAGGCAGATCGCGCAGTATACGGCCACCGGCAGCTACGAGCGGCCAACGGTCGAGGACCGGTACCGGATGATTCGCGCCTATTTTCAAATGCTGTTGGCGGAGGCCGAGGCGACGAAGGATTTGCCCCGCGACGGCCGCATGGGCGAGACCGCCGGCAAGATGAAGCAGTTTGCCACCTGGTTCACGCACGGCGTGCCGGGCGGGGCGAAGCTGCGGGCGGCCATCTACCAGGCGCGCACCGGGGCCGATGTGCTGGCCCAGGTGGAGCTGTTCTTTGCGGCGCGGCGCGCGGCTGGCGTGGATTCCGGGCCGGATTCCAATCTGGAGCTTGAGGCCGGTGAGCCGGGAGCGTTTCCGGATGCGGCGCTGGCCTGCGACTGAAGACCTTCCATCCGAGCCGGGGAAGGTTGCGAATGTGTGGCCGTCGAATGGGCCAGATGCGAATCGTTCTGACGCAAAGACAAGAACTCCAGGGAAGCCCTGATACACCCCTATTGTGAAACTTTTTCTGGTCAGTACCACATCTTCGAGCCGGCGGCACGAGCATTTGGCAGCATTGCGGCCGCTACCCGAATTGACTGTTTCTTAAAGAACGATCACTGCTGGTCCATCCTCGGTCTCATGCTTCACCGCTTCGAGAGCCTTGTTCGCGTCCTCCAGTGAGAACGTGGTGACGCGAGGCCGAAAACTTAGATCGTGAGCCAAGGCGAGGAAATCGCGCGCATCCTGCCTGGTCATGTTGGCCACACTGCGTATCTGGCGCTCGCCCCAGAGCAGCTTGTCGTAGTCGAAGGCGGGCATCTGATCCAGGTGAATGGCGTTTATGGCGACCACTCCCCCTTTGCGCAGGGCGGACAAAGCGCTGACGACGACCTTTCCGCTGGGAGCGAAGGTGATGGCGCGATCAAGCTCGGTGGGGGGCTTTGCGTCTTCGTCGCCGACCCATGTGGCGCCGAGCAACTGAGCTGCCTTGCGGTGAGACTCGCCGCGGGTGACTACATAGACCTCGCAATCCCAGGACTGGAGGATGCGAATTGCCAGCGTAGCCGAACTCCCAAAACCGAAGAGACCGACGCGCTCCCCGCGCTGGACTCCTGCAACCCGAAGGCTGCGGAAACCGATGATGCCTGCGCATAGCAGCGGGGCGACGTGGGAATCGTCCAGGCCCTCCGGCAAGGGAATCGTGAAGTCAGCTTGAACCGACGCGTACTCAGCGTAGCCACCGTTCACCGAGTAGCCGGTAAATACGGGATGATCGCAGAGGTTCTCCATGCCGTGGCGGCAGAACCAGCAAACGCCATCTACACCGCCCATCCAGGAGACGCCGACGCGCGTTCCGATCGGCAGATCCGGGGTTGCGCCTTCCACCACCTCGCCGACGATCTGATGACCGGGGACGATGCGCGGCCGGATTGGTGGGAGATCGCCTTCAACGATGTGGAGATCGGTGCGGCAGACGCCACAGGTGATGACCTTGAGCAGCACCTCTCCGGATTGTGGCTGAGGCCGTGGGAGATCTTCAATCGAAACCCAACTTCCGGGAGTACTTGACTTGGAATCAAATACGGCTGCTCTCATCGCAAATCCTCCGGGCACTAGCTTACTCTTGGGAGCGGACGTAGTCATCGGCGGTCCTTCGCCCTTAGCCAGAGGCTGGCAGAGTGCGATAGCGCCAATCGGCCGATGCTGCGGCGTTTGCCGGTATGAATCCGCGGTCCGCGCGATTAGTTTAGGGATTGTGCACGAGCTAGAGCTGAATCCAACCTCTGAGGGTTCTCGAAGAGTTTCGCCATTTCTCCGCTCTTGCGAAGGGCGTTTCTCGCCATCTCAGAGGTCGAACGGTACCTTACCCAGGCCACGCCGATCGCGGTGAGCACGGCGCAACCGCATGGACTGCCAAAAGGTACGACGGCGCAGGTGTTCGTGACCGGGGTGCTGGGCAACAAGGCGGCGAACGGCCTGTTCAGTATAACCGTAACCAGCGCGACTTCGTCCTTTGCGTGGGTAATCGTGCGCCAAGCAAGGCTCTATCACTGGACGGAGGATGCGAAGAGACGCGTGCCTTCGCTTTTCACCGGGGACAAAAGAGACTGGCCCGCGGCGGATTTACCACCGGTCAACTCGTAGCACAGGGAACGATTTCGCATGCCTGCGGAAAGGAATCGCCGCAAGCCTGCCCCAAAACAGCCTGGCCCAAAGCTGGATTGACGGCGGCTCAAGCCGCGCCTTTTCAAAATGCCAACTTATTCGGAAACTCCCTACGGTCGCGCCAGGGGCAGGCGGATGGTGGCGCGAGCGCCTTCACCGTCTTCGCGGTTGAGAAGGCTGATTTCGCCACCGTGGGCGCGAGCGATCTGCTGGGCAAGCGCCAGGCCGACGCCGCTGCCGGCGGGCTTGGTGGTGTAGAAGGGGACAAACAGATTTTCCGTGTTGGCGATGCCCATGCCGCGATCTTCGATGGCGACCAGAAGGGCGGAATCGGCGATGCGCCAGGTGGTGCGCACTGGCTGGGCGCCATTGGCCAGCGATGCGTCCACGGCGTTGGCCAGCAGGTTGATGAACATCTGCTCCAGCTGGTCGGGATCGGCATGGAGCACGACCGGCGGGCCGGCTTCGAGTTGAACCGGGAGACGCTGTTCGAGAAGGACAACGCGCTCTAGGAGCGGCCCGAGCGGCACGGGCTTGAACTGCGGCGGGGGCAACTGGGCCAGGAGACGATAGGATTGCACGAAGCGGTGGAGCGCGTCGGCGCGGCTCTCGATCACGCCCAGGCCGCGGCGAAAGTCGTGCAGCGTGGCGGGGTCGCCGTCGATGGAGCCTGTCTGGCCCATCTGACCCGTCTGGCCCATCTGGTCCACCCGCGCCAGCAGGCTGCCGGCGATGGACTTGATGGGCGCCAGCGAGTTCGACAGTTCATGGCCGAGCACGCGAATCAGCCGCTTCCAGGCGATCTGTTCCTCTTCCTGCAGCGGCAGGCTCACATCGGCAAGCAGCAGCAGCGTGTGCGGCGCGCCGTCCTGGCGAAAGAGGGCCTTGCGCAGGAGCCATCGCGTGGGTTTGCCGCCAAAAGAGTGGATGCTCTGGTCCGGCGCGGCAAGCAGATCTTCGAGGCCGAGAGCGTGGGCGGTGTGGCCGAAGCAGCGGGCATGGGGCAGGCCCAGCAGCTTGACCCCGGCGTTGTTGACCAGTTGGAGAAGATTTTCGCGGTCGAAGGCAAAAAGCGGCGCGTGCATGACCTCAAGGATGCGGGCCAGCAGAGCCGTGGCTTCAAGCGAGCGCACGCGCTGCTTCTGCAACAGATCGGCCAGTGCGTTGACCTCCGCGGCCAGTTCCGCAAACGCGTCCTGCGTGCCGGCTCCGCGGGCGCGGAAAGAGTAATCGCCTTCGCGCAGGGAGGAGACGACGTTGGAGAGCGTCTGCAGCGGGCGAATGATCCCTTCAATGAGCGCCGCAGCCACCAGCACGAGGTAAAGCAGCAGGCAGCCTGCGAGCAGCAGCGCCGGCGCGAGAGCGATTGCCCCCTGGTAGAGAAAGACCGCGGCGAAGACGAGCGCGGGCAGCACCAGCAACAGGCAGTAGATCCACGCCCGGCGGACAGCCGGGCGGCGGCGGCGCCTGCGGACAGTCTTTTCAGAGGCCATATTTTTCGATGCGGCGATAAAGCGCGGCGCGGCTGAGTCCGAGGGACTCGGCGGCCTGGGAGATGTTGCCATCGCAGCGGCGCAGCACCTTGCGGATGAGCAGGGCCTCGACGTCGTCGATGCTCATATTCTCAAACGACTGCGGAGCAGACCGGGCGGCTGCAATGGCGAGATTGACCGGCTCGACCTCCTCGCCGCGGCAGAGCAGAACGGCGCGCTCGACGGTGTGCTCCAGCTCGCGCACGTTGCCCGGCCAGGGATACTGCATCATCTGCTGCATGGCGGCGGGAGTGAAACCGACGACCTGCTTGCGATAGCGGGCGCGGTTGCGGTTGAGAAAGTGCGCGGCCAGAAGCGGTATGTCCTCACGCCGGTCGCGCAACGCGGGCAGGTGGATTTCGACGGTGTTGATGCGGAAGAGCAGGTCCTCGCGGAAGTTGCCGGCCTTGGCTTCCTCGTGCAAGAGGGCGTTGGTGGCGGAGAGAATGCGCACATCGACGCGCCGGGTTTGCGAGGAGCCGACGCGCTCCAGTTCACCGGTCTCGATAACGCGGAGCAGCTTGGCCTGCTGTCGCAGGGGGACGTTGGCGATCTCGTCCAAAAAGAGCGTGCCGCCGTTGGCCAGTTCGAAGCGGCCGATGCGGTCGGTGCGCGCGTCGGTAAAGGCGCCCTTCACGTGACCGAAGATTTCGCTCTCGAAGGTTCCTTCGGGCAGGCCGCCGGCGTTGACCGCCACCAGCGGGTTGCGCGCGCGGGGCGAGGCGGCGTGAAGCAGCTTGGCGACGATTTCCTTGCCGGTGCCGTGCTCGCCGGTGATGAGTACGTTGGCATCGGAGGGCCCGACCTGCGCAATCAGCTCGAGGACCGGCTGCATGGAGGGCGCGCCGGCCACAAACTCCGGCATGCCTTCGGCGCGCAGAAGGCGATTCTCCAGCTCCAGTTGGCGCGCGCGGCGCAAGGCGTGATGCAGCTCGGCGTGAACGCGGATGAGGGAGATCAGGCGCTCGTTCTCCCACGGTTTTTGGATAAAGTCGCGCGCGCCGCGCTTGATGGATTCGACGGCCAGGTCGATGTTGCCCCAGGCGGTCATGACGATGACCGGCAGGCGCGAATCATACTCCTGGATGCGGGCCAGCAGATCGAGGCCCTCCTGGCCGGAGGTGGTGTCGCGGGTGTAGTTGAGGTCGATGAGCAGCACATCGTAGTCGCTCTGGCTTAGCGCCTCGAGGAGCAACCGGGGCGAGCGGACGCAGTCCACCGCCATGCCCTGCGGGGCGAGCAGCAGCTCGACGGCCTCAAGGATGTGCGGCTGATCGTCGGCAACCAGCACGCGGATTCGCTCTTGCTTACTGGGAATGGTCCGCCTCCACTACGCCGGCTTTGGCGTCGGCGATCGAGATGCCGTATTCCTCAAGAATCGAACCGGTGGCGCGCCGCACCTCGATGCGCGCCTTTTCATAGGCCGTTTCGGCGGTCACCAGAGCCGACTCGGCCAGGGCCAGGTCGTGCTCGGACGAGAGCGTCTGCTGATTCGATCCCACGCCCAGCTTTTGTTCCTTCTGCATGATATCCAATGTCTTCTGCGCCAGATCGCGGGCCTTGCGGGCCGCATCCACGCGACTGGACCCTTGCTCCAAAGCATAGCTCGCGTTGCGCACCTCGATGCGAATGCGCTTCTTCAACTCTTCCAGATAAACCTGCGACTGGCGGTACTCGAGCTCGGTGCGGTACTGATCGGCCTTGGCGATGCGGTTGCGCAAGGGAACGCTCAACTGGAGGCCCACCTGGTACTCAGGCGACGAGTAATTCAGCGCATTCTCGACCGTTCCGCCGAAGCCGCCAGGGGCGTTGGTGCCGGCGTTGTTCAGAGGATTGGCCGTGCCGCCGTATCCCGTGCCCGCATAGAAACCGTACACGGAGAGCGCGGGCAACAGCGCGTTGCGCGCGGTCTTTCGGCTGAGTTCGCTGTTCTGCAGAACCAGGCTCGACTCCTGCAGTTCGGTGCGATTCTTGAGCGCATCCGCAATCATATCCTGCACCGGCTCGGAGATGGCCTGAACCGGGTTGCCGATGTGGTCCACCGGGACCACCGGCATCTCCTGCAGGATGGGGTCGTCGAGCGAACGGGTAATGGCGTTCTTCATGTACAGTTCTTGCAGCTCGAGATTGGTGCGGGACACGGTCAGATCCTGCTGGCGATTGGCCACCTCTGCCTCCGCCTTGAGCACATCCATCTCGGGAATCGCCTGCAGCTCAAGCTGTTTGCGGCTGGTATTCAGCGTTTCGGTGGCGAAGGCCACGGAACGCTCCTGCACCTGCTCGTCATCATAGGCGCTCACCAGGTCCCAGTACAGATCGCAGATCTGAGTCACGGTGGAGATTACCTGGGCGCGAAAGGCGATGTCGGAGACTTTCTGGTTGGTTTTGGCAATGCGCAGGTAACGCAGGTTGGGCCCAAAACCGAAGCCGGCCAGTAGTTGCTGCTGCATGTAGACCTGGACATAGGAGGTAAGCACCGGATTCAGGTTGATATTGGGGCTGTTGGTGGTTTGACGCTCGTTGTTCCATGCCACCTGGAGACTGCCCCCGGTGGGAAACGCCTCCTGATAGGCAAAGTTGCCCAGAAAGGTGTTCTCGTGGATGACCGGGATGCCGTAGAGCGTCTGGTTGGGCAACAGTTGCGTGAGGTGATCCACATATGTCTGCGCTTGGATATACGGGTCGTAGGTCGAGACCGACGTGCCCGTGCCCAGGGTGGACGTGACCAGACCCGAAGCCCCGGCTCCGGCGCCGCCGGCGCCGCCGGTAGTGCCGCCGGCGCCCGCGCCTGCGCCTCCCCCGAATGCAACGCCAGCGCCGCCGGGCGTGCCCGACACCACGCCGGTATTGACTCCGCGCACCGAGCCGCCCGCCTGCGTACGCAGAATGTCCATCTGTGCGATGGGTATGTTGTAGCGCGCGATGACCAGATCGAGGTTGTTCTCAAGCGCCAGATCGATGGCGTTGTGCAGGGACAGATAGAGCTTGCCGTCCCGCACCAGCGAATCGAGGCGCAGAGAGTTCGCCAGGCTGGGCGGCCCTACGTTGGCGCCGCGATAGGCGTTGATGGGATTGCGGGAGGGCCGCAGCATTTCGTTAAAGGGAATCTGCGCGGAACGAGCCTTGGCAGGCGCGGATTCCGGTACGGGCTTCTGTTGGAAGGCCGTCGCGGGCGCCGTAGACGGCGGGACAGGCGGCTCCACGGCGAAGGCCAGGTTCACCTGCAACAGGAGAATCGCGGCTGCGGCCTGCGCGCATTTGGCCAAATTCGGCTCTCGATGGTTCAGCTGGGAGTAGTTCACTTGGCGCTGACCTCCGTTGTCCTTGCTGCAAGCGTTTCATCGCGCGTGAGCCAGCCGTCGCGCAGTTCCAGGATGCGCCTGCCGTAGCGCGCGTTCTGCTCGGAATGCGTGACCTGCACGATGGTCGTGCCGGCGCGGTTGAGCTCGCAGAAGAGCTCCATGATTTCGCGGGCCTGCGTGGAGTGCAGGTTGCCGGTGGGCTCGTCGGCCAGTAGCAGCGCCGGAGCGTGGACCACGGCGCGCGCAATGCCCACCAGTTGCTGCTGCCCGCCGGAGAGCTGCGAGGGGAACAGATCCTTCTTGGCAACGATCTGGAACCGGTCGAGAATGTCGGCCACCATCCCCTGGCGCTCCTTGGCGGGCAGGTTCTTGTAGGAGAGCGGAAGGTCGATGTTTTCCGCCACGGTGAGATCGTCCAGCAGATGATAGCTCTGGAAGACCATGCCGATGCGCTGGCGGGCGAGGTCGGCGCGCTGCTTGCGATTGAGCTTGTGCGCGGGAGTCTCGTCGAACCAGTACTCGCCGAGCCAGCCATCGTCGAGCAGGGCAAGCACGTTGAGGAGCGAGGACTTCCCCGCCCCGGATGGACCCATCACGGTGACGAACTCGCCTTCCTTGATGGTGATCCCGATGCGGCGCAGCACCCAGGTTTCGGTGTGGCCGGTCTTGTAACTGCGTTCTACGTTTTTCAGTTCGATCATGTGAGTTACTCCGATCGCAAAGCAAGAACAGGGTCGACCGCCGCGGCGCGGCGCGCCGGCAGCCAGGCGGCAATGAATGAGGCCGCGGCAAGAACAAGAACCACCGCGGTGAAGGTGAGGCCGTCGTGCGCCTGTACGCCATAGATGTAGCCGCTCGTGAACTTGACGGCAAACCAAGCCAGCAGGCCGCCAATGGCCAATCCGACGCCGACAAGCAAAAGGGCACGGCGCAGAACGAGCGAGAGGATGTTGGCCTGCGGCGCGCCCAGGGCGATGCGCAGGCCGATCTCGCGCGTGCGCTGGGCAACGGCGAAGGAGAGCAGACCGTAAAGGCCGACGGAGGCGATCATCAGCGCCAGCGCGGCAAAGCTCTCCAGCAGATGCGAGATCAATGTCTGGCTGCCGAAGGAGTCCTCCACCGCTTCGTGAATTGTCTTCACATCGGTTGTGGTCGCATCCGGATCTACTTCATGCAGAGCCTTGTCAAACTGCGCGCGCAGCGCGTCGGCGGGAATGGCGGCGCGGATGGCCACCTGCATGAACGCGGCGGCAATGCCGTAAAGCGGTGTTCCAGGGTCGGTCTGCGCCAGGCAGAAGTACATCTCCGGCCTGGTCGCGTCGGTGACCTTGGTCTGCTTCACGTCGCCGATCACGCCCACAATGCGCATACTGGCAAATGGTCCCTTTTTATCCATTCCGAAGGTGTGCCCGATCGGGTCCTGGCCTGGCAGAAACTTATTCGCGAACGCCTGGTTGACGACCACGACCGGAGGCGAGGTGGATGAGTCGGCCTCCGTGAAGAAGCGACCGCGCAGCATGGGAATCCCCATCGCTTCAATCAGGCCGGCCGAGGCCAGCCGCCCATCAAATGTGGGCGTCTTGTTTCTGGGAGTGTCCTTGTGATCGAGATCTCCCGCAATCATCACCCCGAACTCCGCGCGCAAAGGCAAGACCGAACTGAGCGCGGCCACCTGGACGCCGGGGATGGCGCGCAAGCGATCAAGCAGCGGCAGATAGGATGTGCGGACGACATTGGTCGTCTGATTGGGCGTTCCCTCGAGTTCTTCGAGCTGATGCGACCCCTGGTTGAGAATGACGCCGCCGGTGAGAACGTTCTGCTGCGAAAAACCCAGCGGCACCTGGCGCAGCGCATGGATGGTGCGGAGAAACAGACCGGCGCCCACGAGAAAAACAAGCGTCAGGGCAAGCTGCGCCACGACCAATGCTTCACGGGTGCGATTCTGGCCGGCCGATGCGGTGGAGGTGACGCCGTGAAGGCTGTCCTGGACGTTGCGGCGCATGGCACGCAGCGCGGGGAACACGCCGACCACGCCGGCGGTGACAAGGGTGAGAGCGAGCAGGCAAAGAACTACGCGCCATTCCAGATGAACGGCGCTGGAGAGCTGACGCAGATTGCGATCGATCTGCCGCCACAGCAGCTTGATGGCGGTTTGTCCGAGGAGCAATCCGAACACGCTGCCGATTCCACTGAGCAGGAGACTTTCCACGATGGTTTGTTGCAGCAGGCGGGCGCGGCTGGCGCCGAGAGCCGAGCGCACGGCCTGTTCGCGGGTACGCGAGACGGCGCGGGCCAGCATCAGGCTGGTGACATTGAGGCAGGCAAGCGCCCAGATGCCGAAGACCACGGCGTAGAGCAACGCCAACGGCTTGCGCAAATGCTGATTCAGCGACTGCTGATAGCCGGTGGCAGCAATGCGCGTAGGCATATCGTCGCCGTTGGTCACTTCTTTTGCGATGATGGCCTGTGTCCGGCTCAGGGCCGCGGACAGTTGTGCCGCGGTCATTCCTTCCGGCAGTCGCGCATAGAGATCGCCTAAGATCACAGAATCGCCGCTCATCGCCGAGCGGCTGGCCGCGCCCAATGCGGCTGGCGACCAGATCTGCATGTCATCGCCAAAGGGAAATGAGAAGCCCCTGGGCATGACGCCGAGAATGGTGTACACCCTTTCCTTGATGGTGAGTGTCTTGCCCACGATCTGCGGATCGGAGTGATAGAGCTTGCGCCACACATCCTGGCCGAGGAGGACCACGCGATTGCGCCCCGGCTCGTTCTCCTCATCGCGGAAACTTCGGCCCAGCATGGGCTGCGCTCCCAGCATTGAAAGCAAGCCCGACGTCACCTGCAAGTGTTCCACCTGGAAGCGCCCTCCGGGTCCCACGACGCTGGCCATGGAGTCGTCGAACTTTGCGCCTATTTGCAAATTTGCTCCGACGGCGTCGCGCAGTTGCAGCATGTTGGCGTAGGTCATTCCGTAGTACGGACGCCCGCCGGAGAACTCGACGGTGACGATGCGATCGGGCTGCGCGTAGGGCAGCGGGCGCAACAGAATTCCGTTGAGGATGGTGAAGACGGCGATGTTCGCGCCAATTCCTAACGCCAGCACGGCAACCGCCGTAAACGTGAATCCCGGCGACTTGCGCAACTGGCGCAGCGCGTAACGAATGTCCTGAAGCAGCGTGTTCATCCGTGACTCTCCTCGATGGCGCGTTATTCCGTGCGCAGAGCCTGCATGGGTTCAATGGAAGCGGCGCGGCGGGCGGGCAGCCACGCGGCGGCGGCCACGGCAACGGCTAAAATGCACAGTGCGCCGGTGAGCGAAAGCGCGTCCAGCGGGCGCACGCCAAACAATACCGCAGCCTCAAGACGCGCGGCGGCCAGAGACAGCGCGGTTCCTACGCCCAAGCCGATGGCGGCCATGCGCGCCGTATCGCGCAAGACCAGCCAGGCCGCGGCTTGGCGCGTTGCCCCCAGCGCCATGCGGATGCCGATCTCGCGCCGCCGCTGGGTTACGCGGAAGGCCAGGAATCCATAGAGACCAACGACGGTGAGAGCCAGTCCGATGAGGCCCAGCGCGCTGACCAGTTCGGCCATCATTTGGTAATTCCCTGCCGAGTAGCGGATGAGTTCGGGCAGAGAAGTGACAAACATGGGGTCCAAAAGAGGGTTGGCGTGGATGAGCACCTGGCGCGCATCCTGAGCCATGGACATTGCGTTCTGGCGGGTCTCAAGCACAAAGGTGAGTTCGCCCATGTTCGAAAGATGGGCCTGGTACTGCTGAAACGGGATGTAGAGAAAAGACTCGGGCATCTCGCCAATCTGGATGATGGGTGCGTCCTCCGTGACGCCCACCACGCGCGCGTCCACATGGCCGTCGGCTAAGCGCACGACCTGGCCGATGGGGTCCTGGCCTGGCCAGTATTTCTGCGCCATGGTCCGGTTGACGAGCACGGTTACAGGCGCATCAGCACTGTCGGCCTCAGTGAAGCCGCGACCGCGGACGACCTGCGTGCCTGTCACATCCAGGAAACCCGGACTCACCGCGTTGAATTTGATTTCAACCGGATCGCGTAACTCGGGATGGCTGGGTAGCAGGGCCTTGACCGCGATGCCACCCTCGGAAGGCATGAGCGGAGAGCGGATGCCATAGGCAACATTCCGGACGCCGGGCAAAGCATGCAGATTCGCCTGAACGGTGTCGCGCATGGCGGCTTCAGGGTCCTGTGTGAAAGCGACAAGCACCTGGTTGCGAGTGAGGCCGATGGACTGCGTGCGCGTGTTCAGGAAGCTGCGCACCAGGGCGCCGGTCGAGACAAGGAGCGCGAAAGAGATGCCGATCTGCAACCAGACCGCGGCGCGGCGTAGCACGGGCGTGCGGCCCGTCACGCGTCCGGCCATGCCCTGCTGGAGCGCGGGGAGCAGTTGCGAGCGCGCCACCTGTGCGAGAGGAACGAAAGCCAGCAACAACATGGTGGCCAAAGCAAGGCCGCCGGCCATCAGGAACACGCGCCAGTCCATCTGGAAGCGGGCCGTGTCACCGAAGGAGGTGAGCATGGCCGGCTCGGAGACGAGCAAGCGTGGAAGCAGGGCTGCAAGAACGGCTGCGAGAGCGAGGCCCCCGGCCCAACCCAGCGCGCAGAGCACGAGGTTCTCAATCAACAACTGGCGAGCGACGGCCCAGCGCGTGGCTCCCAGGGAGAGGCGCATTGCAACCTCAGAGGCGCGGCCCAGTGCACGCGCCATCAGCAGGTGCGCGACATTGACGGTGCACAGCAGCACCACGCCGCCCACAATGGCAAAGAGAACCAACCCGCTTGCTCCAGCCTGAGCCATGCGATAACGAAAGTCGGAAATAGCGCGCGCACCGCGGCCGCGATTGTCGGCAGGATCGGCAATCTGGAGAGCGGAGGCCACGGCCGCAACTTGATCGTTGGCCTGGGCCACAGAGGCGCCGGGAGCGAGACGGCCGAGCAGATTGAACCAGCGGAATTGTTTCGAGGTGAGCTCGGAGGGATCGACGACGGCGGCCCAGGTTTCAGCCGGCATCCAAAGGTCGCGGTCGCTGTTGGGATCGATGTCGCGAAAATCCGGCGGCAGCACGCCCCATACGTCCACCTGGCTGACGCCGTTCTTGCCGTGGCGCAATGGAATCTGACGGCCGACGATGTTGCGGTCGGCGGCAAACTGGCGCTGCCAGCAGCGATAGCCGAGCAGCACGCCGGGGCGTGTGCGCAGCATCTCCGCATCATGGGCGGTGAAAATGCGTCCCAGAAGGGGATGCACGCCCAGCACACTGAAAAAATTGCTGGAGACCACGTTGGTGAGCAGCAGGGTGGACGTGCCGTCGGGTTTGGGCATCAGGCTGCCGCGCCCGCCCAGCGCAACCAATCCCGCAGACGAGCCCTGGAAAGCGTTGGCCCGCTGGTTGAGCGTCAGGTATTCGGAGTAGGTGAAGGCGCCGTCCTGGTCCTGCGCCGAGGTGGAGAAGATGCGCACCAGTTGGCCGGGATGGGGAACGTGCATGGGATGGAGCCAGAGTCCGTCCATGAGGCAGAAGATGGCCGAGCTCGCGCCCAGTCCCAGGGCCAGCGTGAGCACCGCCGTGAGCGTAAAGCCCGGCGCGCGGCGCAACTGGCGGAGCGCGTAGCGAAGGTCGTGCGGCAGCGTGTTCATTGCATTTCTCCTCCAAGGCGCGTTACTCCGTGCGCAGCGCCTGCATGGGTTCAATGGAAGCGGCGCGGCGGGCGGGAATGAAACCTGCGGCCGTGGCGCAGAGGACGAGCATGAAGGGCGCGCCGGCAAGGGCCGTCCAATCGTAGCTGCCCACGCCATAGAGCAGGCTCTTCATCAGATATCCGGCGTAGAGCGCGGCGGGAATGCCGAGGACAAGGCCGATGAGGATCTGCCACAGCACGCCGCGCATGACCATCGTTACTACGCTCGATCGCGTTGCGCCCAGCGCCATGCGAATGCCGATTTCGCCGGTGCGGCGGGCCACGAAGTAGGACATGACGCCGTAGAGTCCCACCGAGGCCAGAATGAGCGAGAGGATTCCGAACAGACTCGTGAGTTGGGCAATCAGCCGGTCCTGATTGAAGTTGCCGGCCACCTGCGCATCGAGGGTGCGGAGATCCATAATGGTGAGATTGGGATCTACGCCGGCCAGCGTGCGGCGAATGAGCGCATCGGCATTCTGCTGCGGGCCGTTGAAGTTGAGAACCATGGCGTTGATGAACATGGATTGCGTCTCGGTCGCGATCATTGACGGCTCTTTGTAGCCGGCGAACTGCTGGGGGAGCGGGCGCAGATAGACGGGGCGCGTAGGATCGCGCGGGTCGTTCATCTTGAAATCGTGGAAGACGCCCACAATCTCAAAGCTGCCCGAATACTTTGGGTCGTCGATGCCGAAATGCTGGCCCACCGGGTCCTGGTTGGGGAAGAATTTGTTCACAAAGGCCTGGTTGACCACGACAACCTGCGGCGAAGTGGCCGTGTCCTGCTCTGTAAACCCGCGACCGCGCACCATGGGCACACCGATGGAATCGAGGAAGTGGGTGCTGACGCGATCCCAGGTGGAGCCGCACGGAGAGTTCGGTCCCGGAGCGGGATGGCCTTGCTGGATGACGCATTCGCCCCAGTTGTCGCCCTCGAGGGGGCTATAGAGAGCCATGCCAACACTGGTCACGCCGGGCAGCGCGGAGAATCGATTCTCGATCTCGCGATAGAGCGCGGGGATGCGGTCGATGGTGTATCCGGCGCCGGCCGGATCAAAATGCAGCACGTAGCGGTTGGCCGTGGCGATGCCAAAGTTCTGGTGCTCCACATTGACCAGCGATTTGGTCATCAGGATTGCGCCAGCCAGCAGCACCATGGACAGTGCCGCCTGAAGAACGACGAGAGTCTTTTGCGGAAGAGAAGACCGGTCGCGCGTGGAGCGGTTGGCGCCACGCAGCACCTCGGCCGGCTGCGCATGGGAAGAGAGCCATGCGGGTCCGGCGCCAAACAGAATGCCGGTGACCAGCGAAACAAGAAATGCGAACCCGAGAATGGGAAGAGACGGACTGGCACTGATGGGCATGTTGTGGGCATCGGGGAATGCAAGCGCAAGGATGGTGTGGGAGCCGGCGTAGGCCACGGCCAGCCCGGCCAGGCCGCCGATGCAGCTCAGGAGCACGCTCTCGGTAAGGATCTGGCGGATGACACGTCGGCGTCCCGCTCCGAGGGCCATGCGCACCGCCACCTCCGCGCGCCGCGTTGTGGCGCGCGCCAGCATCAGGTTGGCGATGTTGGCGCAGGCGATGAGCAGGACCACCGAGGAGAGGATCATCAACATCTTCAGTCCCGTACCCGCTTCCTGCTGCAGGGTCTGGATGCCGCCGCTGCCGGGCGCGAGAACGACATGCATCTTGGGGATGATGGCCGCCCCACCGTTGGCGGTAAGCATCGGGCGCGTATAGAGCCACTGGCGCAGCGCCACGGTGAGCTTGGTCTGCAATGCGCCGATGGCCGTTCCAGGGCGCACTCTGCCCAGCGGATAGAGCCAGTGGGACTCCTGATGATGGAGGACGGAGCTTTCCCCAGAGATATAAGGGCTACTGTTGAGAGGCATCCAGAAATCGGGAGGACTATCGGTAACGCGATCGCCGAAGAAGGCGGGCGGAGCGACGCCGATGACGGTGAAGGGCCGGGCCTGAATGAAGATGGTCGATCCGACAATGGTTGGATCAGCAGCGTACTCTCCCTGCCACGCCCGGTAGCTGAGCACCGAGGTGGGCGCGGCCGAAGGCGTGTCGTCGCTGTCCAGGAAAACGCGGCCCGAGTATGGTCCCACGCCAAGCGTGGAGAAGTAGTTGCCGGAGACGAATTCGCCACGCAGAGACTTGGCCAGCGCATTTCCCCGGCGCACGCTCCACTGCCCCTGCCCGGCTTGCACAGCGGCCAACTGCTCGAACTCCGGCGTGGAATTCCTGAGGTACTGGTAGAGGTCGTAAGAGAATATGCTGAAGTCGCCGGTGTCGCCGGCGTCGCCGGGAAAACCGCCATCGACGCAGCAGTCGTCGGTGTCGCCGATGCGGTAGAGACGCGAGGGATCGGCGACCGGCAAAGAGCGCAGCAGAATACCGTGGACGAGCGTGAAGATGGCCGTGTTTGCGCCGATGCCGAGGGCGAGCGTGATGACCACCGTGATGGTGAAACCCGGCGACTTGCGCAACTGGCGCATTGCGTAGCGAATGTCCTGAAGCAGCGTATTCATCCGCGTCTCCTTTTGCGCTCTACTCGGTTCGCAGCGCCTGCATGGGTTCAATGGACGCGGCGCGGCGCGCGGGAACGACGGAAGCCGCGAGCGCGAGCACGAAGATAGAGATGGCCGCCAAAGTCAGGACGAATGGGTCGAGAGGATCGACCTGGAACAGCATCGAACGCAGCAGGCGGGTCGCGAATACGGCGGCGATCGCTCCGATGCCGCAACCCACCAGGCCTAACTTGGCGCCGGAAACAAGGACCAGCCGCATCACGCTGGAGCGCTGCGAACCGAGCGCGAGACGAATGGCCAGCTCATGGGTGCGCAGGGCCGCAGAGAAGGCGATCACGCCGTAGATACCGAGCAACGCCAACAGTACAGCAGCGGCGGCAAACGATGAGATGAGCACGGTCGAGAAGCGGCGCGAGGCCTGGCCCTCCTCAACGACGCGCTCCATGGACTCGACATGGATCAGCGGGAGCTGCGGATCGATGGAGCGGACGACGGCGCGGAGGGAGTCGGCCATCTGCTCCGGCGGCAGTTGGCCGCGCAGCGCAATGGAACCGTAATTGCCGGTGAGCATGTCGGGAGGAGCGAATGAGCCGATTGCAGCTTTGAACTGGCTGGCGGGCGTGTAGAACTGATTCAGCGTATCGGCATCGGCTGAAGTTTGCTTGATATCGGCGATCTCTCCCACGACGGTCATCCAGGGCAGGGGTGTTTCCGGCACTCCAACTTTCAGTCGTTTCCCTATGGGGTCCTGGCCGGGCCAATAGCGCTCTGCGAGAGTACGGTTGACAATCACCACCAAGGGAGCGCCCGCACGGTCCGCCTCGGTGAAGTCGCGTCCCCGCAGGAGAGGAATGCCCGCGGCGCGGAAGTAATCGCCCATCAATTGGGGAAACCAGGCCAGAATGAGGCCGGCGCCCTTGGGTGGGACGTAGCCTTCCGGAACGAAGACGGTGCTGCTGTTGCCTCCCCCGATGGGCAGCAGTGTGGTGACGCCCACAGCCTGCACGCCGGGTAATTGGCGAAGCTTGCTCAGCAGCGCCGAGTTGAATGCGTCCACGGCAGCCTGGGTAGAGTATTGCTGGTGAGGCAGTCCATAGAAGGCGGTAAGAGTGTGATCGGTGTGAAAGCCGAGGTCGACCGAGCGCAACCTCTCAAAGCTGCGCAGCAGCAGGCCGGAGGCGGTGAGCAGAACCAGGGCGACGGCGAGTTCCGCGATTACCAGAGCCGAGCGCAGGCGCCCATGGCCGCTGCCTGCAGTGCCGGTTCGCCCACCTTCTTTGAGCGCGTCGTTCACGCCGGTGCGCGCGGCGGCAAGAGCCGGAATCAGCCCGCAGAGCAGGCCGGTGAGAACCGCCAGCAGGAGCGCAAAACCGACCACCTTCCAGTCAAGACCGATGGAGCTGATGCGCGGCAGCGATTCCGGCAACAGGCTGACGCCCACTTTCAGGGCCGCCGATGCAAGAGCCAAGCCAAGCAGCCCGCCACTGACACTCAACATAAGCGCCTCGACAAGAGATTGGCGCAGGACGACCACACTACTGGCGCCTAGCGCGAGGCGCACCGAGATTTCGTGGCGGCGGCGAATGACGCGCACCAGCAACAATCCCGCGAGATTGGCGCAGGCAATGAAGAGAACCACGGCAACGGCGAGGAAGAGCGTGCGCACCAGCGGCCTCGCCTCGGCAACCGTAGCCTCGTTAAGCGGCTGAACAAGAGCATGAATGCGCAGGCTGCCCATGGCAGGAGGAAAGTTGCGCATAATCTCTTCGACCGCCGGCTGCGCATCCTCGAGGACCCGCGCGAGTGTCACGCCCGGCTTCAAGCGGCCCACCATTCCGTAGTTCCAGCTTCCCACCCCGTTGACCAGTTCGCCCTGGGTAAAGCTCATGGGCACCCAAAGCTCGCTGCGGTTCAACTGCCCCGCTACCAGCGGAAACTCGAATTCGCGCGGCATGACGCCAATGATTTCGTATGGTTTGCGATCGAGGAGGACCTTCTGGCCCAGAATGTGCCCATCGCCGTGGAAGCGGCTGTGCCACATCTGATAGCTGATGACGGCCACCTGCTGGCTGCCTTCATCTTCCTGCTGCGTAAAGGTGCGGCCGATCAAAGGCGAGACGCCGAGCGCCGGGAAGACGCTGGCGGTGAAGCGCGCGGCGCTGATCTGCGCCGGTTCGCCCAGGCCGGAGAGTTCATAGCCGGTTTGCTGATAACCCCCAAGACCGGAGAAGACGTGGGTGTCGCGGGCATAGATGCGAACCGCGGGCGCCGTTGCGCCGGGCGTGGCCATAGCCGCGCCTACACCCTCCGGAACATCGCCGAAGAGCACCAGCCTTTCTGGTGCGGGAAACGGCAAGGGCCGCAGCAGCACGCCCTCTACGATGGAGAAGATGGCGGTGGTGGCGCCGATGCCGAAGGCCAGGGTGAGCACCGCGGTCAGCGTGAATCCCGGCGATTGGCGCAACTGGCGCAGTGCGTGGCGGATGTCCAGCCAGAAGTTGTTCATCGTGTGCTCTCTCCTTTGCCGAAGCCGGTTTGATCGATCTGGTTCTTGTTACTCAGCTCCTGTTACGCGGGCCTGAAAACTACTCGGCTCTGAGCGCCTGCATGGGTTCAATGGATGCGGCGCGGGCGGCGGGAATGAGCGCGGCCAGCAAACCCGCGACCACCAGCAGCAAAGCCAACATCAGGAAATCGCCGGCCTCCTTTTGCACGTCGAAGTAGATCACCATGCCGATGAGTTTGCGCGCGATGAGGGTGAGCGCGAAACCCACTACCGTTCCCGCGCCCAGCATCCACGCGACGCGGCGCAGAACCATGCCCAGGATGCGGTTGCGCGTGGCGCCCAGGGCCATGCGCACGCCGATGTCGCGCGTGGATTGCGTCACTTCGTGGCTGACCAGGCCGTAGAGGCCCACCATGGCCAGCGCCAGCGCGAGCGAGGCGAAGATGCCGAAGAGCCAGCCCTCCATGCGCTCGAAAACCAGGGTCTCGGAGACCACTTCGGTCATGGTGGACGCGGTCTTGAATGGGACTGTCGGGTCCACTTCGTGGAGCGCGTTGCGCAAGGCCGGAATAAGCAGTCTTGGATCGCCGTCGGTGCGCAGCACCAGCGTCATTCCGCTGAGAAGTCCGGCGCGGTCTTTCAAGGGAAGCTCGTCCATGAGCCAGTCACGCTCAGCCAATGGCGCTTCATAGATGTTCTGGCGCACGTTGCCGACGACGCCGACGATCTGCGTCCACTTCTCCTGCTTATCGTCGTCGTCGATGCGCTGCGCGGCGGGGTCAAGACCGGCGGGAATGAACTTCTTCACAAATGCGTCGTTCACCACCACGGTAGGCGCGATGTTTTGCGGACGGTCCAGACTGGGCGACAGCGCGCGTCCGCGATGCAACGGGATTCCGAAGACATCGAAATAGCCGGTCGAGACAAATCGGTTCTCGGCAAGCATCTCCTGGTTGGGCGGATAGGGCGGCTGGCCGGCGATGTGAATATCCGAGTTGCTTCCATAGTTCTCAATGGGCAACAGGCTGATGAGGCCCGCGGCGCGGACACCGGGCAGATGAGAAACGCGGTCGAGCAACGGCCGGTAGAAATCGGCGACGACGTCGCGGGCCTGATAGCGCGCAGGCGAGAAATCGATCCCGGTGGAGAGGATGTGCGCGGGATCGAATCCCAGGTCGACGTGACGATAACGCGAGACCACGCGCAAGAGCAGTCCCGCCACCACCAACAGCACCATGGTCAACGCCACCTGCGTGACCACAAAGCCGGAGCGCAGGCGATGCTGTCCGCGCTCGACGCCGGCGCTGCCGCCGGCCTTGAGAGCGCGGTTGGGATCGATGGAGGAGAGATGGAAGGCCGGGAAAATCGAGGCCGCAAGGTTGGCGCAGACGGCAACGGCAATCGCGGCGGCCAGCACGATCCAGTTGAGATGGATATCGGCGCCGCGGGCCAGGGCGTGGATGAGGAACGCGCGCATCAGGTCGAGGACCGTCCAGGCCAGCAGGACGCCGCCGGCCGCGCCCAGCAGGGCCAGCAACACACCTTCAGTGAGTAGCTGGCGCAGCAGGCGGATACGGCCCGCGCCGATGGCCACGCGCATGGCCATTTCGCGCTCGCGCTTGACGCCGCGCGCAAGCAGGAGTCCGGCAACGTTGACGCAGCCGATGGCCAGGACCGCGAGAACCGCGCCGAGCAGCGTCCACAGCGGACCTTTGCTTTGACTGTTGACGCTCTCGGCCAGCAGTTGCAGGCGAACCGTACGGCCTTCGTCGGAGGAATTGGCCCGGCCCAGATCACTGAAGACATGCGCCAGATCGGCTTGCGCCTGCTCGATGGTAAAGCCGTCCTTGACCCGCCCCACCGTCCGCAGCCAGTGGTTGCCGCGGCCGTTCATCCAGGGCCGGTCGAGGTGCATCGGCGTATAGATGGCGTTGCGCCTGTTGAGCGGAAAGCGAAAACCGGCGGGCATGACGCCAATCACCGTGTAGGTCTGGCCATCCAGCTTGACCGCCTTGTTCAGAACGCTCCGGTCGCCGCCGAAGTAGTTCCGCCAAATCTCATAACTCAGCACCGCAATGTCGTTTTTACCTTCCTGCTCTTCCCCGGGCAAAAAGGTACGCCCCAACATCGGCTGGACGCCAAACACCTGGAAGAAGTTATCTGTCGAGCGGACGTTCGGAAACTCTACCGGACCGTTGGACGGCGTCTCCATCGTGGTGTCGAAGTAATCGGCATAACCGGCCAGCGCGGCGAAGGCGCTGGCCTGCGCGCGCTCGTCCTTGTAACTGGGCCAGGAGGCGGGCTGCGTGTAGCCGCTGGGGCTGCGGCTCTCGACGTCAACGATGCGATCAGGGACCGCATAGGGCAGCGGACGCAGGATGACGTTATCGATGACGCAGAAGACGGCGGTGGCCACGCCCACGCTGAGGGCCAGCGTGAGAACCACGGTGAAGGCAAAGCCGGGAGCGCGGCGAAGCTGGCGCAATGCATAACGCAAGTCCTGAACGAACACCGAAATCCTCCTATTCCGTTCTGAGCGCCTGCATGGGATCGACTAAAGCCGCGCGCCGCGCTGGAAAATAACATGCGGCCATGGCGACCAGGCAGAGCACAGCCGCGACCGTAGCAAAGGTCAGCCAATCGGCGGTTCCGACTCCGAAGAGCAGGCCGCGAAGGAAGCGGGTCACGACCAACGAGACGGCGAGGCCAACGGCCAGGCCGGCGATGGTAAGCCGCATGCCCTGCACCAGCACCTGACGAAAGACATCTCCCTTGCCGGCGCCGAGCGCCATACGGATTCCGATTTCATGGGTGCGCTGGCGGGTGGTGTAGGAAACCACGCCGTAGATTCCGACGGCGGCAAGAATCAGGGCCAGCAGACCGAAGGAACCCGCGAAAACGACGGCGATGCGCTCAAAGACGTTGCCCATCTGCATGTTCTGCTTGAGCGTGGTCTCGTTGAAGAGGGGCAGATTGGGGTTCATGCTGTGAACGGTTTGCTCGACGGCGAACGCAAGGGCCTGCGGATCGCCGCTGGTCCGCACGTGGATGATGACCTGGCTATCGTAGCGCTGCAGCAGTGAAACAAGAATCAGGGGGGCGGGGTCATAGACCAGGCGCCGGTACTTGCCGTTGGCGGCCACGCCTACCACCGTGTACCACTTTCCCCACCTCTGGAACCGCTTCCCGACGGCGTTCTGGCCGGGCCAGTAGCGGTCAACAAAGGCCTGGTTGACAATGGCCACCAGTGGAGTTGCGGCGGTGTCCTGGGCGGTGAAGTCGCGTCCGGCGATCAAAGGCGTGCGCAGCGTCTGGAGATAATCCGGTCCCACCTTGCCGCGGTCCACTTCGAGGGATTCATGCAGCCGTGGCACATAGCCCTCGGGCAACACATCATCGGTATGAATGGTGAAGTTGAGCGGCGAAAAGTCCGCCAGGGTCACCGACTGAACGCCCGGCAACGCTTGAATGCGCGCCAGCAATTGGCGGTGGAACTCGGTACCCTGCTGGAGGGAGTAGCCCATGGGATCGAGATCATACGTGGCCAGGAAGACATGATTGGGATCGAACCCGGGGTCGACCTGCTGCGCCTTTTGAAGACTGCGCACAAAGAGTCCGGCGCAGGCCAGCAGCAAGAGCGACAATGCAACCTGAGCTACCACGAGACCACTGGAGAGGCGCGATTTGTGAAGTCCACCGGAGGCGCTCAGCGTTTCTTCTTTCAAGACCGTGACAGGGGAGAGATGAGAAGCTCGCAGCGCCGGAACCACGCCGGAAATGACCGCGGTGAGAATGGAGACGAGGAAGGTGGCCAGCAGCACGGTGCGGTCAACATTCCCGTTGATGGAGAGCGGAAGGGTGGTGGGAGGGAGAAAGGCGGCGAGAGTCTGGGCTGTCCACAACATGCACAAGAGCGCCAACGCGCCCCCGGACAGAGCTAGAGCCAGGTTCTCGATCATGAGCTGGCGCACCATTCTCCACCGGCTTGCTCCCATGGACAGGCGAATGGCAAATTCCCGCCGTCTCGCAACGGAGCGCACCAGCAGAAGGTTGGCGACGTTGGCGCAAGCCAGCAGCAGGAGCACCGCGGCCAGGGCCAGCAGGATGGACAAGGTTCCGGAGAGGTAGACGTTGGCCCCGAAGGGAGAACGCCAAAGCGGATCGGTGGAGAGATGGTTCGCGCCCGTGTGATCTTCAGGGTAGCGATTGACGATGCGCTGCATCTGGAGGTTGAGATCGTTCTCTGCCTGGCGGGCATCGACCCCCGGACGCAGGACTCCGAGCACATTCAGCCAGGGGACGTTGCGATACTCGATCCTGTCACCATTCCATATCTGGTCATCCGTGCCCAGCGGCAGCCATATCTCGGTACGCAATCCGGTTTTGCACCCCTGAAAGCCCTGGGGCGCGACTCCGACAATGGTGTAGGCGTGCAGGTTGAGCTCGATCTTCTTTCCGATGATTGACGGATCGGCGGCAAAGCGACTCTGCCAGAGGTCGTATCCCAGGACAGCCTCGGGCGCGCCCTGGCGCTCGTTAGCTTTGGTGGGCAGAAGGGTGCGGCCGAGAATGGGCCGGACGCCGAGCACTTCGAAATAGTCGGACGAGGTCAACGCGCCGTAGATGCGCTCCGGCTTGCCGGAGCCGGTGATGGAAATGTAGTCGTCGTGATAACCCAGCAGGCCGGCAAAGCTGTGCGTGTTATCGCGCAGGTCTACAAAGTCGGCATAGGAAAACGGCGGGGTTGGATGCTCGCTTCTTTCGCCCCGCTGGACGGTGACCATGTTGCCGGTGTTGGCAATCCCCGGTATCGGGTCGAGCAGGGTCGAGTTGATCCAACTGAAGATGGTGCCATTGGCGGCAATGCCCAGGGCCAGCGTAGTGATCGCCAGGGCAGCGAAACCCGGGTTCTTGCGAAGCTGCCGCAATGCGTAACTCAGGTCCTGGAGCATGGCTATGCCTCCACTTCCTCTTCGAGCTTTTTGAGCTCGTCCTCCGAGACCACCTTTCCGTCGAACAGGTGCACTTCGCGCTGGGCGTGCTTGGCGAAGCGCGGATCGTGCGTAACCATGCAGATGGTGGAGCCCTCGCGGTGCAGATCGGCGAGCAAGTGCATGACGGCCTCGCCGTTCTTCGAGTCCAGGTTGCCGGTGGGCTCGTCGGCCAGCAGGATGGACGGCGAACCGGCCAGGGCGCGGGCCACGGCGACGCGCTGCTGCTGACCGCCGGAGAGCTGGGCGGGATAATGCCTCATGCGGTGGGCCATGTTGACGCGCTCCAGGGCTTCCTTGACGCGCCCCTTGCGCTCGGCAGAGGGCATTCCAGCGCGATAGGTGAGCGGGAGTTCCACATTCTCTTCGACCGTCAGGTCGCCGATGAGATTGAAGCTCTGGAAGATGAAGCCGATCTCCTGGTTGCGGATGCGCGAACGGTCGCCGAAGCTGAGGTTCTCGACAGGATTGCCGTTGAGCAGATATCTGCCGGCGGTGGGCGTGTCGAGCAGGCCCAGGATGGAGAGCAGCGTGGACTTGCCGCAGCCCGACGGACCGGACATGGCCACATACTCGCCGCGCGAGATGGTGAGATGAATGCCGGAGAGCGCGTGCGTCTCCACTTCGTCGGTGTAGAAGATCTTGGTGAGGTCTTCAATTTCAATCAACGTGTTGTTCGATGCCATCCTGTCCCCCTTGTGGTTTCTAGAATCCTTTGGTTCGTTGCTTGTTCCCTGTTCCCTAATCCCTGTTCCCTGCTCGAGCAGCGCCTATTCCAGCCGGATGCGGTCCACGGCGTCCTCTCTCGACATGTCGGAGAGGATCACCGTGTCGCCTTCCTTAAGCCCTTCGAGCACCTGGATGCTGTTGACCGAGGCGCGGCCGACCTTGACCGGCACGCGCACGGCGCCCTTGCCGTCGGGGTCGATCTTGAACAGGCTCAGCGTGGAGTTCTCGTTGCCCAACGCCGGCCGGCCCACGTAGAGCACATCGGTCATGCGCTCCAGATCGATGGTCCCGTCCACGCTCAACTGCGGAACCGCGCCCGGAGGCAGAGGTCCATCCAGTGCTACGTCAACGGTGCGCGTTCCGTTCACGACAGAAGGATCAATTCTGGTAACGTGACCGGGAATAATGCCGTTGTGGGTGTCAATCGAGGCGGGTTGGCCGATCTGGATGTCGCGAGCCTGGGTTTCGGCGATCTGCAGAGCGGCCTTGAGCTTGTCGAGCTGAATGACCTCGGCCACCGAGGTTCCCGCGGTCACGTGCTGGCCCACCTGCAACGGAACAGCAAGCGGCGCCAGCACACCGGAGATTCCGGCCCTGACCTGAAGCGCCTGCGCCTGCTTCTGGTAGAGGTCGAGCAGGGCCTTGGCCTGGTCGATTTTGGTCTGCGCCGAAGCAAGCTGGACCTCGATAGCCTTCTGGTTCACGTCAAGCTGCTCATGACTGAGCTGGTGCTGGGTGGTCAACTGGTCGGCCGTATTCTTGGACTTGCTGTAGGTAAGGCCGGAGATGACGCCCAAGTCAAAGAGGGCCTTGTCGGTCTGCGCCTGCAACTGGTCCTGGGTGTAGTCGGAGTTCACCTGGGCGGCAGCGGTCTTCTTGTCCATCAGCGTGCTCTCGAGCGTGGCCTGAAGGCTCTTATAGTCGGCCTGCGCGGCTTTCAGCGCCAACTGCGCGTTGAGCAACTCCTGCTCCAGTTGAGGATCGGCCAGGTCCATAAGGACGGTATCGGGAGTGACCATGGCGCCGGGCAAGACGCGTATGCGGACGATGGTCGCGTCGGTCTGCGCGGGAATGAGCTCGATCGAGTCCTCGCGCGGGACCAGGCTGCCGGTAGACCCGCGCACCTGGCGGATCATGGGCCCGCGCTTGACCGTGTCGGGCCAGATGGTGGAGCGGTCCACGGCTGGCGCGGCCGGCTTGAGGCGCGACACGGCCACAATGGCAACGGCCAACACCACCACCGCAACGCCAGCCCATATTGCATACTGGCGCATCTTCTTCTTCTTCAAGTCTGGGCGTGCGATATCCATCACACCGTGATACAGCACTTGCCGTGCCAAAGGAATTGAACTCCGGGACGTTGAAAAGAAAGGATTTCGGGGATGGCAGGCGAGCGGGTCGGCAAATGCAGTGACCGCTTCCGGCGCGTGGGTGTTCGATTCCGGACAGTGGGGCAGGGTACTTTCGAGCGAATGTCCTTCGGTCGCGACTCGGGCATGGGAGCCGAGCGAGGGCTCAGCTCAAAGACGTTCGACGGCAAGCCCAACGGCATTGCCGCCGCCAAGACAGAGCGCGGCAATGCCTTTGGAACCGCCGCGCTGTTGCAACGCGTAGAGCAGCGTGGCCAGTACGCGCGCTCCGCTGGCGCCGATGGGGTGGCCGATGGCGACCGCTCCGCCATGCACGTTGACCCTGGCGGGATCGAGACCGAGATCGCGGTTGACGGCCAGGGCCTGGACGCTGAAGGCCTCGTTCAGCTCGAAGAGGTCCACATCGCCGAGCGCCCAGCCGGCCTTTGCAGCCACCCTGCGCACGGCCTCGATGGGCGCCAGGCCGAACCACTCCGGCTCACCGCCGCTGGTGGACTGGGCGCGGATCACGGCCAGCGGCTGGAGGCCGAGTTGCCGCGCACGCTGCTCGCTGGCAACCACCAGCGCCGCTGCGCCGTCGCTTACGCCGGGCGCATTGCCGGCCGTCACCGTGCCGTTCTCCTGAAAGGCCGGCTTGAGCCCGGCGAGGATCTCGACGGTGGTTTCGGGGCGGATGGTCTCGTCGGTGTCGAAGAGGCGCGGGGCCGCACCCTTTCTTGCCGCTGGAATCTCCACGGTCAGAATTTCAGCGCGGAAGAGACCTTGCGCGGTGGCCGCGGCAGCGCGCCGGTGCGACTCGGCAGCAAAGGCGTCCTGCTGTTCGCGCGTGATGCCGTACTTCGCCGCAATCATCTCCGCACCCGCGCCCATATGAAAGCCGTTGTAGATCTCCCACAGGCCGTCGTAGATCATGGAGTCCACCAGCGCGCCGTTGCCCATGCGATAGCCGGCCCTGGCCTGGGGAAGCAGGTAGGGCGCGTTGGTCATCGACTCCATGCCGCCGGCGACGACGATCTCCGCGTTGCCGGTGAGAATGGCTTGCGCAGCGAGGGCTACGGCCTTGAGGCCGGAGCCGCAGACTTGATTGACGGTGAACGCGCCCGACGCCGGCGACATTCCGCCATGGATCGCCGCCTGGCGCGCCGGATTCTGCCCCAGGCCGGCCTGAAGGACGCAGCCCATGATACACTCGTCAATCTCTCCGGCCTGGACGCCGGCGCGGCGCACCGCTTCGCGCACCGCCAGCGCCCCCAGCCGCGGCGCGGAAAAAGACTGGAGCGATCCCTGGAACCTGCCCGTTGGGGTGCGCGCGGCCGAAACAATCACTGCGTCTCTCATGCCTGATGCTTCCTGAGCGCGGTGATGACGGCGCTGCTCCGCCGTGAATCATCTGGCCACCCGCTCCCGTGGCCGACTTTGAGCATCCTACCGCATGAGTGATACAGTTCGCCAGAGATCATCGGACTAGCTTGCGGCGCATCTTGTCCGTTCTGAGCGCTGTCCAGTGAAATCTTCGGAACCGGACTGAGCATGGACTCTCCTGGCTGACAGCGATTTCGGACGCGGGTTCGACTCCCGCCGCCTCCACCACCTCTTCAAGTAATTGAACATAAAAGACTTACCCAAGGACGTAGTCGGGTTTTCCGCCCGCGTCCGGTAAGTACTTTGATGCTGGCAAATCGGATTGGAGGCGTCCTTGGAGAGGCTGGCAGGCATTCTCACTACCCATGAACCGTAGAGTTGAGGGCATGATGTGGGAGAGAACACCCTACGCTAGGCCGTAAAACTTGCTGTTGGGGGAAACGTTATCCCGCTTGCCAGAGGCCAGTGCCTGCGATAATATGGCCTCCTTATGTGTAAACGATTCTTTGCACTCGTTCTGCTGGCGGCTCTCGCTCTGCCTTTGAGCCTGATTGCCCAGGCGCCGTCGCTTGCCGTTCAGGTGGATCACCCCATCGCCAAAGTCAGCCCCATGCTTTATGGTCTGATGACCGAAGAGATCAACTTCTCCTACGACGGCGGGCTCTACGCGGAATTGGTCCGGGACCGAACCATCGGCCAGGGTTGGCGGGCGCTGACTCACTGGACGATGGTGGTGCGCGGGAACTCCGCAGTCGCGGTTTCGGTGGATGCCCAGACCGGCCCCAGCGCTGCTCTGCCGCGCAGCCTGAAGGTGAGCGTGACCGCGGCGACGGAAACTGCGCCCGCCGGCGTGCAGAACGACGGATTCTGGGGCATCCCGGTGCGGCCGCAGACCACCTACAGTGGATCCTTCTACGCGAAGACCGATAGCGCCGGGGTCCCGGTGACCGTCAGCCTGGTGAACGATGAGACGGGCGCAACCGCGGCCAGCGCGACGGTGAGCGGCCTGACCGGCGAGTGGAAACAGTACACCTTTACGCTGAAGACCGCGCAGGCGCCCCTCACAGCCAACAATCACCTGATTCTGACCATCCCGCGCCCGGCGACGGTGTGGTTCGATCTGGTTTCGCTGTTTCCGCCGACCTATCATGGGCGCCCCTACGGCGACCGCATCGACCTGATGGAAAAGCTGGCGGCCATGCATCCGGCCTTCCTGCGCCTGCCCGGCGGCAATTATCTGGAGGGCGATCACATTGCGGAGCGCTTCGAGTGGAAGAAGACCATTGGCCCGCTGGTGGACCGGCCCACCCATCCCAGCCCTTGGCATTACCGGTCTTCAGACGGCATGGGACTGCTGGAGTTTCTGGAATGGTGCGAGGATCTGAAGATCGAGCCGGTGCTCGCCGTCTATGCCGGCTACTCGATGGCGCAGGAGCATGTGGACCCTGGCCCGGCGCTCGAACCCTACGTCCAGGATGCGCTGGACGAAATCGAGTTCGTAACCGGGGACGCAGGCACGAAGTGGGGCGCTGAGCGCGCGAAAAACGGGCATCCAGCGCCTTTCCGGCTGCACTACGTCGAAATCGGCAACGAGGACTGGTTCGACAGGTCGGGTTCCTACGACGGCCGCTACGCGCAGTACTACCGGGAGATCAAGCAGCACTACCCGGACCTGCAGTTGATTGCCACCGCGCCCATCAAGAGCGTGAAGCCGGACGTGCTGGACGAACACTTTTACATGACGGCCGAAAAGTCGTTTTCGGACGCAAACCACTACGACAAGACCGACCGCAACGGGCCGAAGATCTTTGTTGGCGAATGGGCGACGCGCGAGGGCGAGCCGACGCCCAACCTGCAGGCAGCGCTGGCTGACGCTGCCTGGATGACGGGCATGGAGCGCAACAGCGACATTGTGATCATGGCCAGCTACGCGCCGCTGTTCGTGAATGTGAACCCCGGCGGCATGCAGTGGGAGACTGACTTGATCGGCTACGATGCGCTCACGAGTTATGGCTCGCCGAGTTACTGGGCGCAGGTGCTGTTTGCCAACCATCTGGGCGCGGAGGTGGTGGCCAGCACGCTGGCCAACGCCGGTCCCTGGGTCTATGCATCCGTGACGCGCGACGAAAAGCGGCGCAGGCTCTTCGTCAAGGTGGTGAATGCGTCGTCTGACGCGGCGCCGATGAACATTGCGCTCGATGGCATACACAGCGTGGCGCGGGAAGCGACGTTGATTGTTCTAAGCGGCAAGTCGCCGAACGCAACCAACAGCATCGCCAATCCCGAGGCCGTCATACCGGTCGAGCGCGGGATTCAAATCGCCGGACCGAAGTTCGAGCACAGCTTTGCGCCCTACTCGATCAATGTGCTGGAACTGAGTTACTAGAGGATTGTCCCAAAGGCTTCGCGGCACGATGTTTGTATTACTGATAGAGCGCGCAATATTGCCAGGCAGCGGGCAGGATGGAAGTGCAAGTTCGACTAGGAGTAAGAACATGAGAGAACACACACGCAGAACATTCCTCAAAGCGGGCGCCGCCGCTGCCTTGGCTTCGCTGACCAAAGCGCAAAGGCTGGGAGCCGGCGGCGTACCCAGCCTGAATGTTGCAATCGCCCCGGCGCTCAATCAGTTTGAATATGGCGACGTTGAGTTGTTGGAAGGGCCCATGCGCCAACAGTTCGACGCCAATCACGCCTTCTTTCTTGCCCTCGATGAAGACATGCTGCTCAAGCCGTTCCGGCAGAGGGCGGGACAGCCCGCTCCGGGCGACGATATGGGAGGATGGTACGATAACTCGGCGGAGTTCGA
>JBEKZJ010000041.1:0-34449 GCA_049509995.1 Occallatibacter sp. | reverse complement strand
CGCGAGGCACTGGAACGCGGCGAGCAGGCGTTGATTCTGCTCAACCGGCGGGGGTACTCGTTTGCCGTGATCTGCCGCGCCTGCGGAGAAAAGCTGGAGTGCCGGAACTGCGCCATCTCGCTGACCCATCACAAGCCGCCGGCCGAGGATGCGGGACTGGCGCGCGAGGGGCAGAGGCTGGAATGCCACTATTGCGGGTTCAGGAGGACGGTTCCGGCGCGCTGCCCGAAGTGCGACAGCGAGCATCTTTACTACCTGGGCGCGGGCTCTCAACAAGGGGAGGAGCGGCTGGGCGAGATATTTCCCTTCGCGCGCATCGGCCGCATGGATCGGGACACCGTGCACGGGCGGCACGATTTGGAAAGGTTATTGGCGCGGCTGCACTCGGGCGAGATCAACCTGCTGGTGGGCACGCAGATGATCGCCAAGGGACACGATGTTCACGGCGTCACGCTGGTGGGCGTGGTGGGCTGCGACCACGCGCTGTCGATGCCGGACTTCCGCGCGGCGGAGCGGGTTTTTCAACTGATGACGCAGGTCTCAGGGCGTGCGGGGCGGGGCGATCTGCCGGGGCGCGTGGTGGTGCAGACTTACTATCCGGACCACTACGCGATTCTGGCGGCCAGCAAGCACGACTACTTGAGCTTCGTCGAGCGCGAGCTGAAATTCCGCCGCTGGATGCACTACCCGCCCTTCGGCGTGCTGGCCAACGTGCTGGTGCAGTCGGAAAAGCTCGAAGAAGCGGCGGGATGGTCGGCGGAGCTCGGCAAGTGGTTCCAAAGAGGCGCGCCGGAGGGCGTGCGCGTGCTGGGGCCGTGTACAGCGCCGATCGCGCGCATCAAGGGCGTCTACCGCTTTCACATGATTTTGAAGGCTGGTTCGCGGAAGGCGCTGAATGCGGCGCTGCGGGGGATGCTGGCGCACGCGGATACTGCGGGCGTGCCGCGGCGTAATCTGGTGGTGGATGTGGATGCGCTGCGGCTGATGTGACGCGCCGGTCCGGTGGTTACGGCGCCGCGCGGAACGGATCGATGTGGAAGAAGTGCATCAGCGAGCTGTCGTAGAACGGCGTGGGCGTGAATGTGAGCAGGAAGATCACCAGGCCGATGACGGCTAGCACCACCCGGCTGCGGCTCAGGCCGGGAGCGATCGCAACCCTGGGGTGGCGCATCGCCGGAATCATCAGGAACAGACCCCACAGCAGCCAGCCCACCCAGCAGAGCGCCCCCATCAGGAACAGCACAATGGGCAGAAAGTTGGTAACGAGCTTGTGCATCCTGGGCGAGATGGCATACAGAATGTGCCCGCCGTCGAGCTGCCCGCCGGGAATCAGGTTCAGCGAGGTAATGAACAGGCCGATCCAGCCGGCCACCAGCACCGGGTGGGGCGCAATGTGGTCGAACGACGGGGTCGAGGGGGCCCACTCGAGCAGCAGCGCGTGCAACATGCGGAGGGTGAGCGGTTCGCCGCCAAGACGGATGATGGCGGCCGGCGCGTTGGCCGGAGCGTGGAAGCTGAGCGCAAAACCCACCCCCACGGCTACCGCCGAGGCCACATAACCGGCCAGCGGTCCGTAGATGCCCACATCCATCAGCGCGTCGCGGTTGGGAATCGGGGTGCGGATCTGAATGACGGCCCCGGCCGTGCCGCTCAGCGTGGGCGCCGGCAGCACCCAGGGCAGCGTAGCGCGTATGCGGTGCCAGCGGCAGGCAAAATAGTGGCCAAACTCATGGATCAGCAGAATGCCCAGCAGCGACGCCGAGAAGGCCCAGCCCGTCTTGAACATTTCCGGATGGCCGGCGAGCCAGCCCCACGGCCACAGGTCGCTGTCCCGCGCCACCGGCGGCATGCCCTCGATGAAGTTCTGCATGAACCGGGCGCCGTTGGCGGTGGTGGTTACCACAGTGGCAGCCAGCAGCAGCAGTGGCAGGCCATACTCCCGGAAATATGAGCGCACCGGATTCCTCGACGTAATCTGTTGGGAGGCTGGGGCAGCCGGAATCCTCCCTGAGGGATAGAGCAGGGGTTGCTCTCGGCCGCCCGCCTTCATCCGTGGGCCGGAAGGCTCATTTGCCTCGTCCGCGCCCTCAACTGCCCGGCGCGCCGCCGCTGTCGAGGGAATGCAGTTCCTTGCCCGGTTTAAAGCGCACGGCTTTGCCGGGAGTTATGCTCACCTCGGTACCGGTGCGGGGATTGCGGCCGATACCGGTTTTGCGGGCGCGGACGCTGAATACGCCAAATCCGCGCAGTTCGATGCGCTCGCCGGCGGTCAGAGCCTGTTTCAGGCCCTCGAAAACCGTATCCACCGCGGCCTCGGCTTTGGTGCGCGGCAGGCCCGTGCGCTCGATTACTTGATGGACGATGTCCTGCTTAATCAAAGGGGAACCTCGCTAAGGCGACTGGATTGAATGTACTACGCCTTACCGAAGTCATGCTACAGGTTTTGCGGGAATTAGGAAATAAAGGAAATGTGCATTCTCAGTTTTTTCCCTCGGGAAACCGAATCTTGCGCCTCGTAACCCTCTCAGCAGGGCCGTTTTCACCCAAACTTCGCCAGGATCTTTTCGCCCAATTTTCGCCAGGGCCATTGTCATTTGCGGGCGCCTCTCGTAAAATTAAAACAGCATTGTTAGATCAATTAGCGCTTTTTCAGCGAAAAACCAGCTATTTTTCTCTGGACAGGAAAAATCAGCCCGGGATGAGGAGAGGCATGTCGATTCAGAGCGACCGTTGGATCCGGGAACAAGCCCTCAACCACCGGATGATCGAGCCCTGCAGCGAGAACCAGATCGCCGAGGGCGTCATCTCCGATGGACTTTCCTCCTCTGACTATGACCTCCGCGTCTGCGACGAATTCAAGATCTTTACCGATGTGAACAGCGCCATCATCGATCCCAAGGCCTTTGACGAGCGTTCCTTTGTCTCCGTGCAGGCCCCATCCGTAATTGTGCCGCCCAATTGGTTTGCATTGGCGCGGTCAAACGAGTACTTCCGTATCCCCAGGGATGTTTTAACAATCTGCGTTGGGAAGTCGACCTATGCGCGTTGCGGAATCACAAGTGAACGTGACGCCATTCGAGCCGGAGTGGGAGGGTTTCGTGACACTTGAAATCTCCAACACCACGCCGCTACCGGCCAAGGTTTACGCCAACGAAGGGCTGTGCCAGATTCTATTCTTCCGTTCCGATGAAGCCGGCGAGATCAGCAATGCCGATCGCAAGGGCAATATCAGAAACAACAGGGGATTGTTCTTCCAAAAACTTTAAGGGCTTTTTTTTGTAATACCCCCGGTTGGACTGGTTCAGAAGACGCAAAGATACGTGCGGCGATGGGTGGCGAAGAGCGCTCCCTGGCCGCACTGGGCCCAGCTCTCCTGCTCATTGAAGAAGGGAGAGCAACATTTCCACGTTTCGCTATCACGAACCAATTCAAATCGGTTTGGTGTCCGATGAGCCCATGCGGCTTGCAGGACTCGCCAGCATCTTTGACCATCCGGCCCTCGAAGGCAAGGCGCCTCTGCTTGCCATTGCGGGCAGCCTGCAGGAACTGCTCACCCGCGCAACGCTCGAGTGTCTGGTCATGGACCTCCACGCCTCTAGCGGCGGTTTGGCGATTATAGAGTCCATTCGCCGCGCTCGTCCCTCCCTGCGGCTGATCGTAATCGGCCCGGAGGGCAACGACGAACGGGTCCTGGAAGCGATCATCGCCGGGGCCAGGGGCTACCTGGATCCGAACGCCGATCCCGCCATGGCCCGCCAGGCCATCGAGGTGGTCACCAGAGGCGACATCTGGGCGCCGCGCCGGCTGCTCTCCAAACTCATCGACCGCCTCCTCAAGGTCCCCGATGGCAGCCTCACCAACGGTGCACCCTACCTGACCGCCCGCGAAAAAGAGGTGCTGGAACTGATCCTGCTGGCCCATTCCAATCGCGAGATCGCCCGCCGCCTGGGCATCGAGGAGCGCACCGTCAAGGCTCACGTGGGCCGGCTGATGCGCAAAACGGGCTCCGACAACCGCATCGAGCTCACCATGCGCACCCTGAACGGTCCGCCGGCGCCCCACACCCACCCCAGGCCGGTCGCCAAGCTGCATCACCCCGCAGGCATGTTTACGGCGGCAATTTCTTCTGAGGATCGAGATTGATGTGCATTGAGGAGAAATGCTCCAGGGCGTTTCCAGGAATACTATGCCCCTCTTGATTTGGATCAGGGTCGCCGCTCGCTGAGGCTCGCGTCGACGCAAAGGGGTCTGCTTCGGGGTACACCATTGCTGGAAACGCTATAACCGGCTTTCTTCCGGCGGGGAGGGCCAGCCGGGAATCCTGCACGCGCCAAAGAGCGGACGGCGGACGCGCGATGGCAATCCACCCCGGGGTTACTTCCTGTCCTTGCGCGGCGCCTCTTCCCACTGTCTGCGCTCGTCTATGTCCTCCACGCTGCCGTACCAGCGGACAATCTGACCCTTCGGTCCAACTCGCGGCGATCCCCGGGAACGCACCCACCTCCATCCCCGGTCGACGGTTTTCACCCTGTATTCGACGTCAATTTGCTTTCCGCTGTGAAGCCCCTCTTGCAGCGCTTTCATGGTGGGCTCCACATCGTCCGGATGCACCGCCTCCAGCCATCCCAGGTTTCGCGTACGTTCCCGGCTCAACCCTGTCAACATCTCCCATCCGGAATTGATGTCAACGACGTTGCCCTCCGAATCCATGGCCCATTGGATATTGGGATTGAGATTGACCATATACCGGAGGTGTTCCTCGCTCTCGCGGAGCGCGTCGTTGGTTCGCTTCAGCTCGGTAATGTCTATCACCGCAACGGAAACTCCGATCACCTCGCCCGCCTCGTCCAGAGCCGGCTGATACGAGACCAGGTTCGTCCCATCCGGTTTCACGGGATCGTTCGGGGGCCTGGAAAGCTCCACTTCCTCCATCGCCTCGCCCTGCAATGCGCGGCGAATATACGGCTCAATCGCCGGGAATATTCCAGGAGCCATTTCCTCCACTCTTCTTCCCAGGAAGGCTGCCACCGGAGCGCCATTCATAGCGGCCAGGCGCCGGTTGATGCTTACGTAGCGAAGATTTCGATCCAGAAAACACAAGCCCACAGGGGCGCCGTCATAGAGCGCCCGCAACTGTGCCAGACGTTGCGTGGGCAGCGCCTCCAGGCTGGAGACAACGGAGCCATCGCCGGACGCCGGCGATCGCGGTGACAGCCCGTGCGGCGCAGCCGCCACGATTTTGGGGATTTGATCTGCCGTCGCCGGCCGCCCGTAGAACCATCCCTGGCCGAGCGTGCAGCCAAGGCGCAGAAGCATCTCTGCCTGCTCCTCCGTTTCCACCCCTTCCGCGATGGTAATCAGATCGAGGCTTTGTCCCAGTCCCACAATCGCCGCCACGATCTTCCGGCTTTCGCGTTTGCTGGTCATCGAGCCGACGAAGCTTTGATCGACCTTCAAGACATCGAACGGGAGATCCTGAAGGTGCCGCAGGCTCGAATATCCGGTTCCAAAATCGTCCAGCGCCATGCGGCAGCCCATCGCTCTGAGCTCGATGGCAATCTGCCGCGCGCGCTCCAGGTTGTTGACAAGGGCGCTCTCGGTAATCTCCACCATCACCCGCTGAAGCGGGAACCCGGAGTCCTTGGCCGCTTCGCAAATCTGAAGGGGCAGGCTGCGATAATGCAACTGAACGGGCGAAAAGTTGAAGGCCAGCGCAAGCGGCTCCGGCAACACCGGCGCCAACATGAATGCCTTCCGCATAATCTGGCTCGTAAGGTTTCCGATCAGCCCGTTCTCTTCCGCCAGTGAGATGAAATTCTCCGGCAGCACCATGCCAAGCCGCGGGTTTTTCCAGCGCGCTAAGACTTCAAAACCGGCCAGGCGGCCGGTGTGAAGTTCAACTACAGGCTGGAAGCACGGCTCAACCTCATCCAGATCGAGCGCTCGTCGAACAGTGCCAATGTCTACCTGCATGCCCAACACTCTATGGCCAAATCAAGAAAATGTCTATCTCAATTGTTTCCCACCATGAAAAGCAGTTCCGCATTTATATACAAAGGAGAGCAACTTGCGAGCCATAGTGAGCAAGGAGGGAGAGACATATTGCGGCACCCGATCCACTCTGGAGCGACAGAGGATATCGACGCTGTTGGCCGGCAAGGAATTGGGATGTGCGGGGGCGGTTGGCGGGCTGCTTCACCGACCGCCGCTCTTGCTGGTCAAGCATCAACTGCCTGAGATGCTGGCGCAGCGCATCTACGGGCTGGCGCTGGGCTATGAAGATCTCAACGACCACGAGCAGTTGCGCTCGGACCCGCTGCTGGCGCTGCTCAGCGGCAAGCGCGATCTGGATGACCCGCTGGCGGGCAAGCCGGGGTCCCCACGGACAGGTCTTCGCCCGTGGGGTCAAAGAGCACGCTGAACCGGCTGGAACTGGTTGGCCGCAGCGGTCGCTATCACAAGATCGGTTACTCGGCGCCTGCTCTGGACCGCTTGTTGGGGGCCTGTTTCTGGAGTCGCACAGCAGCGCGCCGGACCAGATCGTGCTCGACCTGGACGCGACCGACATCCCGCTCTACGGCCATCAGCCGGAGGGCTTCTTCCACGGCTACTACGACAGCTACTGCTATCTGCCCTTGTATATCTTCGCGGGCGACCAGTTACTGTGCGCGCGGCTGCGGGCGGCCAACAAAGATGCGGCCGCCGGAGCGGTCGAGGGAGTGAGCCGCACCCAGAGGGTCCCCGGTCGCCCAGGTGCGCCAGCACTGGCCCAGGACGAGGATCGTATGAGGAATGAAACTTGTATTATAGCGGTTCCACAATTGCCGTACCCCGGAACCGCTGCCTTCAAGTGGCTTTTTCCTCAAGAAATAGCCACCTTTACCATCACCACTAAGGGCACGTGAATTGTGGAACCGCTCTAGAAAGCCAAGGCAGGAAACATGTCCCCAAGACTTCCTCGCATCAGCTGCGTCATCCGTGCCGCCATCTCTGTATACATCGACGTGGCGCAGAACGCATTTGCACAGATGCTTTCATTGGCATCTCTCAAGGCGTACTGTGTAAGAGTTTTAAGAACGCAAACGCGGATATGCGTGGCATCGCTGCGGAGGGTCTCAAGAACCTTGCGGTCAAACGAGGCGGTGTTTCGGGCTGCATAGTCGGCCATCTCCAGCATCACGCGGGCGTTCTGGTAGATCGCCCAGAGACCATAAGGGCCCTTAATGCGCTTCCAATTCTCCTCCGGCGTTGCTTTCAGCCCTTTGTCCCAAAGGAATTGATCGTTCAACCCGTGGGCGCCCCAGCTCGGTTGCAGCCGGGACAGAAGCGACTCCCACGACTGAGTATTCCGGCGGCGCACACTTGCTCTCCAACGGTAAAGGCAAACTGCCACCGCGGCAATTGCGGCTAGTTGGAGCAGGGTGAAAATCATAAGTTCTCCTTCGCCTGACAAACAGCATTTATTCGATTCTTCAAGGCAACCCCAGCGGGTTCTCGCTCTTCGTGCTGCCGGCGATCGCACCCAAAGCCGGCGCACATTTGCACTTAAAGTAACTTATTCAAATTAAAACGGTAAATGATACCTTCGGGTCACCGTGTGATGCTTCGGGGGGACCGCGCTGTTGCGGCCAGGGCAGAAACCGCCGCTGGCCAAATCGCGGCCCAGAAGGCGCAGTTTTCAGCCCGGTGACCGCCGCTTGGTCAACTAGAGCGGCTCCATAATTGCTGTACCCCGGTAGCCGCAGTGGCGGAGGATATCGACGTTGTGGCTGGCAGGGAATGGGAAGTGGACTCCGTTATCGCTGGGCTTCGGCTTCTCAACTACCGGTGCCAGCGGGCTTGGATGAGTCTCAAATTTGGAACGGCAAGCAATGGATCGGCAGTCGATTGCTTGCGGCGATCAGCCCGCGCGCGGCGTCGGCCCAGCCGTTTACTTATGAGTAAACTTTTCCTGTTACTACAGGCTAAGGCCCTTTCGTGCCCTTGTGCGAAAGATGCATATCCCACAGACTTGTTTACAGAAACAACGCAGATCTGGGGAAAGGAGTTCCCAGGCAGCATGTTTTCCATGAGGCCCGGGAACTCCTCTTTTTTCTGTTTTCTCTCTTTCGCGACTCATCACGAAAAACAGGTCCGCTCGTCTCCCTTTCATTTCTTTGCCACACCCAGCGACGAATCCAACTCTCAAAAGCGGGGTACACGTCCTTGATGCGTTTGCCTGCATATTGAGGAGCCGGGAGGATCGCGCTCTGAGCCCCGTTACCAATCAGCAAACTCTGCGTATTACTTTTTGCCGCAGTCCTTGGGTGCTCTTGTGTGGAAAACAGTTTTTCCTCAGACTTGTTTACAGAAACAACGCAGATCTGGGGAAAGGAGTTCCCAGGCAGCATGTTTTCCATGAGGCCCGGGAACTCCTCTTTTTTACCTTTTTTGCGGCTCATCGCGAAAATCGGGCCTGCGCGTCTTTCTTTCCACCCTCCCCCACGTCCATTGATGCATCAGAATCAGCAGGAGCAGGCGGTCCGCTCCTGATGCGCGTCCCGGTTGCGCGGCAGGTGCGGCGCAAGGGCCAAAGCCTCGCAGGCAGTGCGCAGGCAGGGCGCGGCACGCGCGTCCCGGCGCGGATGCTGTACCCTGTTTCAGGACGGCCCGCGGCATCGCGATGCGCCTGTTTTCGTTCAACACTCAACCATCCGCGCCGGGCAAGGCAGCGGAGTGAAAAGGATTCGGATATGAAGAAGACAATTGCTTCCGTCTGTCTCTGTTTCGTGCTTACGTGCACCGCCGCAGCGGCCTCGACGCGCGAGGATTTGCAGGCCCGCATCGACTCGGCCAAGCAGGTCCTGGACCAGATCATGGCCGCCCAGGACTCGACCATCCCCATGAACATTCTTCAGCAGGCCACCTGTGTCGGCGTGGTCCCGGGGCTGATCAAGGGAGCCTTCCTGGTGGGCGCGCAGTACGGCCAGGGCGTGGTCACATGCCGCACCGGCCACGGCTGGAGCGCGCCGGTCTTCATTCGCATGGCCGGGGGGTCCATTGGATTTCAGATCGGCGGCCAGTCCACCGACCTCATCCTGGTTGCCGTCAATGCCCGCGGCTTTCAGGACCTGCTGAAGAGCAAGTTCAAGATCGGGGGCGACGCCTCGGCCGCAGCCGGACCCGTGGGCCGCAACGGAACCGCCGCCACGGATTGGAAGATGAACGCCGAGCTGCTCAGCTACTCCCGCAACAAGGGCCTTTTTGCCGGCGTCGATCTGGACGGCACCAGCGTCAGCCAGAACTCGGAAGACACCGAGCTTTACTTCGGCCAGCCGCACAGCTTCGACGCCATCCTCAAGGGCACCGTCGATGTTCCTCCGGGAGCGGTCGAGTTTGTCCGCGATGTGGCCCAATACTTCGTCAAGGCCAAATACCGCAAGCAGCCGTAAACCAGCACAGGAATCGGCGCGGGGAGGTCCGGACTAGGCCGGACCTCCCCTCGTTTGCTTTCCTCGCCGTCAATCGTCCCGGTGCCTCGCGCCGGCATTCTAAACTGTTCTTTGCCTTCCACCATGCGGGAAAACCCCATTCGCGAAAACGTAGAGTATTGGCTGGCCCTGGCCGTCGTGCGCACGCTGGGGCACATGCCGCGCGGCCTGGCGCGCGTGCTGGCCGGCCTGCTGGCCTTCGCCGTCTATTGGTCGTTTGGACGCCTGCGCCGCGTGGGTGTGCGCAACCTCCAGTTGGCCCTCCCCGAGCTGCCCATCGCGGAACGCACCCGCATACTCCGCCGCGTCTATGTTCATCTGGGCTGGCAACTGGTGGAATTCTGCCGCATGGCCCGGTACACCGCCGAAAACACCCGCGACTGGCTTCGCACCGAGGGCCTGGATCACTACCTTGCCGCGCAGGCCCGCGGCAAAGGCGTTCTGGTGGTGACCGGCCACCTGGGCGCGTGGGAGCTCTCCAGCTTTTATCACTCGCTGATGGGACACCCCATGGGCATGGTCATACGCCGCCTGGACAACCGCCGCCTCGACGAATACGTGAACGGCATCCGCTGCCTGCACGGCAACCAGGTCCTGCACAAGGACGACTTCGCCCGCGGCCTGCTCACCGCCATGCGCGCCGGTGAGACGGTCGGCATCCTGATGGACACGAATATGACCCCGCCGCAGGGCGTGTTTGTGAAGTTCTTCGGCATCGAGGCCTGCACCGCCTCAGGATTGGCGCGGGTGGCGCTCAAGACCGGCGCGGCGGTGCTGCCGGGGTTCATGCTCTGGGAACCCGCCGAGCGCCGCTACGTCCTGCACTTCGGCCCTGAGCTGGTCTTCACCGAGACGGAGGACCCTGAAGCCGACATCGTGGCCGCAACCCAGCAGTGCGCCTCCGCAACGGAAGGGTGGATTCGGCGCTATCCTGACCAGTGGCTGTGGATTCACCGGCGCTGGAAGACAAGGCCGGCGGGGGAGCCGGGGCTGTATTGAGGGGGAAACGCATGACGCTGGGCGAACTGATCGAAGCATTGGGCGGGAAGCTGGTGCAGGGCAGCCCGGAGTTTGTGGTCCAAGGGGTGAACTCCTCCGCGCTGGCCGGCCCCTCCGACCTCGTCTTTGCCGAGGATGCCGCCGCCGCTACGGAGGCCCTGGACAGCAACGCCGGAGCCGTCGTTCTCCGCGCCGGTTCCGCCGCATCGTTCCCACAGAACAAGCGCGTCATCGATGCCGCCCAGCCCCGCCTCTGGTTTGCCCGGGCCGCCAGGCTCCTGAAGCCCGCGCCGCCCGCAGCCGGCGTCCATCCCTCCGCGGTCCTTGGCGCGCAGGTCGAGCTAGCCGCCGACGTCTCCATCGGCCCGGGCGCCATCATCGGCGACCACGCGCACATCGGCGCCGGCACCCGCATCGAAGCCGGCGCGGTCGTCGGCGAGGGCGTACGCATCGGCGAGCACTGCCGCATCTATCCCCGCGCCGTCCTCTATCCCGGAACAACCCTTGGGGACCGCGTCGTCGTTCATGCCGGCGTGGTCCTGGGCGCGGACGGTTTCGGCTATGTCCGCGATGCCGCCACTGGCGCTTACACCCTGTTTCCTCAGCAGGGAACCCTCCTCATCGAGGATGACGTCGAGATCGGCGCCAACTCCACCATCGACCGCGGCGCCCTCAAGCAGACGCGAATCGGCCGCGGCACCAAGGTCGACAACCTGGTCCACGTGGGCCACAACTGCGACATCGGCGAAGACGTGATCCTGGTCGCCCTCACCGGCATCTCCGGCTCCTGCTCGGTTGGCGACGGCGCGGTCATCGCGGGCCAGGTGGGCATCGGCGACCACGCCCACATAGGCCCCGGCGTCATTCTAGGAGGGCAAGCAGGCGTTCTCAGCGGTAAGACGGTCACCAATGAGGGCCTCAGGCCGGGAACGGTCCTGTGGGGCACGCCAGCGCGTCCGCTCCAGCAGGTTCTGCGGGAGATCGCCGTCGTCTCGCGGCTCGCGAAGCGGCGCGGAAAGGAATCGCGAAAAGACAGCGGCGAGTAATCCGATTCTGTCTGCAAATCTGAATAAGTTGGAGGTCCCCGTGATCAAGCTCGCAGTTCCCCTGCTGCACGTCTCGGTTGCCAAAGCGGCCATCGGCTTCTATTGCCACCGCCTCGGCTTCCGCCTGGAGTTTGCGCATGGCGTTGACGACGCACACTCCGACCCCTGTTACGTGGGCATCTCCCGCGATGGCGTGTGGATCAACCTATCGTCATTCAGCGGCGACGGCGTTGCCGGCGGCGTCGCCAATCTGATGGTCGACGACGTAGACGCCTTGCACGCCGAATTTGTCGCCAGAGGCGTCTCCATCGACAGCGGCCCCGTCGACCAGACCTGGGGCCGCCGCGAAATGTATGTCAAGGACGCCGATCGCAACTGCCTCCGCTTCATAGAGGATCGGCAATCCCCTGCATGAACGCACTGGGAACGAGGCCCTGGAGCCTGCTGACCACTGACCGCTGGCCACTGCTTTTAAAACGGCTTCTCGGTCAGAAACGGCTCCGGCTTCAGCGAGCCGTCGCGCTGCTTGACCAGCATCTGCACTTTGCCCTCGGCGGCGTCCAACTCCTGCTTGCAGGCCGCAGACAACCCCACGCCCTCTTCGAAGAGCTTGAGCGACTCCTCCAGGGCCAGGTCGCCCTTTTCCAATTGATCGACGATGGTTTCGAGCTTCTTCAGCGATTCTTCAAACGAGGGCATGGCATTCACTCCGTGGGACGGGCTTCCGGTTTCGGCAGCACGCTCGAAATCACTTCGGCGGCGAGGGCGTAGCGGCCGAAGGGCGCGCTCACCTGCACGCCCTGGACCAGCGGGCGCACCGCCGCCAGCATCTCCTGGGCAATGAGCACGCCTTCCCGCCGCGCGGCGTCGGGCGAGCCGGTCTGCGCCATGCGCAGCATGATCTCCTCGGGCATGGACACGCGCAGATCGTTCTTCATGAACTCGGCATTGCGCAGGCTGGTCAGCGGCCAGATGCCCGCAATCACCGGAATCCGGAACCCCTCGATGCGCTCCAGAAACTCCTCCAGCAGGCGCAGGTCGAAGACCGGCTGGGTGATGGCGTATTCGCCGCCGGCCTCTACCTTGTACTTGAACCGGCGCAGCTCCTGCTCGATGTCGGGCACGCCGGGGTTGGCGGCCACGCCGATGGTGAAGTTGGTGCTGGCGCCGATGGCGTTGGCCCCGATGTCCAGCCCGTGGTTCAGCCGGCGCACGATGTTGACCAGACCGATGGAGTCCACGTCAAACACCGCGGTAGCGTCAGGATAGTTGCCCAGCTTGGGCGGGTCGCCGGTGAGGCAGAGAATGTTGCGCAGCCCGATGGACGAGGCTCCCAGCAGATCCGATTGAATGGACAGAATATTGCGGTCGCGGCAGGTGTAATGCAGAACCGTCTCAATGCCGGTGTGTTGCTGAATCTGGATGCACAGGCTCTGCGCGCTCATGCGCGCCGAGGCGCGCGGCGAGTCGGGCACATTGATGGCATGCACGCCCAGTCCTGCCAGCAGGCGCGCGCCCTCGATCTCCTTCACGCAGTCGATGCCCTTGGGCGGCACGATCTCCACCAGCGTCACGAAGCTGCCCTGCGCGACCAGAGCCCCGATCCGCGAGCGCTCACCCAGCGGCGCGGGCGGGGTCTCGGTGTTCAGCTCGGGAGCCGCGCCGGAACCCTCCACGCGCGCCTGCGCAACAATGGCCCGCATGGCCGACCGCATGGCGCGGATGTGGTTGGGCGTGGTGCCGCAGCAGCCGCCCACAATCTGCGCTCCGGCGGCAATGGCCTTGCGCGCGAAGCTGGCCATGTACTCCGGCGAGCACAGGTAGATGTTGCGGCCCTCCACGGCCCGCGGCATGCCGGCGTTGGGCATGGCGGCCAGCGGCAGCGCGGTGGCCGTGCGCATGGCTTCAATGGCCGTCAGCACCGTGGCCGGGCCGGTGGAGCAGTTCACGCCGATGGCTCCCGCGCCCCACTCCGTCAGCAGGGCCGCGGCGTGCTGCGGAGAGGAGCCGTCCAGGCAGTTGCTGTCGTCGTCCACCGTCACCATCACCAGCACGGGCAGGTCGGGGGCGATCTCGCGGGCCGCCGTCAGCGCCTCCCGCGCCTCGTTCAGCGCCGGCATGGTCTCGATGATAAGGAGGTCCGCGCCAGCCTGGGCCAGAGCGTCAATCTGCTCTGCAAAAGCCGCGCGCGCTTCGTCCAGGCCGGTCTTGCCCAACGGCTCCAGCCGCACGCCCAGCGGGCCCACCGAACCGGCCACCCAGGCCTCGCCCGCTTGCTTATCCTTCAGGTGTTCCACGGCCTGGCGCGCCAGGCGCACGCCGGCGGCGTTGATCTCCGCCACCTTCCCCGCCAATCCATGCCGCGCCAGACGGAAACGGTTGGCGCCGAACGTGTTGGTTTCAAGAATCTCGGCGCCGGCCTGCAGGTACTCCTCGTGGATGGACAGAATCAGGCCGGGGTCGGAGAGGTTCAGCTCGTCGTAACAGCGGTTGATGAAGATGCCACGGGCGTAGAGCACGGTCCCCATGGCGCCGTCGGCAAGCACCGGGCGGCTGGCAAAGATGTCGGCGAATTGGGTCATTCTGCTGCCATGCTAAGCCACAAGGCCGGACCGCGCCAAAGCATTTTCACTTCCGCGGTTTACCGAAGCCGCTGGATGCAAGTGGCGATGGCGTGCTGTACGGGGTCTCAGGCGATGCCCCGACCGTTGGAGGATACCCCGGCGGCCACTTCGTCGCGGGGCGGAGCCAAGCGCCACCCCGCACATTGCGGCAAGGGCGGCATGGACGTGAAAATGCCCTCGGACCGGCTCGCTTTGTTATACTTTGGGAGTCATAAGCTGGTTGGGAAACGGTTCCGGAACACAGAGTTTTTCGATCTCCGAGACTCTTGCGATCGGCTTCATCGACCGGCAACCGCCATCAATTCGTTCACTCCGCGGCCCGCGCCGCGTCTTTCGTCGAGGTAAGGGATTTTGAACAAGAGAAGTCTTTGGATGAGCGCCGCAGCCGCCTTGATCGTTGCCGCCGCGCTGGCAGGTTGTGGCGGCACCACCTATTTTGCAGGCCGTAATCTGCCCCCCAGCGGGTTGACCAACCGCGTCGTGATCGCGATCCAGAACCCCAGCGCATTCGCCAAGGGCGCGCTCCAGTTTGTCGATGCCTACTACGACATCCGCAGCGGCTATAACGACAAGCCAGCGTCGTTTTCCATCTCCGGGTATTCGGGTGCGCTCCCCATCACCATCCAGAACATGCCGGAAGAGCAGTTGGGCGTGGTCTACGGCTCCGGCGACGGCAGCTTTACCCCGGTCAGCTATGCCAAAGAGAGCAGCAGCGGGGCCCAGGGCGGCCTCAATGGCCTTTCCTCCAGCATCTTTATCACCCGCAATCAGAACTACACTTTTGCCGCCAGCCAGCAGTCCCACTTTTTTACGGTGATCGACCACACCAGCAACGGGACCTATGCGCTCGGCATTCCCGGCGTGTACCGCGTCAGCGTGAACCCCGGCGGCTCACTGGCCCTGGTCTTCGTCCAGAACTCCAACTACGCGTACTATCCGGTAAAACTGTCGCCCGCGCAGACCACCAACTACTCCGGCGGGTCCTCCACCTGGCCCAAGGCCGCCGTGGATTGCGAGCCGCAGAACGCGCCCGGCTACTGCCTCTTTCAGGCTCAGAGCCCGGACCACGTGGACGCTACCGGCAACTACTATGGAGCCCCGCTGGTCTTTGACCGGCCGGTCAAGGCCGTCTTCTCCTCCGATGGCGGAACCGCCTACATCCTCAACTGCGGGCCGGAGTGCGGCGGCAACAATGCCTCGGTTTCCATTCTGCCGGTGGCTCCGCTCATCTTCCTGGTCGGTCAGGCGTCCGGAACCCTGCCCACCAACGCCACTCTCGCCGGTTCCACCATCGCCATCCCCGGCGGCGCCAGCAATGCCCTGGTCGACGGCTCCACCATGTACGTCGTGGGCCAGCAGTTGATGCCCGACGGATTCTTTGGCGGCCACCTGACGGTGGTCAATCTCTCCACCAACAAAGCTTCCAGCCCCGTTGCCATCAGCGACGGAGCTCCCGGCGGCATCAGCCGCATGCTCGAGGCCGACAACGATACGCTGTGGGTGGGCATGAGCAAGTGCACCAACGGCGAGCGCGCCAACAACCCCAGCGTCTACAAATCCGGCTACGGCTGCCTCACCATGTACAACACCTCCACCAACACCGTGACCATGCTGGAGCCCTACCTGGGCGACGCCACGGGTATTGCCGCAGTGACCGGCCTGAACAAGGTCTACACGGCGGAGGGCGGGCAGGTATACATCTACTCCACCGTGGACGGGTCGGCCATCGACAACCAGTACGTGACCGTCACCGGCACGGCCTACGACGTGGCCTACATGGATGCGGCCACCGACGCCGACAACACCGTCTACTGAGCGGCACGGCGCGCGGCATCGAGTTCCCGGAGCATTGAACCCCGACGCGGAAGCGCCAACCATGCAGATTCACCCTCTGTCCGTTCCCCGACGAAGGTGGGAAACCACCAACCTCGAGCGCCGCCCGCCCATGAGGAGCAATCGCCAATGACCGCCGATTCCGTAGCTGATCCCACGGCGGCAGACGTCCTCGCCATAGCCGCCCACCGCGACGACGTGGAACAAACCTGCGGGGGAACCCTGCTGCGCATGGCCTCGCGCGGCCTGCGCACCGCCATTCTCGACCTCACCCAGGGCGAAGCCGGAACCCGCGGCAGCGCCGAGGACCGCGCCCGCGAAGCCGCCCAAGCCGCCCGCCTTCTGGGCGTCACTTGGCGCCAAGCCCTCGACCTGCCCGACGGCGCGGTCGAAAACACCCTCGAAAACCGCATCAAGATCGTGCGCGTCCTGCGCCGGCTCCGTCCCCGCGTCGTCATCCTCCCCTACTGGCAGGCCCGCCATCCCGACCACTCCGCCACCGCCGCGCTCGGCTATGAGGCCTGCTTTCTCTCCGGCCTCGCCAAGATGGAAGCCGGCGTCACCGGGGTTCCCAGCGATGGCCCGACCCTGAAGGGTACCCCGGCGCCCACTTCGTGGCTGGGGAGGCAAACAGGATCAGTCCCGCACCGCCCCTTCAAGATCGTCTACGCCAGCCTCTACGCCGACGTGCGCCCCACCTTCATCGTGGACATAACCCCCTTCATCGAGCAGCGCCACGCCGCGCTGATGGCCTACAGGTCGCAATATGCCAACCAGCCCGCCGGCAGCGCCCTGTTTGTCCCCGAGGAAGAAATTCGCGAGCGCACGTTTGCCGAGGCCCGCCACTACGGCCTGCTGGCCGGCGTCCGCTACGGCGAACCCTTCGTGCAAAAGGAAGTCGGACTGGTCGACGACCTGACCCTGCTGTCCGTGCAATCGATCTGAGGTGTTTTGCGCTTTTTGGGGGCGAATATCGCTCATGAATACCGCTGCCGCAGTTGCGGAGTAGAATGACTCTGTCTTGAGCTCCCATGTTGGCGCGAAATGGGAACGGAGGCCACATATGTCGACGCAGACCTGGGACCCCTCGGATTATGGGAAGAATGGCGCTTTTGTGCAAACGCTGGCAAGCGAAGTGCTCGAATGGCTGGCAGCCAGAGGGGGCGAAAGCATCCTCGACCTGGGCTGTGGCGATGGCCAACTGACGCAGCGGATCCTTGCCACCGGCGCCACTGTGGTGCCCGTGGATTCATCGCCGGAGATGGTCGCCGCAGCGCGCGCACGGGGCATTCTGGCCCAGGAAGCCAGCGCCGAGTCGCTCCCCTTTTCCGACCGCGCCTTTGACGCCGTCTTCTCCAACGCCGTCCTGCACTGGGTCAGCGATCAGGACGCCATGCTCGGCCAGGTGCGTCGCGTTCTCAAGCCCCACGGCCGTTTTGTTGCCGAGATGGGCGGACACGGCAACATCGCCGCCATCCGCGTGGCGCTCGGCGCCGTGCTGGCCCGCCACGGCTATGGCGATCGCGAAGACGGCGTCATCTACTCTCCCACCCCCGACGAATATGCGCAGCGCCTCGAGGGCCATGGCTTCCACGTGCAGCGGATGAGTCTGATTGCGCGCCCCACGCTGCTTGCCGAAAGCGGCATGGAAGGCTGGCTCCGCACCTTCCGCCGCGGCGTGCTCGACGGCCTGCCCGAACCGCTCCGCGACACGGTGGTCCAGGAGACCGCCGCACTGCTTGCACCTGTTCTCCGCGACGAGGAAGGGAACTGGACCGCCGACTACGTGCGCCTGCGCTTCATCGCCACGGCCTGACGCCGTTGCCTCACTGCAGGAACCACATCCGCCCGCCTACGCCGATGAGCGTCAGCGCAAAAATCCGCCGCAGCCAGATCTCCGGGATGTGCTGCGCCCCCGCCGCTCCGAAGTATCCGCCCACCAGAAACCCCGCCGCCAGCAGCAGCGCCACGCGAATGTCGGCGTTGCCCTTGCGGTAGTACTCCAGAAACGCAAGGATGCCCACCGGCGCCAGCAATGCGCCCAGCGAAGTCCCCTGCGCCTTGTGCTGATCCATGCCCAGCAGCCACACCAGCGCGGGGACAAATAAAATGCCGCCGCCAATGCCCACCACGCCGGAAACCATCCCCACCACCAGGCCAACCAGCACAATCATCCAGGTCATTTGAGCCCCCGAAGACGCAGCGAAGACCGCGCGCCCGGCTCAATCCTAAACCATGGCGTGTTGGACCACCCGCTACGTTGCCAGCAAGGCTGCCGCGCGATGCTCTCGGCCAGCGTTATTGATCCGGCCTCTTTGGGATGCGACCGTGAAATCCCGCCCTAGCCGCAAAAACAACGACGCGTGGCCCAGAGGGCGCCCCGGTGGGGTACCCAGTTTCGTTTGAATCGTTAACGGGCGGATCAATAACAGGCACCCGAAAGAAAAACGCAGAAAATCCGGGGGCTGTGCGCATGAATGGCCGCTCCCCGGTTTTTTCCATGGGGCGTTTCTCAGTCTGCCGCCAGCGCCTTGAAGCGGAACAAAAGACCCGCAAAGGCGCCGCCCAGGCTTGGCACCAGCAGGAAAAGCCAGACCTGGCGCAGAGCCTTGGCGCCCACAAACAGCGCCGGCCCCAGGCTGCGGGCCGGGTTCACGCTGGTCCCGGTAATGTGGATGCCCAGCAGGTGAATCGCCACCAGCGTAATGCCGATCGCCAGTCCGGCAAAGCCCGCCGGCGCGGCCTTCTGCGTCGAGCCGAGGACAACGGTGACGAAGATCAGCGTGGCCAGAAACTCGAACACGATGGCGGAGAGGATGCTAAATTCGCCCTGGTAGCCGGGGCCCCAGCCGTTCTGTCCCAGGCCGCTCGCGCCGATGTTATAGCCTCCGCCCCCCATGCCCATGACAATGACCGCGATCACCCAGGCAGCCAGAATGGCGCCCGCGAACTGCCCCACCCAGTAGCCGATCAGGTCCCTGACCGGCATACGTCCGGCCGTCCACACGCCCAGGCTTACCGCCGGGTTGATGTGGCAGCCGGAGATGGGCCCAATCCCGTACGCCGCGGCGATCAGCCCCAGGCCGAAGGCGAACGCGATGCCCACAATGCCGACCTTGTCGCCGGCAACCGTCGCCGTGCCCACGCCAAAGAACACCAGCGTGAAGGTGCCCACCAGTTCCGCGAAGTATTTCTTCATGATCCCTCCAATGGATTTCCTCAGGTTTCCGCGCCCTTGAGGGGCCGGAGCTGCGCGCCTCACTTCCCTGAGACCAGGCGGCGGTGGTCCGATGCGGGGAGCGCGGCAAAGCCGCCCGCTCAAAGTCAATGAGAGCCGAAAGCGTTGCTGGATACGCGCACGAAGTCTTTCAAAGGCCAGCGCCCGGAGTCAAGAAAAACCTGTGTACTTTTGCCCGGAGCGCCATCAGGCCGCCGCGAACCGCCTCATCTCCGGTCAAGTTCACGCCACATTCACAATTCGAATTCACACAACGTTTGCATTCTGTTTGCCTGATTGCATTACTCTGTTAATGGTTCCGTGCGGCCTCCGCATCTGAAAATAAACGGCCGCCGGGCGAGGGCAGACCGTTTGAGCCAAACCGTATTTGTACTGGAAGACGACACCGATATCGCGCGGCTGGTGCAGCATCATCTTGAAGCTGCCGGGTTTGCGGCGCGCCTCTACTATGCCCCCACCAACGTGATTTCCGACGCCGAGCGCCAGCCGCCGGCCCTGTTTCTGCTGGACATCATGGTCCCCGGCGGAGACGGCCTCGACGTATGCCGCCGCCTGCGCCAAAACCCCGCGCTCTGCACCATCCCCATCATCTTCCTCACCGCCCGCGCCGGCGAAAACGATCGCGTGCTGGGCCTCGAGCTGGGCGCCGACGACTACATCACCAAGCCCTTTGCCACCCGCGAACTGGTGGCCCGCGTCAAGGCCGTGCTGCGCCGCTTCGAGCGCCCCACCACGCCTTCCATCATCAGTTTTGAAGAAGTGATCATCGACGCTAACGCCATGCAGTTGAAGGTGCGCGGCGAGCTGACCACCACCACCGCCACCGAGTTCCGCCTGCTCGACTACCTGGCGCGCCACCCCGGCCGGGTCTTCAGCCGCGACCACCTGCTCGACGCCGTCTGGGGCGACGCCCGCTTCGTCACTCCCCGTTCCGTCGACGTCTATGTGCGCCGCATCCGTGAGAAAATCGAGGTAGATCCGGAGAACCCGCGCTACCTGAAAACCGTGCGCGGGGCCGGCTATCGCTTCGAGCTTCCCAAGGGCGAGTAACAAAGCCGGCTTATGCCGGCCGTGCGCCGGAATGGGCCGGACGGGAGCGTCGCTTTGACTCGAAGAGTCTTCGCCAGGCTGCTGGGACTTTTTGTCCTGCTGCTGGTTCTCCAAACCGCGGTGCTGGAGTTCGTCTTTCGCCGCCTGCTGGAGAACACAGCCGGCGAGACGCTGCACCTGGTGGCCCACGAGGGCTTATGGGCCGGCCTCATCGCGCTCGCCGTGGCCCTCCCCCTGGCTGCCTGGGCTGCCCGCCGCATCGCCGCGCGCTTGCGCCGCGTGGTGGCCTTTGCCCGCCGCATCGCCGATGGCGACCTGAGCGCCCGCCTGGCCTTGACCGGCGAGGATGAATTCTCCGCCATGGAAGCTGCCCTCAACCGGACCGCCGAACAGCTCGGCCGGAACTTTGCCGAAATCGAGAACCGCCGCCAGGAGCTGGCCGCCATGCTCGACTCCATGCAGGAAGCGGTCGTCGCCATCACCCCCGAGGGCCTTGTCCGCTGGTCCAATGCCGTCATGCAGCGCATCGCCGGCACCCCGATCCACGCCGGCCGTCCGCTGGTTCACTTCGTCCGCGACCCCGATCTCCTGGCCTGCGTCCGCGCCGCCCTCGATCACCATGAGGTCCGTTTCGGACGCGCCAGCACCCTCGCCCCAGGCCGCATCTTCGAGATCAACGCCGCCCCGCTGCCCTCCGGAGGCGCGCTCGCCGTGCTCCACGACGTCACCCGCATCGAGGCCGCGGAAAAATCCCGCCGCGACTTCATCGCCAATGTCAGCCATGAGCTGCGCACCCCGCTCACCTCCATCCAGGGCTACGTCGAAACCCTCGTCGAGGACCCGCGCCCCAACCCCGCAACCACCCGCGAGTTCCTCGGCATCATCCTCAAGAACACCACCCGCATGAACCGCCTCACCGAGGATCTGCTCGCCCTGGCCGGCGTCGAGAGCCCCGACTACAAGCTCGCCCTCCAGCCCACCCGCGCCTCTGCCCTGGTTCACGACGCCATCGAGTCGCTCGGCGGCATCGTCGTCGACTCCGGGGTCCAGCTTGAATCCTCCGGCGCCCCCGACGCGCTGGTCCTGGCCGACCCCGACGCCATGAACCAGGTCTTCGGCAACCTCATCGAAAACGCCCTCAAGTACGGCAAGGAAGGCAAGCGCATTCGCGTCGGCGCCCGGCTGCTCGAGACCGAAGCCGCCTCTGAAGCCGCCCCCGAAGTCGAATTCACCGTCCAGGACTTCGGCCCCGGCATCGCCTTCGAGCATCTGGGCCGAATCTTCGAGCGTTTCTACCGCGTCGACAAGGCCCGCTCCCGCGAGTCGGGCGGCACCGGCCTTGGCCTGGCCATCGTCAAGCACGTCGTCCAGGCCCACGGAGGCCGCATCTGGGCCCAAAGCGAACTCGGCGCCGGCGCCACCTTCCACTTCACGCTGCCGCTGGCGCCGGCTGCGGCGGTTGCCGCTCCAACCGCTATCCTTGAATAGGCTGCAAGCGCATGCATATCCGCCGTTCATCGGGAGATACTTGCAACATGGGAATTGGCCGCAGCATCCGCATTTTGATCTGTTTTTGTTTTCTGCTGCTGGCGGCCGGCCCCGCATCTGCCGCCGATCGTCAAACCGCGCTCGATGTTTATGTACACACTGCGGACAGCCACTACCAATACCAGTTGGTTGAGAAGAAGCATCATTCGGATTACACCGCGTACCTGATTCGCATGACCTCGCAGGAGTGGCGCACTCCTGCCGAGGTGAACCAGAGTGTGTGGAAACACTGGTTGAGAATCTATATTCCGGATACGGTGTCCAGCTCCATCGGGATGCTCTACATCCTGGGAGGCTCGACCAGCGATGAGCATCCAAAGCCTGACGATAAGCTGGCCTCGCTGGCAACCATCACTCAATCCGTAGTCAGCGAGGTGTACAACGTTCCCAATGAGCCCCTCATCTTCGCGAACGATCCCTATGGCCCGCGCAAGGAAGACGAAATCATTGCCTACTCGTGGAGAAAGTTTCTCGATACTGGGGATTCGACCTGGCCGCTGCGCCTGCCCATGACAAAAGCCGCGCTGCGCGCCATGGACACAGTCACCTCTTTTGCCGCCAGCAGGAAAGCCGGCAGGCGCCGCGTGGACCGGTTCGTTGTAGTCGGCGCATCCAAGCGCGGCTGGACCACCTGGACCACCGCCGCAGTGGACCCGCGGGTGGTGGCCATCGTTCCCATGGTCATCGACGCGCTGCATGTGGTTCCATCTTTTGAGCACCACTACCGCAGCTACGGCTTCTGGGCCCCCGCAGTCAAAAACTATTACGATGAAAATCTGGTGGACGATCTGGACGGCGAGGCGTTCAAAAAGCTCATGGATATTGAGGATCCCTATTCCTATCGGGATCGCTTGACCATGCCCAAACTGATCGTCAACGCCGCCGGCGACCAGTTCTTTTTGCCCGACTCTTCCCGGTTCTACTTCAACGATTTGCCTGGAGAGAAGCATCTTCTTTACGAGGCCAATGCCGATCACTCGCTACAGGGGTCGGACGTGAACAATAGCATTGCCGCCTTTTATCAATCGGTGCTGCACGACGGCAAGCGCCCGAATCTTCAGTGGACCTTTGAGCAGGATGGTTCCATGCGAGTCACCGCCGACCAGACCCCGCTCACGGTGACCCTGTGGCAGTCGGCAAATCCCGATCATCGCGATTTTCGCGTGGAAGCCGTTGGCCGTTCCTACCAGGGCAGCAGCCTGACGGCAGATAACTCCGGGGCCTATGTGGCTCGCGTGCCGAAACCTGCAAAGGGTTGGACCGCATTTTTTGTCGAAGCCACTTTTCCCGGCGAGGGGAAGTACCCCTTCAAGTTCACAACCGCGGTCCGCGTCTTGCCCGACGTGGAAAACTATACGTTGCCTGAAAAAGGAAAATCGAAGTTGCAACTGAAATCCGAGGCATCCCACTACTGATCCTTGAACCGGAGCATTCCTTGGCGGCAAAAAGCGCCAATCCCGCAATCTATTCAAATCCCCGTAACATTGAACGTAGACAATCGTATGCGGCAGTTCATCTGCAAGGGAGATCTCTGTGAAGAAGACGTTAGTTGCCGTTATGTTCCTGATTTTGGCCGTGGGCGCGGCTCAGGCCCAGAAGTTGACCGGGGCGGGCGCGACCTTCCCTTATCCGATTTATTCCAAATGGTTTAGCGAGTATTCGGGAGCCCATCCGGGCGTCGAAATCAACTATCAGTCCATTGGCTCCGGCGGCGGCATCCGCCAGGTCACCGCCGGCCTCGTGGACTTCGGCGCCTCCGACGGACCGATGACCGACGAGCAGCTCGCCGCTTCCAAAATCAAAATCATCCACATTCCCACCGTCCTCGGCGCGGATGTGCCCGCCTTCAATGTTCCCGGCGTCACCGACATCAAGTTCAGCGGCGATGTGCTGGCAGACATCTTCCTGGGCAAGATCGCCAACTGGAGCGACGGCCGCATCGCCAAAGACAACCCCGGCGTCAAGCTGCCCGACCAGAAGATCATCGTCGTTCACCGCTCCGACGGCAGCGGCACAACATATATCTGGACCGACTACCTGAGCAAGGTCAGCAAGGAGTGGGCGGACGGACCTGGCAAGGGCGGCTCGGTCGCCTGGCCGGTGGGCGTGGGCGGCAAGGGCAATGAGGGCGTGGCCGGCCTGGTCCGCCAGTTGCCCGGAGCCCTGGGATACATCGAGCTGACCTATGCTCTGCAAAACCACATAAGCTTCGGCGAAGTAAAGAATCCGGCGGGCAACTGGGTCAGGGCCTCCATTGAGGGCGTCACCGAGGCCGCGGCCAGCGTCAAGCAGATGCCCGCCGACTACCGCGTCTCCATCACCAACGCCCCCGGCAAGGACGCTTATCCCATCTCCAGCTTCACCTGGTTGCTGATTCCGGTCCATTCCGCCGACCCCGCTAGGGGCAAGATCCTCAAGGATCTGCTCAGTTGGATCGTCAACTCCGGCGAAAGCGAAGTCTCCGCTCTCTCTTACGCGCCGCTCCCCAAGTCGGTCGCGGAAAAAGTCCTCAAGACCGTCTATTCGCTGCAGTAGAAAGCTCACCGGCAAAAGGGTCCGGCATCCCCGCCGGACTCTGCTTCTGCTCGTTCGAATTCGAAAAGAAACGCCGTTTCGCGGCTTCGTCAGCTCCCCAGGTGCTCCCCGATCAGCCGGTCCACCAGCGCCGTCAGCTCCTCGCCCGTCCGCGGCAGCACAAACGCCCTCGCCGCCTCATCCCAGTCCAGTTTGAAGCTGGTCGAAAGCGCCGAAATCCAGATCTGCCGCATCGGCGCGTTGGGCGTAATCACGAACTTGCCCGCCGGCTCCTCGAACATCACGTTCAGCAGGCCGCCCTGTCCCTCCACCTCGAATCCGGCCTCATCCTCTTCCTCGCGCACAATCAAATGCTGCATTAGCGAGTCGAGAGCAGTTTCGGCCAGACTGCGGAACTCCAGTTCGTCCATCATGGTTCCAGTCTAACAACTCCACGGGCCATGAGACTCTGGCCGGGTGATTCAGTGGTGGGACAGATGGAAGGGAACGGGCTGAAGCCCGTTCATGCATCTCGCAGAAGCAAAGGGGCTTCAGCCTCTGAGGAAAGGCCTCTCCAAACTGATCCACGACCGGGGATTCCGGCATTCTTGCTGCTGATTTGGGATTCCGTCTGTCCTTCTCCGCCTTGTCAGCGCGGAATTGCACGCTCTTCACCAGCGCGCCGCACTTGGCTTGAATCCTGGGCCGGGAGGGGCAACCGCATGCGTCTGCCGTGGGTAACTGTGGCGCTTCTGGCGGTGGCCCAAGGCGCCCTTTGCGCCCAGGCCCAGCCGTCCCCGCAGCCCATACCGGCCGGCCAACTGTTCCGCGAGGTGGTCTACAACGAACTCCGCGACCACGGCAGCCACGGGTACTGGCGCTACTGGGTCCAGCGCCAGCTGCAGCAGGAAACCCGGCTTGAAGACCAGGTGGAGACCGCCCAGGGACCCATCGCCCGGCTCTTTCTCAGCAACGGCCACCCGCTCAGCGCGGAATCCCAACAGCAGGAACAGGCGCGCCTCAAGCGCCTGCTCAACTCGCCCGGCGAACAGGCAAAGCTTCGCCAGGGGTATGACGACGACGAAAAGCAAATCGGCTGGATTCTGGCGCTGCTGCCCGATGCATTCCTCTTCGAACATGACGGCGACGAAAACGGCTGCAACCGCCTCCGCTTCCGCCCCAATCCGGACCATCCCGGCCACTCGAGCGAAGCGCGCATCTTGCGCGCCATGGCCGGCACACTCTGGATCGATGCCCGGATGAAGCGGCTCGTCCGCCTCGACGTCCACATCGAAGACGATGTGACCTTCGGGTACGGCATACTGGGTCGACTCAACAAAGGCGGATGGTTCCAGTTACAGCGCGTCCAGGTCAGTCCCACGGACTGGAAGACCGAGCGCATCGAGGTGCACCTGTTCGGCCGCGCCCTGTGCTTCAAGACCTTCGCTCGCGAGACCAGCGAGGTGCGCGGCGGCTTTGTCCCGGTGCCCGCGGCCATGAATCTGGCCCAGGGAATGGCGCTGCTGGAACAGACCCAAGCCCAGGCCCAAGCCCAAACTCCATCAGCCCAACCCGGAGCCCGGATTCCAGCCAGCACCGCCCTGATCGCCCCGGCGATCTTCGCCGTGCACCCCTGAACCCGCTCGCGCCCGCACCGGCGTAATTCAACAAATCGCAACCGCGGGCGCGCCGTTTGTTCGATTTTCGGACAAAAACTTCAAGAAACCTAAAGTTCGCTCCCCGCACGCCGATGAACGGGACATGGGAAGCCGTTCAGGCAGGAGCGAATATGGGAATCACGCCAATCGTCAACCTCACGCCGCTCACCCGCTCCATCGAGCCGGCTCTTGAACCGCTGCCCATGGCCCGTGTGGAAAACTCGGCGCGAACCGGCGACGAAACCTATTCCCCCAGCAACGGAAAATCCGCGCGCGGATCCGAAGACGACGCAACCGAAGACGAATTCGACGATCCGCTGGAAGACGTCTTTGACCGGCCCGACCCCTCCCCAATCGAAAGAAACCTGAATCGCCAGATCAGCTTCTTTGCCTGAGCCATGTGTTTTGCCATTCCTGCGCGGCTATCCCGCTGGCATCTTCCCAATCTCTTCCAGATTGATCCCCCCAAAACGATTTCGCCTTCGCCCGGATAACAGCCGCGCCCCCACGTTCCGAGTCGGCGACCAGCCGGCGTAAGGGCGGATTTCTGGTCGCTAGGGCGTTTTTGAGGACTTGGGATCCCACTCCGTTGAATCTTTTAGATATCAGGGGCGAATCACTAGTGCTGTGACTGCGTGATTTGGAAATATCGATCAGAACAGAATGGGTGCCCCAGGTCTTCCGCCGTGGCGGACCGCGGCGGAGAAACCTGGGAAGTACAAATTCACGTGGTCGTGGTACTAGCTTAGTAAGCGTCCGGTTGTAGCCGCTCAGTAAGATTCAACCAGAGTTGATGTAGTCCGGAAGCACGCCCGCCAAGTGGCATTTTCGCCAAGAAAATGCCCCCCCGTGAGATTCTTGGCAAGGACACATAACTCTGGTTCCGCTCTGGAATGAGCGGACCAACAAAAGCCGATCCCGCCTGCCGGTCCGATTGTAGGCAATCTCCGGCAGGCGAGCACGGCGTTTCTCCACAATCGGAGCCCGGACGTCAAGGCGCTTGAACCATCTTGCCGGCAACAAGAAGGGCGGCCAACCGGATGGTTGACCGCCCTGAGTTGGAGCAGGCATTGAGCTTACGGCTGGTACCACACTGACGTTTGCGCCTGATTGTTATTCGGATCCTGGACGGAGATCTGCCAGTTGTAAACGTCTCCGGAGGTCAGGCTGCCCACGGAGGGCGTGTTGCTGGAGTCGGTCGGATCAGTGCCCCAGGTTATGGATGTGATCGAACTGGAGAAGCCGTTCGCCTTGGAGTTCTGACCCGGTATCTGCCAGATGGTGCAGTTGCCCGAGCAACTGGTCTGGTCGGAGAGGTAGAAGCTGTAGTTGAAGTCGCTGCCCGTGGCACTGGACGAATCGGTCCAGGTAAACGTGGGCGTTGTGCTGGTGCTGCTGTTGTCATTGGGCGCAAGGTTGGTTGGGGCATCGCTTGGTCCTACGATGGTGCTCCCGCCGTCCCAGCCCGTCACGGCGCCTTTCACCGTGCTGCCGGTATCCTGGCTGCCGTCGCTGTAGGTGACCGTGAAGTCGTAGGTGTCCCCCACCTTCGGCGTGCCGCCAGGAAGCGTGACGGAGTACTGGAATTTAGGGTTGCCGCAATCGGAGCAACTGCTCATATCCAGGGCCACGGTCCCGCCGGTGTTGATCAAATTCGGGCCCGCGTTCAAGGTTACGGCCACCGGCAGCTTGGCCCCCTCGTCCACTTCAAAATCAAGCTGGTAGCTGGTCGTGGTCGCGCCGCAGTTCTGGCAAGTGTTGGATGACCACTGCGTGCCAACGATCGCCACGCTGTTCGCCGCGGACAGCGTAATGCCAGGTACCGTCTGCGAGCTGCCCGATATCGTCACGTAATCCGAGGCCGGGATCTCATTCCTGACATTGGTGATCGTCCCGGCGCCGAACCCGCCGGTCTTGTCCTGGTCGAGGATACCGACGACCACGTAGTTTGAGCCGCTGGGAACGGTGATCGGCTGTGGAAATTGATTCACTCCGTGTTGCGGGTTGGCAATCTCGGTGACATAGATTCCAACCGGGTTGCCTCCAGGGCCCGACAGTTGAATCATGCCCAGGTATAACGGTGCGCCCGTGTTGATGGTGATGCTGTTCGGGATGGTCACCGAGCTCGAAACCGCGGTGCATGTCCCGGTGCAAGCGGGCGTGCCAATGGTCACCCCTGTAAAGCCGGACGTCCCGCTGCACCCGGTCGATGTGTAGTTGCACCACCCCGACGGATGCGGATTGGTCGTGTCCAGCGTGTCAAAGGACCGGGCCTGGAAGTAGTACGTTTGGCCGCTGGTGAAGCTGAAGCCCGAGCCGGCGAGCACAGCATTGTTGAGGACCCAGACGCCGTCATGCCCAGCCGCCGTGAACGTGTGGCTTCCTGCGATGGTTCCGAATTGCCCGCCACCGGTCCCGCCGCCAAGTGTGGGACTGGTGCTCCATTGCACCAGATACTGATTCGCGTCCTCCTCGCCATTGCTGTTCTCGCTTGGATTGAACTCGATCAGCACCCCTTGTGCGTTAGGAATAATGGTGCTGATCTTGGGATTCTCGGTCGGGGTTGTAAACGTGGGATCGGCCATGGTGAGGTCAGCGTTGCTGACATCCCCATCCACCGTTACGGCGACGCTGCCTATCGGGTCAATCGCGTTTTGCAGGCCCTGGCCCAACGGATCCATCCATGCATCGATCGTGTTGCTGCCCGGGGGCACGCCGCGGATGGTAAAGGCTCCTCCTGAAGTCAGCGTGGCCTCGGTAATGCTGGTGCCTGGTCCGCCATTCCCGCCGCCGCAGTTGTTGTTGTTCACCACCAGGTAGGTCTGCCCCTTCTGCGAGCCGCTGTAGCTCACCGTGCCGGAGACCGTGAAGCCCACATTCGCGTTGAAGTTTTCTCCACTCACATTGTTGTTGCTGGAGGTGTTTAACGTCAGGCCCGTAATGCTGGTGGGATAGAACAACGTGGCAGCTCCCGCAAGCGACGGCTCGATGGAGTAGGTGCCGTTGGGAATGCTGGTGAACGAGTAGGTGCCGTCGCTGGCGGTGGTCGTGGATTGAACCAGCGTGGAACCGTTGTAGAGGCCGACCGTAAAGGTCACGGGCAGGTTCGAGTTGCCGTTGAAGCAGTAATTGGGCAGGAAGAACTGTCCGCTTACCTGCGAGCCGGCGGGGTTGACGGTGATGGTATAGGTCTGCGCGGTGCTGGTCAAGTGTGTTGTGTTGTCCTCGACGTTGACCTGGAACTGCACCTGGCTAGTGGTGGTTGGGGTGCCGGAGACCGTCAGCTGGTTGTTGCCCGTGGTCTCCACGCTGATGCCGTTGCTAATGAGGAGCGGCGTGTTGTTGGTCAGGACCGTGCTATTCACTGTCCAGGTGTAGTTCGGTCCCACCCCCCCGGTTGCCGTAATCGTCTGGTCATACGCTGTGCCGACGGTGGCGCTGGGCAGGGTGTTTGCCGGCAGCGTGGGCGCGCTCGGCGTGCTGACGGTGAAGGTGTAAGTCTGGCTGATGGAGTTGCCCGTTGTGGTGTCGGTCAGCTGCACGGTGATCGACTCCGTGGTGGCCGTCGTAGCCGTGCCGGTAATGTTCACCGTGGCGCCGCTCACGTTGGCCGCCAGCGTTCCGTTCGAAGGCGAAAGCGCGGACGTGATCGCGATGGAAAGGCTCCCGCTGCCACCCGATCCGGAAATCGACCCGTTGTAACTCACACCCGTGTAGCCCGGCGGCAACGAGTTGGATGCCGGCAGCGACAGCGCACCGTAAATCGTGATTGATAAGGGTTGCGTTGCCGTGTCGCTGGCCGAGTCCGTGACCTTTGCAGTGAAGCTGGGGGCGCCCGATTGAGTCGGGGTGCCGGTGATAACGCCGCCACTCGACAAGCTCAGGCCGTAGTTTGGCAGGTTGCTGCTTGTCGTCGTCCAGGTGTAACTCTGGCCCGAACCGCCGCTGGCGGTGAGCGTCTGCGAATAGCTGACGCCAACATTGCCTGACGGAAGAGTCGTTTGGTTGACCTTCAGCTGGTTATTCACGGCCAGCGTGAAGGCAACCGCCGCGGAGACGTGGCTCTGCGAGTCGGTTACTGCCACGCTGAAGCTCGCGGTGCCCGTCGTAGGCGAGCTGCCGGAGATGACTCCGGTGCTCGTGTTCAGGCTCAGGCCGATGGCAGTGAGGCTGGCGCCGCCGGTGGTGATCTGCCAGCTGGTGTAGGTTCCCGAGCCGCCGGAGGCCGTCAGCGTCGTCGAGTAGGAAACGCCGGTGGTGCCCGCGGGCAGAGTGGTGGGGCTGGTGATGGTGACAGCGGCCTCAATGGTCACTGTGAACGTCTGGCTGGCCGTGTTCCCGTACGAATCCGTCGCTTTGACGGTAAAGCTCGCGCTGCCCCCCACCGGTTTGTTCCCGGACAGGACGCCGCCGCTGGACACGCTCAGGCCCACCGCAGTCAGGCTGCTGCTGCCCGACGTTACCGACCAGGTCAAACCCGTGCCCGTGCCGCCCGAAGTCGCCAGGGTGGTCGAGTAGGCCGTTCCGGCATAGCCGGCCGGCAGTGTGGCTGCGGTGGTGATGGTAAGCCCCGCGCCGATGGTCACGGAGAACGTCTGGCTGGCCGTGTTGCCGGCCGAATCCGTCAACTTGACGCTAAAGCTCGCGCTGCCCGCAATGGGCGTAGTCCCGGAGACCACGCCGCCGCTGGACACGCTGAGGCCCACCGCCGTCAGGCTGCTGCTGCCCGCCGTTACCGTCCAGGTCAAGCCCGTGCCCGAACCGCCCGAGGTCGCCAATGTCACCGAGTAGGCCGTTCCCGCATACCCCTCCGGCAGCGTGGCTGCGGTGGTGATGGTCAGCTCCGCGCCGATGGTCACGGAGAACGTCTGGCTGGCGGTGTTTCCGCCTGAATCCGTCACCTTGACGCTAAAGCTCGCGCTGCCCGCAATGGGCGTAGTCCCGGAAACCACGCCGCCCGACTCGCTCAGGCCCACCGCCGCAAGACTGCTGCTGCCCGATGTCAGCGTCCAGGTCAAGCCCTGGCCCGTGCCGCCCCCGGTCTGCAAGGTCACCGAGTAGGCCGTTCCAACATAACCCTCCGGCAGGGTCGCGGGAGTGGTGATGGTCAGCCCCGTGCCGATGGTCACCGAGAACGTCTGGCTGGCCGTGTTCCCGTACGAATCCGTCACCTTGACGGTAAAGCTCGCGGTGCCCGCAATGGGCGTGCTCCCGGAGATGACGCCGGCGCTCGAAACGCTCAGGCCCACCGCCGTCAGGCTGCTGCTACCCGACGTCACCGACCAGGTCAATCCCTTCCCTGTGCCGCCTGAAGTCGCCAGAGTGGTCGAATAGGCCGCTCCGGCGTAACCCGCCGGCAGTGTTGGGGACGTGGTGATGGTCAGCCCCGCGCCGATGGTCACGGAGAAGGATTGGCTGGCCGTGTTCCCAGCTGAATCCGTCGCCTTGACGGTAAAGCTCGCGCTGCCCGCTATGGGCGTGGTCCCGGAGACGACGCCGGCGCTGGACACGCTCAGGCCCACCGCTGTCAGACTGCTGCTGCCCGTCGTCACCGACCAGGTCAATCCCGTGCCTGTACCGCCGGAGGTCGCCAGGGTCACCGAATAGGCCGTTCCCGCATAACCTTCAGGCAGCGGCGTGGAGGTGGTGATGCTCAGCCCGGCGTCAACGGTAATGGAGAACGCGCCATTGGCTGAAAGGCTCGCCACCGTATCCGTTACCGAGACGGTGAAGTTGGTCTTGCCCGGCGTCCCTGTGGGCTGGCCCGTAATCGCGCCCGCCGTGGAGAGGTTCAATCCCACGGGAAGCGTCGAGCCGCTGGCCAGCGCCCAGGTGTAGTTGGCGGACACACCCGTGCCGCCCGTCGCCGCCAGCGTCGTCGCCGGATAATTCAACCCCACGTACCCCGTCGGCAGCGTGGCGGCCGTGACGCTCATCGCCGGATAGCTCACCGCGATCGCATAGGTCTGGGAGGTCGCCGCGTCCCCATAGGCGTCGGCGGCCTTCACGGCAAATGAGAAAGTGCCCGCGGCGGTGGGCGTTCCGGTAATGGCCCCGGAGGCGGAAAGACTCAGCCCCGTGGGCAGGGAACCGCTGGCCAGGCTGTAGGTCAACGTGCCCGCGCCGCCGGTAGCCGCCACCGCGGCCGTGTACGCAGCTTGATATGTCCCCGCCGCCAGAGTGGTTGTCGTAAACGTAATCGCCGGTGCCGCGGTGATCGTCAGGCTCAGCGTTCCAGTCGTCGCCGTCAGCGGCGTCGGCTTGCCGGAATCGGTCACTTTCAAGGTGATGTTGTAGGTCCCCGCGCAGGAAGCCGTGGGGGTGCCCCCGATCGAGGCTCCTGAGGAAGACTGCGTGATCGTCAGGCACGTCGGCAGAGTGCCGCTGGCCAGGCTCCACGTATAGGGAGCAATGCCGCCTTTAGCCGTCAGCGTCGCCGTGTAGGCCGTTCCCACCGTCCCTGCCGCCAGCGCGCCGGTCGTGATCGCCGGCGCCGCCGGCACCGTGATCGTCACACTCGCCGTCTTGGTCGTATCCGCCACCGACGTCGCCGTCACGGTCACCGTCAGCGCCGAACTGGAAGCCGCGGGCGCCGTGTAAGTCGCCCCCGTGGTCGTCGTGTCGGACAGCGTTCCGCCGCCGCTCACCGTCCACGTTACCCCGTCGCTGTTCGTGTCGTTCGTCACCGTCGCGGTCAGGGTAAGCGTGTCCGTCCCGTCCACCGTCGTCGCCGACGCCGTCACCGCTACGGTTTTCGGAGCGGAGCTGCCACCGCAACCGGAAATGCTGAAAGCCGCGACCATTGTGATAGCAAATAGACCGATAGCCGCACTGATCCTAAGACCAGAAAGAACGAATATTCTCCGGAACACAGACGCCTCCCAAATTGTGTAAAGAGTTTGCGACTGCAGACCTTAGACCGTAAGGAGCTTCCTTGTCAATAACACTTTCTTGTCAATAACAATCGGTAGACCGCTGGGAGTCTGGCGCAAATAGGATTTTACGAAAACTTAAACCTCCTTAAATCAATGACTTACGTAAACACGCAGAATCCGCAAGTTATTGATTCTAAAGGATCGGAGATTTGTTCCCGACAGACTCCCAGGAAAATCCTTGCCCGCAGTAATTTTTTAGATATCGGAGATCGTTAATGTTAAGAGAGATTACAGCATATAATTACCAACGTTTACAGTCCTAATTACCAAAGTATACAGTCCTAACTGCGTCATTTTCATGCATATGCTCCACTCCGGCTCTGAGCCGGCCAGCCAGGTCCGAACACCGGTTCAACGCCAGGGAATCGCGGCAAGCACCACGTCTTTTCCACATTCGGAGACGGGCGTTGGACAGCCGCGCCTCCCCGCCCCATGCGCTGCGCTTGGATCCAGATGAGCGTCTGCCAAATCTGCGATGGCGTCGGGCTGGTGCGGGTGGTCAACGGCTCCGGACAATGGGTTTCCCGCGCCTGCGAGTGCCAGGAAATGGTGCGCGAGGAGCGCCGTCTCGCAGCCGCGCACAGGTTTGTCGAAGCCGCTTTTCCGAACTGCCAGCCGTGCCACTTGCTCTTGCTTCGCTCACAACGTCATGGTCGAGCGGGCCGCCACCGCCGGGGCCCCCGCGGGAAGAGTGGCCGCCGCCTCCGCCCCCGGCCCCGCCGATAGAGTGGGCCACGCCCTGGACCAGGATCCCTGCGGCGCTGAAGAGGTCCGAAGCTGCACACGAACCGGAATCGGTGCAGGTTGAGCCGCTCGACCTTGAGCTCGATCCGTCGCAGGATGCGGTACTGGCCGGGCTCAGTTCCATCCCCGCCTTTGACCAGGAGCCCTGCGGCGTATGGTCCGCGGAGGGACTTACCGTAGTCGGAATGGGCATGCGCGCCGGCCTGCACATGACGGTCGAAACGCGGCTGGTGATTGAGCAGGCCGCCAGGATGCTGTATCTGGTTGCCGATCCCATCTCCGAGGCTTGCATCCTGAAGCTCAACCCGGCCGCGCAGTCGCTCGGGCACATGTATCAGACCGGGAAGCGGCTCGAAGTGCTCGCCGGCTACCTCATGAAGTTCTACAAGCCGGAGCACGAGGTGTTCCTGTATCACGCCCCGGAGCTTCCTGCCAGCCGTCCGCTGATAGAGCGTGTGGCGCTCCGCGACCTGCCCAGGGCCGAGTTCATCTCCATCTCGACCTTGTACATCCCGCCGCGCGGACAGCCGCAAACCAATGAGGAGAACATCCTGCCGCTGGAGCGGATGGAGGTTCGGAAATAGATAGCCGTTCGGTTTCCGCGGATTCACTGCGAAGGAAGGACGAGGCTCATCGTCCTTCCTTTTTACTTAGAATCTGTCTAAAAACTAGCCAAACATATTTGAAATTTGACCCCACCGGTTGCCCGTCCGATGATCTTGTTGTCCAGACGAGAACATGAGAGGGCGACCGATGGAGACGTTCACAAAGCTGTTTGGCAGCCTGCTGC
>JBEKZJ010000040.1:0-36766 GCA_049509995.1 Occallatibacter sp. | reverse complement strand
AGGCCCTTTTGGCAGGCGCATTATTACGATTTCAACGTCTCATCGCACCAGAAGTTCGTGGAGAAGTTGCGCTACATTCATCGCAATCCGGTCAAGCGCGGCCTCGTTACCAAGCCCGAGGAGTGGCTCTGGTCAAGCTATCGCCATTATCAAACGGGAATGCACGGAACGGTAGAAATCGAATCGGAATGGACGGCCTGCGACAGAGGCTGGCAACTACCCGCGTGGATGCGCAACAGACAGCTCGATTCCCCTTCCCCGGTCCCCAAAGGCGAGGGACCGGGGGCACCCTCAACTTGATAATGCGCGGCATGAGACCAGGGCCACCGGTCGATGTTACAGTTTCCGGAGGGGGCACCCGTGGTGAGGCGTCGCAAAGATCGAGACAAGCCTGCCAACAAACACGCCCACGTGCAGAATCCCTTGACCGACCTAATAAGCCGTATCGGTCAGGAAATCGCGGACGAGAATTGTGTCCTGTTCGTTGGCGGGGGGAGTTCGACAGAGAAGTGGGCAAGAGAAAACAGCTTCTACACGACCATCAGAGCGCAAACCAGTTTGAGTGGCGATAGCGGGCCGCACGCTTTTCCCGAGGTCATGCAGAAGTTCTGCGAAGAGAGAGATGGCGGCCACCATAACGTTCTAATTCGCGAGGCCATCCGCTACATCGAGCATTTCCTTTTGCCCGGCCCTGCGAATCAGGTGGCGACTGAATTCAGCAGGCAACTCGCAACAATTCCGTTTTTCAAGGTAGTCCTTACCACCAACTGGGACCCCCTCTTGGAGCGAGCCTTGGATGTGTTGGTGCCGATCACGCAAGACCGCGACTTGGGATTCTGGGACGGTCGGAAGAAGCAGGTCGTCAAGATCCACGGCTGTATTACGCGGCCTCACTCGATCGTGGCGACTCAAAGTGACTATGACGCGTGTGTTGCCGCTAATACATTGCTCTTCAATAAAGTGCGCGACCTTATGGCAACCAAGACGTTTCTGTTTACGGGGTACAGTCTGAAGGACGCCGATTTCCGGGAAATCTGGGATTCAATCGCGAACAGACTTGGCCAATTTTCGAAGCTCGCCTATGCGCTTGATCCATTCGCAACTGACGAGGACATCACCTATTGGTCGCAGCGCGGCATCAGCATTTTCCGGATGCGCGATACGCAGTTTCTCGAAGGGTTGCGCAGTCACTTTGTGGAAGCCGGGCTCATACCCTCGGATCGCTTGATAAAGTTCCTGATGAGCGAACGCAGCAGAATCGTTAAGCTTCACGTGAAGCTTGAACAAAACTGTGACGGCGGATTCGTTTCCGCGATGTACCAGGATGGTCTGCTTCACGAACTGGACGACCTCTTAGACTCTATACGACTCGGAACGAGAATAAAGCAGGAGGATTTCGAGAACGAACTCGGACTTATGCTCAAGTGCGTTAGAGATGCTGCTCAGAAGCAGAAAGATCCGGTCGAAATCGCCTATTACACCGGTCGGTACACGGTGATCAACGGCTATCTTGATGCAGACGGGAACGAACTGCCGACGTATTTTCACCCCTATCGACTCACCCCGCTGCTGAAGCTCGTGAAGGGGACCGTCTGGAGGTTCCCTAAAAGACGCAAGGAGCAGCCAGACAACGAAGGACCGCAAGACATCGTCGAAGATTATTCGACCAGAGAACCGTTCTTCGCGGTCTGCAAACACTGCGCCGAGCTATTGCATAAACGTTAGAGGGGCGGGTGGCCCCGGTCCAGGTCCCGGTCAGATCTCCAGTCCACGCTGAGGGTGCCCCCGGTCCCTCGCTTTTGGGGACCGGGGATGGAAGCGCCACCGGGCATTCGTTTATTCCAACTGGCGGGTGGCCCCGGCCCCGGTCAGATCTCCAGTCCACGCTGAGGGTGCCCCCGGTCCCTCGCTTTTGGGGACCGGGGAAAGCACAAAAGCCCAGGAGTCACGGATCACTCCCGACAAAACGCCGTTCCATTGACTGACTCGATGACGCTCCGGAGCATCCCCGACCCGGAAACCGGAGCCCTGGACTGAACGGCAATCTGTACCCGAACTATGTATATATGGCTCCAAAAAGGGGGGCAAAAACGATCGAAAAAGGGGCAAAAACCATCAATTTTGAGCTGTTTTACGCGCTTTATGTTGGGTTCCAGCCGGACCCTCCGCGGGTTTTACGCGCTTTATGTTGGGTTCCAGCCGGACCCTCCGCGGTTTTTTGCACCCTTGGAACAGGACGTTTTTGCCACTTCGCATGAGGCCCTTCCGTTTGTAGGCTTGGGGGCCGGCATTTCCCTTCTTTTTGTAGGCTTATAGCACTACACAGTTTCACAGTGCGCTGAATTTCTCTGTGGCCCGCAGGTCCCTGCATCGTCTGCTAAAACTCCTGTTGGCGCGAAGTCTGCCCGAAGCAAAGAAAAGCAGATAAGGCGGAGTTGCGAAGACAAGACGAAGCATGAAAAGCCGCGAGATTCCGGCACCGCCGCCAGGTCGAAAAACGGAACACTCCCCGCACATGTGCGGCAGCGCATCGCCCGAGCTCTGAAGGATCGCTGGGAGGCCCGGCGAAGAGCAATTCAGTCAAACAAGGTCGCCGCGGTAACATCGCCTCTCGTGACTTGGAAGGGGACTGCAAAAACCATGGCGGCTCAACCCGCCAAAGGTAGCCCGCGCGGTCATGTTTCGAGCGATAGTCGCTCAGTAGGGTTCTGATCGGGACGGGGCGACGGCAGTGAAAACAATGAGGCCGCCGTAGATGCCGAACTCGCTTGGCTTGATTCCCAACTCACTCAAGCCCAGGCTGTCCATCAGAAGGTGTGGCTCATCATGCATGCACCTCCGGGAACAGACGAAGGCACCACCGCGACGCATATTCTTGCCGACGGGCGCCTCGCAGTCGCCACCATGATGTGGGAGCCGAACTACCAGTCGACTTTCATCCAGATACTCTCAAAATACACTGGAGTTATCGCGTTTACCCTTGCTGGGCATACGCATATGGACGAGTATGGCGAAGAATCCTCCCTTCTCTCTCGTCGTGATCGCAACGCTGGCGCTCGGCATCGGCGCAAATGTGGCGATCTTTTCCGTTGTAGATGCGGGTCTGCTGCGGCCGCTGCCCTATATCCATCCCGGCCAGCTCGTCAGCATGTCGGAGAACGAACCCAAAGCGGGCATCTCGGGCGCCGGGATGTCCTGGCCCGTGCAGTCGGCATTGCGACTGTGATCTCGTAACCTGTCGTCGCGTGAGGATCGCCGTTGCCATCGGCGTTCACAAGGACCGATCCGGCGGCTGGGCTGATCATTGACCGATCTTGGCGTAGCGGAACGATGGAAGCGTACTTATCAAAGCAATCGGAATGAAACATCAGCGTTATACCGCGACGAACAGGTTCTCGGCGAACGGCCATTCAACGTCCACCCATTGCGCAACACACTTGAAGCCGGCGCGCTCGGCCATTTCCGCTGGTTCGTTCCTCCCATACTTATGACAACTCTCCGTCCAGATGGTCTCATCGCTCCGGAGCGTGAAACATGCCTCTTCGATAGTGACAGTTTGGGTTTCAACAGAGCGCAGATGCATCTCGATTCGACGCTCCCGGGCGTTGTAGAGGGCGGCATGCTCAAATCGGGATAAGTCGAAATCACCTCCGAGTTCACGGTTGATGCGGGCCAGCAGGTTGCGATTGAAGGCTTCGGTCACACCGAGAGAGTCATCGTAGGCGGAGATAAGCTGGGCCAATGGTTTTTCAAGATCCGTGCCGAGCAACAATGTATCGCCAGGCTCAATCGTCTGGCGAATCTTGCGCAGGAATTCTTCGGCGGGTCCGCGATCAAAGTTGCCGATCGAGCTACCCAGGAATAGCACCACTACCGCGTCACCGGGTTTGCGGAGCGCCACCGCCTTGCTCAAGCCGTCCAGGTACTCGGTTTCAAAGCCAAGGATGCTGACGTGGGCCAAATCATCGAGTTCGCGCTCGCAGCTCGTCAGAGCCACCGATGATATTTCGATGGGGCAGTAGGTCATAGACTTATGGCGGGCAAGAGCCTCGAGTATCTGGCGCGTCTTTCGGCCGCTGCCGCTGCCGAGTTCAACGACCATGCCATGCGCCGTTAGGTGTTCTGCTATGGCCTCCGAGTGCTCTAGTAGAATCCGCTCCTCCGCCCGCGTCAGCCCATACTCGGGAAGCCTGGTGATCACTTCAAACAAGGCAGAGCCGATGTCATCGTAAAGATACTTCGACGGTAACTCCTTTTGCCCGGCCTTTCCCAACCCATCCCGCACGTCGCCGGCGAAGGAATTTACAGCCTGGGTTGCGCCCCCGCGGATCAGCATACCGGCTCCATTCGGTTATTTACACAACGGAAAGAGGCGTAAACAAAGGGATAATGCGGCTGGAACCAGTTGCGGAACGAACGCCGCAACATGCAGGCCGCAGTTCGTGGCGAGGCGCCCTTCACTACGAAATGATTCTCATCAAAGAAGTTTTCCGAGTAGCCGCGGTAAAAGGGAAACGGCTCAAAGCCTGGGTGGGGCGCAAAGGGAGAAGAGGTCCATTCCCAGCCGTTGCCGAGAGTATCCTCCAATCCGAAAGCGCTCCGGCCGCTTGAATAGCTCCCCACCGCGACCGGATCCCAACGCTGGAAGTCGAAGTTGCCGCGACCGGCATCAGGAGGCGCATCGCCCCACGGATACGCCCGCTCCATCTCTTCAGAGCCTTCCGGCGTTCCGTAAGCCGCGCGATAGAACTGGGCCTCAGTGGGCAAGGCCATGCCCACAAAACGCGCATAGGCCACGGCTTCCGCCTGGCTGACGTATACCGGCCAGTCGAGCGGCAACTGCACTTCTTCAAACATGGCCCGATAGAACCACCGGTCCTGGCGCTTGAACCACAAACGCGGATGGGCGATGTTCTGATTCTTGATCCAGTCCCAGTCGGCTACGCTCCAAAGCCGCTGATCGTCGTATCCGCACTCGAGCACAAACCGGAGAAACTCCCCGTTCGTAACCTTGTGGGAGCTAATCGCGAAGGCCGGCACTTCGACGGAGTGCTCTTCAAACTCGTTGTCCCAGCCGAACGATTCTCCTTCGCGCCGAATTCCCAGCGTGGCAAATCCTGTGGGGATATCGATCATCCGGGAAACGATTGGCAGCCTTGACCGAGTGTCCACGGGTTGATAACTGCGCGGCAGAATCTTCCGCTCTGGACTAAGTTGATGCAGCATGTAGGCCAGGGTCTCCGCGTGCATCAACCGATGTTCGATCGCCACGTTCAGGATGACTTCCTGGGGATAATGCCAAAGGCTCTCCGAGGCCTGCGCACGGTTCTTGAGAATGTCATCGACTCCTTCGCGGACTCTCAAGTCATAAGCGTTGATCTCAGAAAGCCGCGGCCAGTCGGACGGCTTGTCTTCTGGGAGGCCGCCATCCACCGGATCGATGCCGAAGGCAAAGAGGCGATCAAATTCCTTGTGAGCAGCTCCGAGACCCAGCGCCTGACCTGCGATCAGATTCCAGTCGAATGCTTCGAGGTGACCGATGTAAAAGACAATTCGATGCCTTTCAGGAATGGGCCGATCATACAAGGCGTCGGCTCGCACAATCCGAAACACGTCATCGGTCACCGAACGCGATTCAGCCAGGCGCGCCAAGAGCTGCTCCCGTTTGTCCAGTTGGGTTGCCGAGGCATTCATTCGGTGGATTCTTCCTTTCGGCTCAGAGCGGACACTTATGAAAACGGCTCAATCATGACCTCGTCGATGTAACACCATCCCCAATCTTCGCCCGGTTCAAGCGATCGCATGATGGGGTGTTTTGTCTTGCGGAAATGTTTGGTGGCGTGCTTGTTCTTCGAGGAATCGCAGCAGCCGACGTGGCCGCATATTTCGCAGAGGCGCAGATGGACCCACGAATCGCCCATTTGCAGACACTCCTCGCACCCATCGGTGTTAGGGGATGGGTTTTGTATCTGGTCCAGGTGTGAACAAGTTTTCTGCATCGTCTCCCTCCTCTCTTGCGCCAATGGCTGTGCTTTTCGGCTGAGTCAAAGGTAAGAAAACCTGGAATCGCGTATCGCCGGGGCGCGAAGAAACGCGTATCTCGCCATGATGACTCCGGATGATGCGGCAAGCCGTATCCAGTCCCAGGCCCGTTCCCTCGCCAACTCCTTTGGTGGTGAAAAATGGCTCAAAGATGTGGGGTAAAACATGGGGCGGGATTCCGGGCCCGTTGTCGCCAATCTCCACGAGCACGCGGTCGAGTTCGCGTGCGGTCCGCACCCGCAATTCACCCTTCCCTTGCATGGCCTCGATCGCATTGACCATCAGGTTTGTCCAAATCTGATTGAGTTCCCCGCCGAAGGCGCAGATTCGCGGCAGGGTCTCGTCATATTCGCGAACCACCTTGATTCCGCCTTTGAGTTTGTAGCCCAGAATTGTGAGTGTATTCTCGAGGCCCTGATGAAGGTCGACTTCCTTCATCGCAGCCTGATCCATATACGAGTACTCCTTGACCGCCTGGACCAGATACGTGATCCGCCTGGTGCTGATTTCAATCTCGTCGATCAGCTTGGCGATAGTGAGCAGGGATGCGATGCGGACGATGGCGTCGGACAATACCTCGTCACCAACGTGGCCCGCGAGGCTTTCCAGCTTGGGGATTTCCACTCCAGCGTCGGCGATGGCCGGCGCGATCTTCCAAGCATCCGGCACATGATGCGCTTCAAGCCAGGTGGTGATGCGCTGTTCGCGATCGCTCTGGGCCAACGGATCAGCGGAAGCGTCAAGGGCGTGCCCGGCCTCCCGCTCGAAGCGGGTGATCATCTCCCGCTGTTCGGTGGGAATGGCGTGGCGCGCCAGCCGGATACTCGCGTCTCGCACGGTCTCAAGCGTCTCGCGGAGGCTTGCGGTTGCTCGTTGAGCGGCGGCGGCGGGGTTGTTCAGTTCATGCGCCAACCCCGCGGAAAGCTTGCCAAGCGCCACCAGTTTGTCGCGCTGCGTTTCTGTCCGAGTCGTCTCGCGGATGCGGTCGGCCATGATGGAAACCAGTCGCTGCCCAAGCAAGGGCATGCGCTGGAGCATCTCAGGGAAGAGGCTCCTGTGAAGGACAGCGATACGAGTGGAAAGCACGGCGCGCGTCGTGCCGCCGTAGTGCGTCAGCCGCGAGTACGGGAGCAGGCCGGTTACCTGACCCGCAAACCCTCTGAAGAGGATCTCGTTTGCGCCGCCTCCCCGCTGTCCCCGAAGCTCCCCTTCGAGGATGACGGTGAGATGGTCCACGGGCTCACCCTCCCGGCCCATGATCTCTCCCGGCTGGAAGTGCATCTCCTGAAGATGCTCCGCCAGCCAGTCGAGTTGCTCGTGGGGCAAGTCCGCAAAAGCCTCAATCTTGCGCAGGTCGTCGATTGAGATTCTGCCCGTCGCACTCGCTAGATTCTCCGCCAAGTTACACCTCGCTGAGATACTGATGAATGAATTGGACTGCAATCGAGCCTTCGCCCACGCCCGACGCGACCCTTTTCACTGAACCGTGCCGGACGTCCCCCGCGGCAAAGACGCCGGGAACGCTGGACTCCACCCAGTAAGGGTTGCGCTCCAACTGCCACCCCTTCGGTCTTTTTCCGTCGCGCATCAGGTCGGCTCCAGTAAGAATGAACCCCCGCTCGTCCCGCTCCACCACACCGGAGAGCCAATCTGTGTTGGGCTCCGCGCCAATGAAAATCGACAGCAGGTTTGTGGGTACCGTTGCAGTGTCGCCGGTCTCCGCACAATGGATGGAAACGGCTTCGAGGTGTGTATCCCCATGAACTTCAGTTACCTGGCAGTGGGTTTGCACCTTGATGTTCGGCGTCTTCTTGATCTGGTCGATCAGGTACTGCGACATGGTGGCGGAGAGGGATGGGCCTCGCACCAGCATAACCACTTGCCGCGCATATTTAGAGAAGTACATTGCGGCCTGTCCGGCTGAGTTCGCGCCCCCGACGATGTAAACGTCCTCACCTTGACACTCCTTCGCCTCGGTCATGGCCGAGCCATAATAGACGCCGCACCCTTGCAGCCGCTCTACCCCAGGTACATCCAGCTTGCGGTAGGCAACGCCCGTCGCGATCAGCAGCGCTTTGCAGCCAATATCGGATCCCGCCGCCAGTTTGACGATCTTCGAGGAGCCTTCCACACTGAGACCGGTCACCTGCTGAGGACTCAAAATCGCCACTCCGACGCGCCGTGCCTGGGCCACGGCGCGCCGCGCCAGGTCGCCTCCGCTCAATCCGGAGGGAAAGCCGAGATAGTTCTCGATGCGGGAACTCATCCCCGCCTGACCGCCCGGCGCTTCCATCTCAATCAGCACCGTACTCAGGCCCTCGGACGCGCCATAAACGGCCGCCGCCAGACCCGCAGGTCCGCCGCCGACGATCACCAAATCGTAAAACGCTACTTCCGGTCGAATGCGAAGCCCAAGTCTCTCGGCCAATTCACCCACGCTCGGGTCTGCCAACGATGTGCCATCGGGAAAGAGCACCTTCGGCAGGCTGGCGACTTCGGCTCCGGCCGCTTCCACCAGGCGGCGCACCTCGGCAACCTGTCCCGCCGTCTCCACATCAATCCATTGGTAAGGCGTCTGGTTGCGCGTCAAAAAGTCTCGAATCGCATAAGCATTGGGAGACCAGCGCGTCCCGAGAACGCGAACCCCCTCCATGAGAGGCCTATGCGACCCCATCCAATCATCCAGAAGGTCATCGAGCACAGGGTAGAGGTGTTCCTCCGGAGGGTCCCATGGCTTCAGCAGGTAGTGGTGGATCTGGGCGTCGTTGATGGCGCGAATCGCCGCATCGGTGTCGGCGTAGGCGGTTAGCAACACACGTTTGGCGTCGGGGAAAATCTCCATCGCCTGACCCAGGAATTCCACGCCAGTCATCTGAGGCATCCGCTGATCGACCAGAAGCAACGCCACTGAATCACCACGCCGCTTGAGTCCGCGAAGTGCCTCCAGTGCCGTTAGGCCGGAGTCCGCGCGCAATACACGGTAGCGCTCGGCATAGCGGCGTCGCAGGTCACGCTCGACAGCGCGCAATACTTCAGGGTCGTCATCAACCGTCAGCAGTACGGGTTTTGCCATTCATTTTCCCTTACGCGGGGTTACAAAGGCGCAAGAGGGGAGACCATCTTTTACTCCCCAGACTTTGACAAATCCTTGGATGAACCTCAGGCCTGATCGGTTTCAGACATATTGTCCGGTTCGATCCCTGGCCGGCCCAGACGGCTGCGGCAATTGCCGGACTTGCGATGGAAGCGTAAGAACAGGTTGAGAATGGTGGACAATCGGCAACTTTTTGCATTGCCATTTCGGCTAGGATACAGTGATTGGACAGAGCGCAAGAAGGCTGTCGTTTGCTCCAAAAGGAGGAGGACCGATGCGGGCTTTTACTTTTGTTGCCGGCGCTGTTTGCCTGTTTGCCGTACTGCTCGATGCCTTCCAGACAATCATTCTGCCACGCCGCGCCACCGGCCGTTTTCGGCTCACTCGCATATTCTATGTGATTACCTGGACACCCTGGGTGTTCTTTGCCAAACGGCTTCGCAATCCGCGCAGACGCGAGTCCGTCTACAGTTACTACGGGCCTATGTCTCTCATTTTTCTTCTCGCGGTGTGGGCCGGCTCGATGGTCTTGGGCTTTGCACTCATTTTTTACTCCATGGGCAGCCCGTTCAACGACGCTACGCAAGGGCCGAGCTTTCGATCCGACCTCTACGTAAGCGGAACCACCATCTTCACGCTGGGGCTGGGGGACGTGACGCCGCGCAGTGCCTGGGCGCGCCAGCTCGTTATCGTGGAAGCTGGAATCGGGCTGGGTTTTCTAGCTGTCGTGATGGGATACTTTCCGGTTCTCTACAGTGCGTTTTCGCGTCGCGAGGTGAGCATTTCGCTGCTTGACGCGCGAGCTGGGTCTCCGCCGACCGCTGCCGAATTAATGCGCCGCCATTCCTATGAAGGCGGTGAAAGCGCTCTCACCCTGCTGCTGGTCGAATGGGAGCGCTGGTCGGCGGAATTGCTCGAAAGCCATATCTCCTATCCGCTGCTCTGTTACTTCCGCTCGCAGCATAACAACCAGAGCTGGATCAGCGCCTTGACGGCCGTGCTGGACACTTCCGCGCTGCTGATTGCCGATGTGCAGGGAAAGGAGGCGCGTCAGGCTCAGTTGACCTTTGCCATGGCACGCCACGCGATGGTGGACCTGGCGCAGATTTTCTCGCTGCCCCCGGTCAATGATGCTCCAGACCGGCTCTCTCTCGAGCGTTATGAACAACTTTACGATCTGCTCTGCAAGAGCGGAGTAAGCGTCTGCCGCGACGGTCGCTCCTACGAGAGGCTTCGCGATATGCGTGCGCTTTATGAGGGCTATGCCGAAGCGTTGGCCGGTTATCTTCGCATGCCGCTGCCGCCATGGATCGCAGACCATCCGCACAAGGACAATTGGCAGACCGTGGCCAAACTGCGCGCCCAAATCGAGACGGCCAACTCGCAATCGAATCATGGAGCGCTAGCCGATGATGGGTCGCAGGCCATTGCCGCTCTGAGGGACGATCATCATGATTTTTGAAAGAAGATGTCTCCTGCGGACGCTATCTGGCTCCAACCTGTACCTCCACGTTGTAACCAAGCCAGCGGTCCCCTTCCGGCCAATGCAGAGTCCAGGACAAATCGCCAGTTTGGCCTGGCGCGGTGGCAACATCGGCGCAATATCCTGCGCTGCCCAGACTTCGGCTGGCAGCAGTGTTCGTGGTCGAGAGCGTCACACCGTGCAGGTATAAGCGGATGGTTGTATCGGCGAAGTTGCGGCGGCGCGACTCCTCAAGCATGAGCTTTCGTAGTTTGTTTACAGAGAGTTCCTCCTCTGCGTCCCAAGCTACCGGGAAAGATCTCCGTGTGGGTGATGATCAAACGCTTTTTCCCTGCAAGGGCGTCGCGGCCGAACCGCAGCCAAACCTGAAGATTGTCCGTCTGGAGTTGGGATTCCTTGGGACCCGGCGCGTCATTCACATAGCCGGTATGGACCCCGTCGATGCAGAGCACGCGGCCAACCCGGTCAAAAGAGGCCGGATCGCCCAGAATTTGCCGCAGCGCACCGCAGCCCGCACTCCAGCCGCCGAGATCAACCTCGCCAAACTTCAAGCCGCTTTTGGCCTCGGCTTCGGCGATTAACATTTGAAAGCGTGCGAGATCCGCAAACAGATTCACATAGGTGCCGGAACCACCGCCGGCCTGAACGCTAATGACCGCCATGTTCCGCTGCTGTGCGACGGCGAACTCGGGGAGCCAGCCGCCGCCATGGAAGAACAGCAGCAGCTTCACCTCGCGTTTTTGCTTCACCTTGTCGGGAACAGACGGGGTCCCCAACTCAAGCTTCAGCCGCTGCCCAGCCGGCGTTGTCTCCGTCAGCCGCGCATGGTCCCTGGTGTGCTCCACCATGGGAGACGGATTCTGCGCCGTCTGCGCCATGAGGCCGGCAGCAAGAAACAAAAGGATGAGAACCGGCGAAGAACCCCTTCTGAGCTTCTTCAAAGCAACTCCCGCAATCAGCCACGACATATCGTAAAGTGTGCGTTCCCGGAATGCCACATTTCTCGCTTCAGGCGATCTTCTGATATTCTGAATATCGGAGATTCTGATATGCAGACAGTCCTGATCGGCAAACGAGGCACGGTCGTAATCCCAGCCATGCTGCGTAGGCGCTACCAACTCGACGAGGGCAGCCCCGTGCTCATCGAGGAGCGCGAGGATGGCATTCTGATGCGTCCCGCGGTCACCACACCCGTTGAGGTGGAAATCTACACTCCAGAGCGGCTGGCAGAGTTCTTCTTGAACAATGCAATGGACAAGGAAGACTATCTTGAGGCGCGCAAAGAGGTTGAAGCCATGGGGATTAACCCGGACTCGATCGACCATCTTCGCTGGCCGGCATGAGTAACGTGCGCACGCACCGCGTCCGGCTTTTTCTCGACGCCAATGTTTTAATCTCCGCGGCCTGGAAAGACGGCAGCAAAGTGGCCCGTATCCGGCGCATTCCAGGCATCGAGTTGATCACCTCAAACTACATCGTGGCCGAATGCAAGCGAAACTTGCCGCGCGCGGACCAACAGAGCCGCCTGAGCCAGTTCCTCCTCGCGTTTCGAGTCTTGGATTTCCAGAGAACGCCAGTCCTTGAAAATCCACCCGCCCTTCCGGAGAAGGATCAACGCGTTCTGGCTGCTGCAGTCCTGTCCAGGGCTGACTTTCTGGTTACCGGCGACCACAAGCACTTTGGGGCCTGGTTCGGGGCGACGATTCTCGGCCTAAGAGTCGAGCCGCCAGCCAGATTCCCGCAGATCCTTGATGAGGGCTAGCCAGCCGCGCCTACGCCCCATCGCATACAATGAACGGTATCCCGGCCGTGGAGGCTCGCCCTGTTCGCCGCGCTTGTGACCAGTCTGAATGCTGCCGCCAGCCTGCCCCGCATCCTGCTTGGCAGGCTGCCGTTGCGGCTTGCCGCGTATCTGGCCTTTGCCCCCCAGAACGGCCTGCGCCACTACCTGAAGACGTTGCAGGAGACCGACCAGACCTTCAAGGGCCTCTACCACTGGAACCCCTTTGACGCCGCGCTGCTCCTGCCCTATTTCGCGGTCATGATCGTTCTGGCCATCTACGGCATTCACCGCTACACGATGTGCTACCTCTATTTCAAGTACCGCAAGAACTACCACCCCGACCCGCCCCGGCACTTCGACGAGCTGCCGCGCGTCACCGTGCAACTGCCCATCTTCAACGAGCAATTCGTCATCGACCGGCTGCTTGAAGCTGTCTGCGCCATGGAGTATCCGCGCGAAAAGCTCGAAATCCAGGTGCTCGACGACTCCACCGACGAAACCCGGCAGGTGGCCGCCGCCATTGTCGAGCGCTATGCGGCGCTCGGCCATCCCATCGTCTACATTCACCGCGCCAACCGCTATGGCTACAAGGCCGGCGCTCTCGACGCCGGCCTTAAAGTGGCAAAAGGCGAGTTCGTGGCCATCTTCGACGCCGACTTTGTGCCGCCCCCGGACTGGCTCATGAAGGTGATCCACCACTTTGCCGAGCCGGAGATCGGCATGGTGCAGACCCGCTGGACCCACCTCAATCGCGACTACAGCATGTTGACCCAGATCGAGGCCATCCTGCTCGACGGCCACTTTGTGCTGGAGCACGGCGCCCGCGTCCGTTCCGGCGACTTCTTCAACTTCAACGGCACCGCCGGCATGTGGCGCATCCAGGCCATTGCCGACGGCGGCGGCTGGCAGCACGACACCCTCACCGAAGACACCGACCTGAGTTATCGCTCCCAGTTGGCCGGCTGGAAATTCAAATATCTGCCCGCCATCGAGTGCCCCGCCGAGCTGCCCATCGAGATGACCGCCTTCAAGACCCAGCAGGCCCGCTGGGCCAAGGGGCTCATCCAGACCAGCATCAAAGTCCTGCCCCGAATCTGGCGCTCCAACCAGCCCCGCCGCATCAAGGTCGAGGCCGTCTACCACCTCACCGCCAACCTCAGCTATCCGCTGATGATCATCATGTCCGCGTTGCTGTTGCCGGCCATGATCGTGCGGTTTTACCAGGGCTGGTTCCAGATGCTGCTGATCGACTTTCCGTTGTTCACCGCCTCCACGTTCTCGATCGCTGTGTTTTACCTGGCGAGCGAGCGTGAGCTGTTCCCCAGAACCTGGATGAAGACCTTTCTCTATCTGCCCTTCCTCATGGCTCTCGGCATCGGTCTCACGGTCACCAACACCAAGGCGGTGATGGAAGCCTTGTTCGGCTACAAGACCGCCTTTGTGCGCACCCCCAAGTACCGCGTCGCCAAAAAGGGCGAAAAATCCCAGGCCGCCAAGTACCGCAAACGCCTTGTCCTGGCGCCGTGGATCGAGCTGCTCATCGGCTGCTATTTCTTCCTCGCCATTCTCTACACCTTCTCCAACCACAATTACTTCACCGCGCCGTTCCTCATCCTGTTTGTCATCGGCTACTGGTACACCGGCCTGATGAGCCTCCTGCAAGGCCGCTTCGAGCGCTGGCGCACCGGCGCCAACCCCGAAGAATCCAGCCCCAAACCGTTCCCGGTGGGGGTGTGAGCAGAGGCCGGAACCGCCTCAAGTGCCAGCTTGATTTCCAACCACTTGCCGTGAAAACCGGGCTACACTAACCCTGAGGCAACCATGCTGGCCGCCGAAAAGGTTCGCGCCGCTCTTGAAAATCTCCGCCCTACGCAGGAGAAGGTCGATCTGGCCGTGAAGGCGGCAGTGGAGATCGCGCAGCCCTCCCGCGTGATCCTCTTCGGCTCCTGGCCACGTGGCGAGGCGCAGTGGGACAGCGATCTGGACCTGGCGGTGCTGATGCCTGATTCTGCCGAGCCGGAACTGAGCAGCATCCACCGCAATCTGCGCCGCAAGCTGGACGAAATCCCCATGACGATTGATTTGGTCGTGACCACCGAGGGATGCGCGGGGCAATTCCGAAACTCGGTGAATTCGATCTATTGCAAGATTCTTCAGGACGGACAGGTGGCGTATGAGCAACGGCCCGTATACGCAGGCGCAGATACTTCTGATCAAGGCCGCTGAAGACGAGGGAGCCCTTCACGTGGCCGCAATCCGGAATCCATTCTGGACTTTCATGCGCAACAGGCAGTCGAAAGACTCATCAAGGCACTGCTATCTGAACTATCGGTCCCGTTTGAGTTAACGCACAATCTGGGCAGACTCCAGACCGCTCTTGAAGCCGCTGGAGAGAGTTTGCCCGATGCGCCCTTGCCGTTGAGCGAATTGAATGACTTTGCTGTTGTCTATCGCTACGACCTGCTGTTCCAGTTCGCTGCTCCTGAGAGGGCGGAGTTGATCGAAACCGTCCGCCTGATACGCGAGCACGTCGTTGCCCGCATCGCCGCGCTCGCCGCGACGCCCTGGCGCTCTCCGTTACAATAGAGTCAAGCGCCTGCCGCGCCCGAGGCTCGATCCCCGGCGCCGCCAGGCGCATCAGAACATTATGCTATCCAAAAACCTACCCGAAGCCCTTACCTTCGATGACGTGCTGCTGGTGCCCGCCTTGAGCGACGTGGTGCCCGTTCAGGTCAGCACGCAGACCCAGCTGACCCGCAACATCACGCTTAACACCCCGCTGCTCTCCTCCGCCATGGACACGGTCACCGAGTCGCGCATGGCCATTGCCATGGCGCAGCAGGGCGGCATCGGCATCGTGCATCGCAATCTCACCATTGCCGACCAGGCCGGTGAGATCGATAAGGTGAAGCGCTCGGAGAGCGGCATGATCGTGGACCCGGTCACCATTGGGCCCGACCAGATGATCGACGACGCCCTCGAAGTGATGCGCCGCTACAAGATCTCCGGCGTCCCCGTCACCCAGGGCAAAAAGCTCGTCGGCATCCTCACCAACCGCGATCTGCGCTTTGAAACCCGCACCGACATTCCCATCGGCGACGTGATGACCAAGGATGACCTGGTCACGGTTCCTGTGGGCACCACCCTCGAGGAAGCCGAGCTCATCCTCCACAAGCATCGCATCGAAAAGCTCTTGGTAGTCGACGATCAGTACAATCTGAAGGGCCTAATTACCGTCAAGGACATCCAGAAGAAGCTCAAGTATCCCAACGCCAGCAAGGACGATCAGGGCCGGCTGCGCGTCGGCGGAGCCATCGGCGCCACCGGCGACTTCCTTGAGCGTGCGGCGGAGCTGGTGCGAGCGCGCGTCGATGTGCTGGCCATCGATTCGGCCCACGGCCACTCCACGCGTGTGCTCGAAGCCATTCGTGAAGTCAAGAAGCAATTCCCGCAGGTGGGCCTGCTGGCCGGCAACGTGGCCACCTATGAAGGCGCGCTGGCGCTCATCGAGGCTGGCGCGGACGCCATCAAGGTGGGCATCGGGCCGGGCTCCATCTGCACCACCCGCATGGTCACCGGCGCGGGTATGCCGCAGATCACGGCCATCGCTGAATCCTCCCGCGCCGCCCGCGAGCATGGCATTCCCGTTATCGCCGACGGCGGTATCAAGTACTCCGGCGAAATCACCAAGGCCATCGCCGCCGGGGCCAGCGCGGTCATGATCGGCTCGCTGTTTGCCGGCGTCGACGAGAGTCCCGGCGAAACCATCCTCTACCAGGGCCGCAGCTTCAAGAGCTACCGCGGCATGGGTTCGTTGACCGCCATGAGCCAGGGCTCCGGCGAACGCTACTTCCAAAGCACCGCCGACCTGGCCAGCGCCGAGCTTGGCAGCGAGGGCGTGGTGCAGCGTGAGCGCGCCAGCCAGAATCGTCTCGCCAAGTTTGTGCCCGAGGGCATCGAAGGCCGCGTTCCCTACCGCGGGCCGCTGGAGTCCATGGTCTTCCAGCTGGTCGGCGGCCTGCGCTCCGGCATGGGCTACCTGGGTTGCGGCAGCATCGCGGAACTGCAGGAGAAAGCCCAGTTTGTGCGCATCTCCGGCGCCGGCCTGCGCGAGAGTCACGTCCACGACGTGATCATCACCCGGGAGGCGCCCAACTATCATGTCGAGTAATGGGAAGCGCGGCCTGGGATACTGGATAAACGCCTGGCTGCCGGTCGCGATAGGTATCGCCATCATCGTGGTGGAGTCTACGGAGCTTTTCGGCGCCGACCACACCAGCGGCCCGCTGCGCTGGCTCTACGAGGCCCTCTTCGGCCACGTCAGCGATGTCCGCTGGGAGATCATCCACCACTACATCCGCAAATCCGGCCACTTCTTCTGGTACGGAGCGATTGGCCTCGCATGGCTGCGCGCCTGGTGGATGACCCTGCCCCGTTCCCACTTCCTTCCCGACGCCTTCCTCGGGCTTTTGGGAACCGCGTTGGTCGCCAGTTGCGATGAGTGGCATCAGACCTTCCTTCCCAACCGCACCGGCTCTCCCTGGGACGTCCTCCTCGATTGCACCGGCGCCATCACCCTCCAGGTGCTGGTTTATGTCTTCATGCGCACATTCAAGCCCAAGCGGCTGGCAAGGGTGGAATAAGAATCTAACCCAAGTAATCCGAAAACAAGCACGGGCGTCCGCCGCGGCGGACGCCCGTGTGACCTTCTGAAGCAAGGAAAAAGCAGTTGCAAAGAAACCGCCTTAAGCGGCTTCTTCTTTGCCTTCTTCCTTTTTCGACTCTTCCAACTGCTTTTCGAGCTCGGCTCTCTTTTTGGCCTTGAGGTCGGTGCGCTTCTGGCGCTTGGCGTCCAGTTGCTTCTCGGCGCCCAACAGTTCGATGAAGGCCTTTTCTGCCCCGTCGCCCTTCTGAAAGCCTGTCCGGACGATGCGCAGGTAGCCGCCCTGGCGGTCGCCGTAGCGCGGAGCCACCGTTTCAAACAGCCGCTCCACGGACTGGTCCGTCATGAGAAAGCTGTGCGCCTGACGGCGCGAGTGCAGATCGCCCTTCTTGCCCAGGGTGATCATCTTTTCCACCAGCGGACGGACTGCCTTGGCCTTGGCCAGGGTCGTTTCCACGCGGTCTTCCACCAGAACGGACGTGACCAGGTTCCGCAACAGGGCGCGGCGGTGACTGGTGTTGCGTCCGAGCTTGAATCCTGCATTGCGATGGCGCATGATGCAACTCTCTTTCCAGAAATTCTTGAGCTTTCAGCTCTCAGCCTTCAGCTCTCAGTCTCCAGGGGTGTGGCCTAAAACGCCACGCGATCGATCACCCAGGCGGCTGATGGCTGAAAGCTGATAGCTGACGGCTGTCTTCTAAAAGTTCTCAGCCTCGGTGGGCAACTGCAGATCCACCGAATCCAGCGGCTCGTCCTCGTCGTCGTAGTGGCCGTAGCTGGCGGCCAGCGCGGCAGCCGGCGGGATACTGGTCGGTCCCGGAACCGCGTTGCCGTTGTCGTCGATCTTCATGCCCAGCGAAAGGCCCATCTGCGCCAGGATTTCCTTGATCTCGTTCAGGCTCTTGCGGCCGAAGTTCTTCGTCTTCAGCATCTCGGCCTCGGTCTTCTGCACCAGTTCGCCGATCGACTGAATATTGGCGTTCTTCAGGCAGTTGTAGCTGCGCACCGAGAGCTCAAGCTCTTCCACTGACCGGTTGAGGTTGTCGTTGCGCAGCAGCGTGCGGCCTTCTTCGCCGCGTGCCTCCGCTTCGATCTCCTCCTCGAAGTTGATGAAGATGTTCATGTGGTCCTTCAGCAGCTTGGCCGCCAGGCCCACTGCGTCGGCGGGCAGCACCGCCCCGTTGGTCCACACTTCGAGAGTCAGCTTGTCATAGTCCGTGATCTGTCCCAGGCGGGCGGCTTCCACCACGTAGTTCACGCGCCGCACCGGCGAGTGCACCGAATCCACGGGAATGAAGCCCAGACCCAGGTCGGCGTCGAAGTTCTTGTCGGCGGAGATATAGCCGCGCCCACGCTTCAGGCGCATCTCCATATCCAGCTTGCCGCCTTCCGACAGGGTGGCCAGATAGACGTTCCTGTCCAGGATCTCCACGTCGCCGTCGGCTTCGATCATGCCGGAGGTGACTATGCCCGGCTGGTCGGCGCGCAGATACAGCGCCTTCGGTCCCTCGCCCGCAAGTTTGAAGGGAACCTGCTTCAGGTTCAGGATGATGTCGGTGGCATCCTCGACCACGCCGCCGATGGACTGGAACTCGTGCAGCACGCCCTCGATGCGAATCGCGGTTACCGCGGCGCCCTCGATCGAGCTGAGCAGCGTGCGGCGCAGGGCGTTGCCGATGGTGGTGCCAAATCCGCGCTCAAAGGGCTGGGCGCTGAACTTGCCAAATGTGTCGCTGAGCGTCTCGGCATCCACTGCCAGCCGCTTCGGCTTCTGAAATCCTCTCCAAAGCATATCTGTCTCGCATTTCCCGCGCGGCTTGTACGTCGCGATGCATTTTGCGGCGGCCGCGCAAGTTCTCCTTCGTTTGAAATTCAGAGATCAGAGATCAGGGGTCAGAGATCAGTTCACGTTGCTGGTGCAAGCGTGTTTTCTGTTCCCTGTTCCCTATTCCCTTTTCCCTGTACTACTTACTTCGAGTAAAGTTCCACGATCAACTGCTCGTTGATCGGCAGGTTGATGTCCTTGCGCTTGGGCAGAGAGAGCACGCGGCCCGTAAGGGTCTCGAAGTTCATCTCCAGCCATGTGGGCACCGGGTTCTGCGCGGCGTATTGCGCGCCCTGCTCCACGATAAGCAGCTTCTTGGCGCTCTCGCGGATGGCGATCTCGTCGCCCGCATTCACCTGGTAGGAAGGAATGTTCACCTTGCGGCCGTTCACCGTCACGTGGCCGTGGCGAACCACCTGGCGTGCCTGGCGCCGCGAGATCGCAAACCCCAGCCGGTAGGCCACGTTGTCCAGCCGCCGCTCCAACTGCTGGATGAGCAATTCGCCCGTGACCCCGGCAGCACGATTGGCCTTTTCGTAGTACTCGCGGAACTGGCCTTCAAGGGTGAAGTACATGCGCTTGGCCTTCTGCTTTTCATGCAGTTGCAGGCCGTAGCCCACAATCTTGGCCTTGCGGTCCTTCCCGTGCTGGCCGGGAGGAAAGTTGCGCTTCTCCAGCGGGCAACGGTCGGAGGCACACTTGGTGCCCTTCAAAAAGAGTTTCGCGCCTTCGCGCCGGCAAAGGCGGCAGACTGCTCCGGTATAACGTGCCATTTCTTCTCCTGACTTCGGATGACGGCCGGTTTACGTGTCCGGAGGACATTTCCTCCCGGCCCGGTTGTTTCGAGGGAACAGGGAGCAGCCGATGAATCTCAGCCGGCTTTTCTGTTCCCTATTCCCTACTCCCTGTTCCCTGCTTCTCTTACACTCTTCTCCGCTTCGGCGGACGGCACCCGTTGTGCGGCACCGGCGTCACGTCGCGGATGGAGCGCACTTCAACCCCGGCGGCTGCCAGGGCGCGGATGGCCGACTCGCGGCCCGAACCCGGACCCGAGACCCGCACATCCACCGCGCGCAGCCCGTGATCGCGAGCCATGCTGGCGGCGTTTGACGCCGCCTGCTGCGCCGCGAACGGCGTGCCCTTGCGCGAGCCGCGGAACCCCAGCGACCCGGAACTCTTCCAGCTCAGCGTGTTGCCCATCGGATCGGTTATGGTGACGATGGTGTTGTTGAACGAGGCCTGAACGTACGCTATGCCGAACGGCACATTCTTGCGCTCGCGTTTTTTGAACTTCTTGTTCTTGCCGGCCTTGCCGGCTCCAGTCTTGCCCGCTCCTGCCTTCTGTTCTGGTTTCGCCATTAGGTTTTACCCGTCGCTTTCTTCTTGCCGGCAATTGTGCCCTTGCGCGGGCCCTTGCGGGTGCGGGCGTTGGTGTGGGTGCGCTGGCCGCGCACCGGTAGCGACCGCCGGTGACGGTTGCCGCGATAACTCTGGATGTCGATCAGACGCTTGATGTGCATCTGCGTGTCCTTGCGCAGATCGCCCTCGACGTTCCCTTCGTCCTCGATTACCTGCCGGATGCGGTTGACCTCGTCCTCGCCCAGATCCTGGACCTTCTTGAAGGGATCGACGTTCGCCTTCTCCAGAATCTTCAGCGCGCGCGGGTTCCCGATGCCGAAGATGTATGTGAGCGCGATCCGTGCCTGCTTGTTGCGGGGCAGATCCACGCCTGCTATACGTGCCATTCTCGTTTCCTTTGCCGCTTCAGGTTATGTGCCCCCGGCCTCAGCCGGTTCGCACCGTGTGTGCTTCTCGCCTCCAGAGGTTCATCGCAAGCCTTGACTCAAGCTAACTAGCCTCGTACCAGAGATCAGGGGTCAGAGATCAGCTAACAACGCTTATGCCGCCGTATCTTAACTGTCCCCTATTCCCTAATCCCTTTCGTGAAAGCTTCCGCGTATACCAGTCTCGCTTAGCCCTGGCGCTGCTTGTGCTTTGCGTTCTCGCAGATCACCCTTACCACCCCACGGCGGGTGATGACCTTGCACTTGACGCAAATCTTCTTTACCGATGCTCGGACTTTCATTGCTGCTGCCCTTCTCCGCGCTCAAAATCCAGGCACGGGCTATCAAAAAAACTTACTTGTAGCGGTAAACGATTCGTCCGCGATTCAAGTCGTAGGGACTCAGTTCCACGGCCACGCGGTCGCCGGGCAAAATGCGAATGAAGTTCTTGCGCATCCTTCCCGAAACATGGGTCAACACCTCGTGATTGTTCTCGAGCTTGACCTTGAACATGGCATTGGGCAACGTCTCGATGACCACTGCCATAACCTCAATCGCGTCTTCCTTCGACAAACCGCATCCAATTCCGCCGCCGCGCCCTGGCGCCACCGGCCTGTTAGTCCGAGCGTGCTACTCGGTTAAGACTCTCGCCCCGGTAGCGGTCACCGCCACCGTGTGCTCAAAATGAGCGCTCATGCTTCCGTCCGCCGCCACCGCCGTCCATCCGTCGCCGAGTACCTGAACATCCGGCTTGCCGGCATTCACCATCGGCTCGATGGCGATGACCATCCCCGTGCGCAGCTTCATGCCGCGGCCCCGCTCGCCAAAGTTCGGCACCTGCGGATCCTCGTGCATGTGGACCCCGATGCCGTGGCCCACAAAATCCCGAACCACCGAGAACCCCTCGGCCTCGACCACCCCTTGCACGGCTGCGCCCACGTCGCCCAGCGTCGCCCCCGGCCGCACCGCCGCAATGCCCGCGTGCAGCGACGCTTCCGTCACCGCCAACAGCCGCGCGGCGTCCGCATCGATCGCGCCCACCGGCACCGTGATCGCCGCATCCCCGAAGTAGCCGTCCACCACCACCCCAAAATCCAGCGAAACGATGTCCCCTTCCTTCAGGACCCGCTTGGGCGACGGTATACCATGCACCACCTCGCTGTTCACTGAGGTGCACAGCACGCACGGGAACCCGTGGTAGCCCTTGAAGGCGGCCTTCACGCCCAGTTGGGCCAGCCGCCCTTCCGCGGCCTTCTCCAGATCCAGAGTCGTGGCGCCCGGCTTCACCTTGCTGCGCACCAACTCCAGCACCTCGCGGACCACCTGGCCCGCGCGCCGCATCTTCTCGATCTCCTGGGACGATTTCAGTACCACCGCCACCCGGCCAACTCCACTTTTCAGCGCAAGTACACGCACAAACCCGCCGTCCGGCTACGCTACTGGCGTAGCCGCTCGACAGCGGCAACAATTCCGGCCGCGATTGCAGCAATCGGCCGGTCTCCATCCACTTCCGCAAAACGTCCCTGAGCCCGGTAGTGCTCCACAACCGGCGCGGTCAGGGCCACATAAGCGCGCATGCGCTCCTTGAAGACCTCTTCCGTGTCATCGGCTCGCTGGACCAGCGCTGCGCCCTCTACATCGCAAAATCCATCCCGCTGTGGAGGATGCATGTAGACGTTGTAGATGGTCTGGCAGACAGGACAGTTCCTGCGCCCCGTAATGCGGCGCAATAATTGATTATAGTCCACCTGGATGCTGACGGCAATCACCGGCAGCCCCCCGGTCTGAGTCTTGGCCTGGGCCGCCAACCGGCCATCCAGCCAGCCGGCTTGTCCCAGCGTGCGCGGAAACCCGTCAAGAATGTATCCATTCACCGTGTCGGGCGCCTGCAGACGCACCGCCACCATCTCATCCACCAGCGAATCGGGCACCAGCTCCCCGCGCCCCATGATTTCCTTGGCTACCCGGCCCAGTTGCGTCCCCTGGGTCACATTGGCGCGCAACAGGTCGCCGGTGGAGATCTGCGGAATTCCCCACAGCTTCACCAGCTCCTTGGCCTGCGTTCCCTTGCCCACGCCCGGCGCGCCCAATAAAAGAATCGGGCCGGGAACGGTTTTCTTGTCCGCCGCCCGGCCGCTTTCAACCCCAATTACAGATGAAGACATTACCAGGTTTTCCTTCCGCGTATGCGACCGGAGCGCGGGGAAAAGCCGTCATAGTGTCTCATGATCAGCTGCGATTCGATCTGGTTGACGGTATCCATGGCCACACCCACGACAATCAGAAGCGAGGTGCCGCCAAAGTAGAAGTTGACCCCCAAACCATGCGTCGTCCACGTCGGCAGCGTCTCAAAGACCCGGCCGATGAGCCATACCTTGTCGAATCGGATGCCCGAGATCAGGAAGGTGGGCACCAGCGAGATCACGATCAGATAGAGCGCCCCTACCAGCGTGATGCGGGTGAGGATGTCGTTGATGAAGTCCGACGTGCGCTTGCCGGGCCTGATTCCGGGAATGAACGAGCCCGACTTGCGGAAGTTGTCCGCAATGTCGTCCGGCTTCATCACGATGGAGATGTAGAAATAGGCAAAGAAGATGATGCCCAGAATATACAGCAGCTCATACCACGGGTAGCCGGGCTGCAGCGCCTGCACGACGGGCTGCAGGAAACGGTTGCTCTGCACCCACTCCACCTGGCTGAACAGCATGGGAGCCGAAAGAATGGAGCTGGCGAAGATCACCGGCATCACGCCGCCGGAGTTCACCTTCAGCGGCAGATGGCTCGATTGCCCGCCCATCATGCGCCGGCCCACGATCCTCCGCGCGCTCTGGATGGGAATGCGCCGCTCGCTCCGCTCGACGAAGACGATGAACGCCACCACGGCGATCATGCCCACCACCAGCGCACCCACCGCGATAATGGTGAACGAGCCCCAGGCGTTGGTCTGGATTTTCTGGTACAGTTCCGCCACGCCGCGCGGCAGCCCGGCCACGATGCCCGCAAAGATCAGCAGGCTCATGCCATTGCCGATGCCGCGGTCGGTAATCTGTTCGCCCAGCCACATGATGAATGCCGTGCCTGTGGTCAGCGTCAGCACCGTCATCAGGTTGAAGCCCATGCCGGGATGCAGCACCAGCCCCTGCTTGGTGAGGATCGCCGCGATGCCGATCGACTGCAGCGCTCCAAGAATCACGGTCATGTAGCGCGTCCACTGCGTAATCTTCCGCCGCCCCAGCTCGCCTTCCTTCTGGATGCGCGCCAGCGGCTCATACACCACCGTCAGAAGCTGGAAGATGATCGAGGCCGTGATGTACGGCATGATGCCTAGCGCAAAAACCGTCATGCGGCGCAGGTTGCCGCCGCCGAACAGGTCCATCAGCCCCAGCGCCGATCCGCTCTGCTGGCTGAAAAGCAGTTCCAGCTGGGCGCCGTTCACTCCTGGCGTAGGAATATGCGAGCCCAGCCGGTAGACGGCCAGAATGGCCAGCATGAACAATACCCGCTTGCGCAGGTCGGGAATCCGGAAGATATTAAGAAACTTCTCAAGCATGTCTGGTTATCCGCTTCAGGGCGTTTGCCGCCGCTCGATTTTCTTCGCCTAGTCCATCTTAGAGCATTTCCCGACTCCAACAGAGCATACGGGAACCGGGAGAATGCCGCATATGCGGGCCGTCACGCGTGTCCAGCCAGCGCCAACCCTTTGCACCAGAGCCTGCCGGGTGCCCCAGGTCTCGATTTTGAGACCTGGGAAACCGCCCACCCCGCAGTCTCCGGATAAAGCCGCCTAGGCCGCCGCCGGAGCCGCCGGACCGCCCAAAACCACAGCCTTGCCCCCGGCCTTTTCGATCTTCTCGACGGCCGACTTGGAAAACTTGTGCGCGTGGATGGTGATGGCCGCCGTCAGTTCCCCTGAGCCGAGAATCTTGATCAGCGCCTTCTTGCTCGACGCCAGGCCCAGCTTCTTGTAGTCGTCCAGCCCGATCTCGGTGACCTCAAGTTCCGCAATCCGCTCCAGGTTCACCACCGTGTACTCGGTCCTGAAGATGTTCGTAAAACCGCGCTTCGGAAGCCGGCGGTGCAGCGGCATCTGGCCGCCCTCAAAGCCCCGCATCAGGCTGAAGCCGGAGCGCGATCCCTGCCCCTTGTGGCCGCGGGTCGACGTCTTGCCCATGCCGGATCCCATGCCCCGGCCCACGCGCTTGCGCCCCGTGTTGGCTTTCTTGGGCGCGCGCAAATTCGATAGATTCTTTGCCATGATTTCCTCGCTGTAGCGCCGGACAGGTTCAAAAATCCTGCCGACTCGCGTTCTTTGTGAGCTTTCAGCCGTCAGCTTTTCAGCTTTCAGCCATCTATTGCCGAGTCGATGAGCATCGGTCCAACAAGATGAAGCTGAAAGCTGAAGGCTGAGAGCTAAAAGCTATCGGGCCTGCGGCCCGACTAGTCCTCCAGAATCCGCACCAGGTGCGGAACGGTCTTGACCATGCCGCGGATGGACTCGTTGTCCACGCGCTCGACGATCTGGTTGAGGCGCGTGAAGCCAAGACCCTTCACCACCGCCTTGTGCCTGGCCGGCGTAGAGTTTTTCGAGCGGTAGTACTGAATGCGAATCATTTTTGTCTCCGCCATGGCTTACATCTCCTCCACGGTCTTGCCGCGCATGGTGGCCACCTCGGCCCGGTCGCGCAACTGCACCAGCGCGTCGAACGTGGCCTTGACCACGTTGTGCGGGTTGGGCGAACCCAGGCTCTTGGTCAGCACGTTCTGCACCCCCACCGAGGTCATTACCGCGCGCACCGCGCCGCCGGCAATCACGCCCGTGCCTTCCGGCGCCGGCTTCAGCAGCACCTGCCCCGAGCCGTAGCGGCCCAGCACCTGGTGCGGAATCGTAGTCTGGGTCAGGTTGATCCGGAACAGGTTCTTCTTGGCCGACTCGATCCCCTTGCGTATCGCCTGGGGAACCTCCTTGGCCTTGCCCGAACCGTATCCCACCACGCCCGAAGCGGCGTCGCCCACCACCACCAGCGCGGCAAACGACATGTTCTTGCCGCCCTTCACCACCTTGGTCACGCGATTGATGGCCACCACCTGATCCTTCAGGTTGTACTGGTTGGCATCGAGTTTCTTCTTCAAGATCGTCATTGCTCTCTCGTTTTCCTAGCTCTCAGCTTTCAGCTTTCAGCCTTCAGCTCATCGTGCGATGTGGATGCGCTTCGTTTTGGCAGAATTAGCTGACAGCTGAGAGCTGAAGGCTGATAGCTGCCTAATTAGAACTCCAGCCCGGCCGCGCGCGCAGCGTCGGCCAGCGCCTTGATGCGGCCGTGATACAGGTAGCCGCCGCGATCGAAAACCACCTTCTTGATGCCCTGCTTCACCGCCAGCTCGGCCACTGCCTTGCCGATCTCCCTGGCCGCCGCCACATTGCCGCCGGTCTTCACCTTCAGGCTCAGCGTCGAGGCCGAAACCAGCGTCTCGCCCTTCTGGTCGTCGATCACCTGCGCATAGATGTGGTTCAGCGAGCGGTAAACGTTCAGCCGCGGCCGCTCCCCGGTACCCGCCAGCTTGCGGCGGATGCGCTCGTGAATGCGCTGGCGGATTGCGTTCCTCTTGGTCTGCGTAATCATGGTCTCTCGTTCCTATCAGCGGAGCCGCCCGGCGACCCCGTTCGGTTGTTGTTAACGGAGCCAGGGGAGTTAGCTCTTGCTGTTCCCTAGTCCCTAGTCCCTAATCCCTGGTCCCTGTTCCCTTACTTGGCGCCCGTCTTGCCGGCCTTCTTCTTCAGTTTCTCGTCCGAGTAGCGCACGCCCTTGTTCTTGTAGGGGTCGGGCTTGCGCAGCAAACGCATATCCGCCGCCACCTGTCCCACCTTCTGCCGGTCGATGCCGGTGATGGTCAGGTGCGTCTGCTTGGGATCGATGGCTACCTCGATGCCCGAGGGCAGCGGAACCTCGATGGGATGCGAGTAGCCCAGCGTGAACACCACCGTTCCCTTGCCCTTCAACTCCGCGCGGTAGCCGATGCCTACAATGTCCAGTTCCTTCTTCCAGCCCGCCGTCACACCATGCACGGCGTTGAAAACCAGCGCGCGCGTCAGCCCGTGCACCGCGGCCTGCTTGTCGGCTTCGCGCTTCACGTGCAGTTCCCCGCCGACGGTCTCGAGAGAAATGCCCTCGGCGATCAGCGCCGATACCTTGCCCTTGGGCCCCTCGACCAGAACGGTATTGCCCTCGACCTTGTACTTCACCCCCGCGGGCAGCGGGATCGGCTTCTTTCCAATTCGCGACATCGAATCAATCCTTCTCGTGGCTTGCGAGTCCCGCCAGGGCGCCTTCCAACGCCCATACGTTCCACTGCAGCCCGTAAAACAGCTTTTAGCTCTCAGCCTTCAGCCATCAGCTCTTTCTGCGGATGCACAACCCTCGAATCCGCGCAGTTAAGCTGAAAGCTGATAGCTGATAGCTGATAGCTCACCTACCAAACCTCGCACAGCAGTTCGCCGCCCACGCCCTCACGGCGCGCCTGGCGGCCGGTCATGACGCCCTTGGGCGTGGTCATGATGGAGATGCCAAGCCCGCCCTGGACGCGCTTGATCTCGTCGTGGCCGATGTACACACGGCAGCCGGGACGCGAGATGCGCGCCAGGTCGCGGATCGCCGCTTCCTGCCCGCCGTACTTCAGGTACACGCGCAGCACCAGCTTGCCTTCCTCTTCCTGCGTCTTGTAGTTCGAGATATAGCCCTCCTCCTTGAGGATGCGGGCAATCTCGGTCTTCAGCTTCGAAGCCGGTACATCCAGCTTCTGGTGACGCGCCCGGATCGCATTCCGGATCCGCGCCAGAAAATCCGCTACTGGGTCGGTCAGACTCATTCCTTCTCCTTCATTCCCCGTTCGCTCCCCGTCCTGGTTTCTCAAGCTCCAGGGAGAACCCGCGGGAATGTCTGGGGCTCGCGCCCCGATCTTCCTAAGTGGTCAGCGGTCGGTTATCCATCGTCAGCAGACCCTTCGGTCAACCTGGGATCCCGCTGATCCCTGATCCCTGTTCCCTGCATCTCTACCAGCTCGACTTCACCACGCCCGGAATCTCACCCTTCAGCGCCAGCGCCCGGAAACACAAACGGCAGATGCCAAACTTGCGTAGAAACCCTCGCGGCCGCCCGCAGAGCTGGCACCGGTTGTGCTTGCGGCTGCTGAACTTCGGCTTCCGCGCGTCCTTCACCCTTTTTGCAGTAGTTGCCATAGATCCTCAAATCCCCTTGTCCTACGCGCCCTGCCGGAAGGGCATCCCGAAGTGACGCAGCAGCGCCCGCGCCTGGTTGTCGTCCTTCGCCGTGGTCACGATGGTGATGTTCATCCCCTTCAGCTTCTCTACCTTCGAGTAATCGATCTCCGGGAAGATCAGCTGGTCGCGCAAACCGAGCGTGTAGTTGCCGCGCCCGTCAAAACTCTTCGTCGAAACCCCGCGAAAATCGCGCACCCGCGGCAGCGCCGTCGAAACCAGCCGGTCCAGAAACTCGTACGCCTTGTCCGACCGCAGCGTAACCATCGCGCCGATCGACATGCCCGCCCGCACCTTGAAGGCCGCAATCGACTTCTTCGCCTTGGTCGTCACCGGCTTCTGCCCGGCGATCTGCGTCAGGTCCGCCACCAGCGGGTCCAGCAGCTTGGTGTTCTGCGTTGCCTCGCCCAGGCCCATGTTGATCACGATCTTGTCCAGTTCCGGCACCGCCATCGGATTATCAAGCCCCAGTTCCTTCTGCAGAGCCTGCTTGATCTCTTTGTGATACTTCACTTTCAGTCTTGCCGCCATGTTGCTTGCTCTCTTTCTTCCGGCGCCCGGAGTGGCTCGCCGCGGCGAACCGTATACCGTTGCGGAAGGGTTCTGAAAAACAGCTATCAGCTATCAGCTTTCAGCCTTCAGCTCACCCAGGCCGTCAACCCAGCACGAAAAACTGAAAGCTGATGGCTGAAAGCTGCCGTTTTACTTCTTCGTAGGCAGCGTCTGCCCGCACTTCTTGCAAATCCTCACCTTGGTGTTGCCTTCGGTCTTCGAGCCCACGCGCGCCGGCCCGCAGTTGGGACAGACCAGCGCCACATTGGAAACATTGATCGGCGATTCCTGCTCCGCGATGCCGCCCTTGGTCCGCTGTCCCTGCTTGCTCGAAACCGTCTTCTTGACCACCCGCACATGCTCCACAAGCACCGTGCCCTTGTCGGGGAACACGCGCAGCACGCGGCCCGTCTTGCCCCGGTCCGAGCCCGTCAGGACCTTGACCGTATCGTTGCGACGAATATGTAAAGTCGGCATCTCTTCTCCAAAAACAGCTACTGGCTTCTAAACAACCTCGGGAGCCAGCGAAACAATCTTCAAAAACTTCTTCTCGCGCAGCTCGCGGGCTACCGGCCCGAAGACGCGCGTGCCCACCGGCTCGTGCTGATCGTCGATCACCACCGCCGCGTTTTCATCGAAGCGGATATAGGTGCCGTCCCGCCGCCGGTACTCCTTGCGGGTGCGCACGATCACCGCCTTCACCACTTTGCCCTTCTTGATGGTGCCGTCGGGCGAGGCTTCCTTCACCGCCGCGGTCACAATGTCGCCGAGGCCGGCCTTCTTGCCCAGTCCGCCGCCCAGCGGCAGTATCACTTGCAGCTTGCGCGCGCCGGAGTTGTCGGCCACCGCGAGCATGGTTCTCATTTGCACAGCCATGGGTTCTTCTCCTTAACTCGCCCGCGTCAGTCGGCGGCCTTGATTTCGGTCCCGAGCGCCGCGTCCTCGATCTGGGCCAGCGACGAACGCCGCACGATTTCTTCGAGAGACCACCGCTTCAGCTTGCTCAGCGGACGGGTCTCGCGAATGCGCACCACGTCGCCCAGCCGCGCCGAACTCTGCTCGTCGTGGGCATAGAACTTCTTCGTCGAGCGCACGATCCGCTTGTACTTTGGATGCGCCTTGCGCATCTCCACCTCGACCACAATGGTCTTCTGCATCTTGGTCGAAACCACCTGCCCAACCTTCTCGTTACGCCGCGCGCCTGTTGCCGCCGGCGCCTGCACTGCCTCTTGAGTCGCCGTCATTTAGCGGGCTCCCTTCTTGCTCTCCGCGGCCGGCGAAGCGTCCGCGGCGGCATCATTGGCCGCCCCGCGGATGCCCAGCTCGCGCTCCTTGGCTACGGTCTTGATCTGTGCGATCTCCTTGCGCAGTTGGCGGAGTTTCTTCACTCCGTCGTTCTGCCCCAGCGAGACCTGGAAGCGAAGCCGGAATAGCTGCTCGGAGGTGGTCTTCTCCTGATGCACCAGTTCTTCGTCGCTCAAATTGCGAATCTTTTCGAGTTCCATCTCTGTTTCTCTCTCCGGCGCTCAGTGCGTCCCTTGCGAAACGAGCCGCGCGTCAACTTCAAAGCCCGGCTAACTTCGCCGCGGCGACTACCTTCTCGGCGCCCGGCCGCATCACGAACTTGGTCCTCAGCGGCAGCTTGTTCGACGCCAGCCGCATGGCCTCCTCGGCCACATCCGGAGCCACCCCTTCCATCTCGAACAGGATCTTGCCCGGCCGCACCACCGCGACCCAATGGTCCAGCGCGCCCTTGCCCGAACCCATGCGGACTTCGGCCGGCTTCTTGGTGATTGGCTTGTCCGGGAACAGCCGCAGCCAGATCTTGCCGCCGCGCTTGATAAACCGGGTCATGGCAATACGGCTGGCCTCGATCTGCCGGTCGGTGATGTAACCGCACTCCAGCACCTTCAACCCGTATTCCCCAAAAGAGAGCGAAGACCCGCGCCACGCCTTGCCGCGCCTCTTGCCCTTCTGCTGCTTGCGGAACTTCACCTTCTTTGGCATCAACATAGCAAAACCCTCGTAAAAGCAGCTGACAGCTCACAGCTAACAGCTCACAGTTTCTTTCTCTCGGCCATCCGGCTGTCAGCTGTTAGCTGTCAGCTGATAGCTGCTCTTAAAATACCGACGTCCCCACCGGCGGCGCCTGACGCCGCTTCTGCTCGTAGATATCGCCGCGATAGATCCAGGTCTTCACGCCGATCACGCCATACGTCGTATTCGCCTCGGTAAACCCGTAGTCGATATCGGCCCTCAGCGTGTGCAGCGGCAAACGTCCCTGCAGGTACCACTCCGAGCGGGCGATCTCGTTGCCGTTCAACCGGCCCGAGACGCGCACCTTGATCCCCTTGCAGCCAAACCGCAGCGCCGAGTCCACACTTTTCCTCATTGCCCGGCGGAAGCTGACCCTCTTCTCCAGTTGCAGGGCGATGTTTTCCGAAACCAGTTGCGCGTCCAGCTCCGGCTTGTTCACCTCGATGATGTCGATGAACACGTCGCGGCTGGTGCGCTTGCCAAGCTCCGTCTTGAGCTTCTCGATCTCCGCGCCCTTGCGGCCGATCACGATCCCCGGCCGTGCCGTGCGGATCAAAAAGCGCAGCTTGTTGCCCGGCCGCTCGATCTCCACCGAGCTCACTCCCGCGGCCTTCAGCTTTTCGCGCAGCTCTGCCTTGAGCTTCACGTCCTCGACCAGGAGCTTGTCATAGTCGCGCTCTGAGAACCAGCGCGAACGCCACGGCTTGTTCACTCCCAGCCGGAATCCGTAAGGATGGACTTTCTGTCCCATGCTTTTCCTCTCAAAACCCTCTAGGCCTTCTTGCCGGCCTTTTTCTTGGTTGCCCCTGCTGTCTTCGCCGCCTTCGGCTCCTCGACCTTCGCCTTGGTTGCCTTGGCCGCCGCCTTCGGCTCCTCCACCTTGGTCACCAGGCCCGCCGCGGTCTCGCGCTCGGCCACTGAAAGCACAATGTGCGTCAGCCTGCGCTGGTAGCGGAAGGCCCGTCCCATCGGCGCCGGCCGGATGCGCTTCATGCGCGGCCCGTCGTTGGCCAGAGCCGTCTTGACGTACAGGTTGTCCACGTCCAGATCGGTGCCCTGTTCGCCCGACACATACTTGGCGTTGTCCACCGCCGAGGTCAACAGCTTGTGAATCACCGGGGCGATGCGCTTCTTGGTGAAGGCCGCTGTCGTCAGCGCCTCCTCGACCCCCCGGCCCTTGATCAGATCCAGCACCAGCCGCGCCTTTTGCGGCGACACGCGCTGGAACTTTGCCTCGGCCCGGTATTCCTTTGTCTCGACTGCCATTGCTTTGCCTTCCTCAAACTCCGCCAGCGGCTGGTTCTGCCTTGCAGTCCCTAGTCCCCGGTCCCTAGTCCCTGTCTCTTACCGCGGCTTGGCCCCGGCCTCGGCGGACTTGCTGCTCCCACCGGTGTGTCCCTTGAACATGCGCGTCGGTGCAAACTCGCCCAGCTTGTGTCCCACCATGTTCTCGGTCACGTACACCGGAACGAACTTCTTGCCGTTGTGGACAGCGATCGTGTGGCCCACAAACTCGGGAAAGATGGTCGACCGCCGCGACCACGTCTTGACCACTTTCTTGTCGTTCGCCTGGTTCAGCACCCCGATCTTCACGGTCAGGTGCGCATCCACGAACGGGCCCTTCTTTGTCGAACGTGCCATAAATCTCCCTCTACTTCGCCCGGCGGCTGACGATGAACGCATCAGTCCGCTTGTTGTTGCGCGTCTTGTAGCCGCGCGTCGGCTGGCCCCACGGGGTTACCGGATGACGGCCGCCCGAAGTCTTGCCTTCGCCGCCGCCGTGCGGGTGATCCACAGGGTTCATGGTCACGCCGCGGTTGGCCGGGCGAATGCCCTTCCAGCGGTTGCGCCCCGCCTTGCCGATAGTCACATTCTCATGGTCCGTGTTCCCCACCTGGCCAATGGTCGCCATGCACTCGGCCAGCACCTTGCGGGTCTCGCCCGAAGGCAGCTTGAGCAGCGCGTAATCGCCCTCTTTGGCCACCAGTTGCGCCTGCGTTCCCGCTGAACGCGCCATCTGCGCGCCCTTGCCCGGCCGCAACTCGATGGCGTGCACCGTGGTGCCCGAGGGAATGTTCTTGAGCGGCAGCGCGTTCCCTATCAAAATGTCCGCTTCCGGACCCGAGGTCACCGTGGCGCCCACCTTCAGGCCGACCGGCTGCAGAATGTAGCGCTTCTCGCCGTCGGCGTAGTGCACCAGCGCAATGCGCGCCGAGCGATTGGGATCGTACTCGATCGTCGCCACCCGCCCCGGCACCCCATACTTTTCGCGCTTGAAGTCGATCAGGCGCAGCTTCTGCTTGTGGCCGCCGCCCTGGTGGCGGATGGTCAGGTCACCCACGTTGCGGCGTCCGCCCGTGCGCTGCTTGACCGCCAGCAGCGGCTTGTGCGGCGTGTCCGTCGTCAGGTCGTCGTTGACCAGCGTGGTCTGGAAGCGCAACGTCGACGTTACCGGTCTGTATGTCTTGATTGCCATCGTCTTTGTCCTAAAAGCGCCGAATCTTGCGATCCGTCGCCCTCTTCGCTTCTCCGGAGCCTTCGTTCATCGCAAGCTCCGATATTCACTTCTCTCGAGTTGCCCGATGAGCTGGAAACTAGTCCCTAAGTCCCTAGTCCCTTAGTCCCTTAGTCCCTGCACTTACAGGTTGCTCACGTACTCCGGCAGCTTCTGGCCGGCCTTCAGCCGGACGTATGCCTTCTTCCAGTCCGGGCGGAAGCCCGCGTACTTGCCGCGGCGCCGTTCCTTGCCAACCACGTTAGCGGTGCGGACCGCGGCCACCTTCACCTTGAAGAGTGTCTCCACCGCCTGCTTGACCTCGGTCTTGGTGGCCTCGGGGGCGACGTCGAATACCAGCGTCCCCTCGGTCTCTTTCACGCCCAACCCCTTTTCGGTAATCAGCGGGCGGCGAATCACGGTATAAAGAGTCGGCATTACGCCACCTCCGCATGCGCCGCGAGCTTGGTCGCCGCGGCGACCTTGCGCTTCGACGCATTCTTCTCAAGCATCTCGACCAGTTGTTCGAAGGCGGCCTTCGAGAAAATGGCCCGCTCATAACGCAGCAGATCGTAGGGGTGCACCTCGTTGTTCAGCACCAGCTCCACGCCGGCCAGGTTACGCGCGCCCAACAGCAGCGCCTGGGTCAGCGTCTTGCCGTTCTCCACCAGCAGCGCCGTGCGCGTCACGTCCAGCTTGTCCAGCGCCGCGCGGTAGGCCTTGGTCTTGGCTTCCTTCAACTCCAGCGTATCCACCACCGTCAGCTTGCCGTCCGCCAGCTTCGAAGCCAGCGCCGAGCGCAGCGCGCCCAGCAGCTTCTTGCGCGGAAACGCGTACTCGTAGCTGCGCGGCTGCGGTCCATGCACCGTGTAGCCATGGCGCCACAGTGGCGAGCGAACCGAACCGATGCGCGCCCGGCCCGTGCCCTTCTGCTTCCACAGCTTTTTGCCGGAACCGGCTACCTCGGTGCGGCTCTTGGTGGCTGCCGTGCCCTGGCGCAGCGAAGCGCGGTATTGCTTCACCGCCTCCCACAGCAAAGCCTCGTTCACCTGGTCGGGCGCAAAAAGCGCGTCCGCCAGCTCCATCGAGCCCACCTTCTCACCGTTCAAATTCAGTACATCCACGTTTGCCATCGTCTTCTTCCTGCGAGCTCTTAGCCGTCAGCTTTCAGCTTTCAGCTCTTCTATCCGTGAAGCAATCATTTTGGCTCTCGCAACAAACAAACTGAAAGCTGAGAGCTGAAAGCTAAAAACTACTTCCTCTTCGTCTGTGCCTTCTTCGAGGCCTTCAGAGGATCGACCGTGCCGGATCCGGCAAAGCCACGGCGTTCCCGCGGCGGATTCTTGGCCTTCGAGATCAGCACATAGCCTTCGCGCGATCCAGGCACCGCGCCCTCAACCATCAACAAATTCTCTTCAACGTCGATGCCCCGGATGCGCAGATTGCGCACCGTCACCTGCTCGGCGCCCATGTGGCCGGGCATGCGCTGTCCGGGAAACACGCGCGACGGAAAGCTGGAGGCGCCGATCGAACCCTGCACCTGGAACATATGACCATGAGACTTGGGCCCGCCGGCGAAACCGTGGCGGCGCACCACGCCGGCAAAGCCTCTGCCCTTTGAGGTCCCTATCACGTCCACGAACCTGGCTGCGGAGAAGATGTCCACCAGCACGCGGTCGCCGGCCTTGGTGGCCACAACGCCCTCCGCGTCAACCTCAAGATCCACTTCCTTGATGACTTTCACCGGCGGCGCTTCGGTCTTGGCGAAGTGGCCCGCCTGCGGCTGGGTCACATTCTTCGTCTTGACGAACTCCACGAGGCCAATCTGTGCCGCCTCGTACCCGTCCTTGGCCAGCGTCTTCAACTGCGTAATCACGCACGGGCCCGCCTGCAGCACCGTGATCGGGTGCACGTCGCCCTTCTCGTCGAAGACCTGCGTCATGCCGATCTTCTTGCCCACAATTCCCGTAACTGCCATGTCTTCCTCACCTCATCATGCGATGTTGACTCCGTCGCACTGCCGGAATTGTTGTGAGCTTTCAGCTATCAGCTCTCAGCCTTCAGCTAAATCCCTGCCAATGTGCAGGAATTTCAACTCACCGTATTCTTAGACTTTGCTCCGCCACTGCCGCCGGTTCCACCTCAATCGAGCTGAGAGCTGAAAGCTGACGGCTGAAAGCTATTTTTCAAACGCCTTGATCTCCACATCGACGCCCGCCGGCAGGTCGAGCTTCATCAGCGCGTCCACCGTCTGCTGCGTCGGCTCGAGAATGTCGATCAGCCGCTTGTGCGTGCGAATCTCGAACGCCTCGCGCGACTTCTTGTCCACGTGCGGCGAACGCAGCACGCAGTATTTGTTCTTGATCGTCGGCAAGGGAATCGGCCCCGCCACCGTTGCTCCGGTGCGCTTGGCCGTCTCCACAATCTCGCCGGTCGAGGTGTCCAGCACGCGATAATCGTATGCCTTCAGCCGGATGCGAATCCTCTGTCCTACCATGCTTGTCCATCTTCCCCGCGAAGGGAGAGCCCGAAAGCTCCCCGTCCGCGATAACTGACAACTGTTCCCTGTTCCCTGTTCCCTGTTCCCTGTTCCCTGTTCCCTGTTCCCTGTTCCCTGTTCCCTGTTCCCTGTTCCCTGTTCCCTGTTCCCTGTTCCCTGTTACTTCAGAATCTCCGAGATCGTTCCCGCGCCCACCGTGCGCCCGCCCTCGCGGATCGCAAACCGGAGCCCCTTTTCCAAAGCCACCGGCGTAATCAGCTCCACCTGCAACTGCACGTTGTCGCCCGGCATCACCATCTCCACGCCCTCCGGCAGCTCCGCCACGCCCGTCACGTCCGTGGTGCGGAAGTAGAACTGCGGACGGTACCCCTTGAAGAACGGCGTGTGACGGCCGCCCTCTTCCTTGCTCAGCACGTACACTTCGCCCTTGAACACCGTGTGCGGCGTGATCGACCCCGGCTTGGCCAGCACCATCCCCCGCTCCACGTCTTCCTTCGGAATGCCGCGCAACAGGATCCCGGCGTTGTCTCCCGCCATGCCCTCGTCCAACTGCTTCTTGAACATCTCCACGCCCGTGCAAACCGTCTTGCGCGTCTCGCGGAAGCCCACGATCTCCACGTCCTCGCCCACCTTCACCTTGCCCCGCTCGATGCGCCCCGTCACCACCGTCCCGCGGCCGGAAATCGAGAAAATATCCTCGATCGGCATCAGAAACGGCTTGTCGACAGCCCGGTCCGGCCGCGGAACGTAGTTGTCCACCGCCTCCATCAACTCCTCGACCTTGGCTTCCCACTGCGGCTCCCCGTTCAACGCGCCCAGCGCCGAGCCGCGAATCACGGGCACATCGTCGCCGGGGAACTGGTACTTGTTCAGCAGATCCCGCACTTCCATCTCCACCAGCTCGACCAGCTCTTCGTCCTCCACCGCGTCGCACTTGTTCAGGAAGACCACGATGCAGGGCACGCCCACCTGCCGCGCCAAAAGCACGTGCTCCTTGGTCTGCGGCATCGGACCGTCGGTCGCCGCCACCACCAGAATCGCCCCGTCCATCTGCGCCGCCCCGGTAATCATGTTCTTGATGTAATCGGCGTGTCCAGGGCAGTCCACGTGCGCATAGTGGCGCTTGGCGGTCTCGTACTCCACGTGCGCCGTGGCGATGGTAATGCCCCGCTCCCGCTCTTCCGGGGCGTTGTCGATGGAGTCGAACGAACGGAAGACAATCTTCGGGTTGTGCTT
>JBEKZJ010000004.1:0-71984 GCA_049509995.1 Occallatibacter sp. | reverse complement strand
CACTATCGAGCACCGCGCGCTGAGTCTTTTCGAAGAGAATATTTACTATAGTGAAGCGCCTCTGCCGACTGAAGATCACATATCGCTGCTTTCTGAGATAGAGGGGTCGATGAGGAAAAAATATGAAGGTTGACAAGGACAAATTCGACGCGCTTCTTAGTCGGCTGATGAGCACCCCGCCCCGAAGCGTAGCGACGTGTCAGGGGTCAGCGATCAGCCGCCCCCGTGGCAAAGTCCGCTCATCGCGCCCGGCTGGTCAGGGGCCGCTTTTCGGGGGGCGGGGCTCCGATTCCGAGACCTCCTGCAAAGCCTTACCGGAGGTGAGTTGCAACGCGCTGAATGCGCTGCAGATGTTGCAATAAAGCCAATTCACTCCTCGCGCAGCAGAATCAAAGGATCTACCGACAGTGCGCGCTGTGCCGGAATCCAGGTGGCCACGAGCCCCAGCAGCAGCATCGCGACAACAACGCCGGCCAATACCAGCGGATCGCGGGGATTGGCCTGATACACAATGTAAGCCAGCACACGTGTCGCCAGAATTCCGAGAATCAGTCCTGCCGCCGAGCCAAAAGCCAGCAATTTCAAGGGCCGTCCCAACGCTGCCTGCAACACTTCCTTGCGTTTTGCGCCCAGGGCAATACGAATTCCCAGCTCCCGCAGCCGCTTGCTGACCGTGTACGCGGCCAATCCAAAGATGCCTGTTATAGACAGCATGGCGCCCATCAGGCCCAGCACACCCAGCGACATCGTCGCCACATGCGAAGGGAATAGAGCGATGTCCAGTCCCTGGGTCCAGGTTTGGATGTTAAGCGGCAGGCTGGTATCCAGGTCCTGCAGCGCACTCCTGATGGCCGGCGCCAGTTGCTGCGGATCGCGGTTGGAGCGCACCACCAGGCATGTCAAGCTGGTGGGCGATTGAAGGAACGGGAGAAACATCGCCGGCCGCGGATCTTCGGTGAGTTGATAATATTTTCCGTCTTCCACGACACCCGCCACTTGCACGCGCGTTCCATCCTCCATCTTGTAATATCTGCCCACCGCGTTGGTGACCGAGCCGAAGATCCGGCGCGCAAACAACGCGTTCACCACGGCCACGCGTGGCGTGTTTTGATCGTCTTGCCATGAGAGACTCCGGCCGGTCAACAGGGATGTGTCCGCCGCATGGAAGTATTCGGGAGATATTTTGAACACCTGGACGGTGGCGGCGGCATTCGATGTCCTCAAGTCCGTCGTTTGGTCGGTGAAGACATCCGAGGTTGATCCGCCCCCTCCCAGGGGAATCTGACTGATGTAACCCACAGACTTTACGCCCGGAATCTTCTCGAGCGCATCGATCATGCGCCTCTGCATGGCAGGCACTCTGTCGCCGCTGTAGCCGGACATGCTCAGAGCTGTATCGACCAGCATTGCGTTCCGCGGGTCAAATCCGAAGTTGCTGTTCATTGAGCGCACCAGCCCGCGCACGGCAACCAGGGAAGAAGTCACCAGCACGGCACAGATGGCAATCTGCACGACAACAAGGACGTCCCGGAGTGTAATGCGCCGTCGGGCAGCGCCCGCGATGATGCCGGTCGATCCAGCCTTGACCACCTCGTATGGATTGGTTCGGAGTATCTGCCTCACCGGGACCGCGCCGAATAGGAATCCACTGACTAAAGCCAACAGCAGAGCGACCAAATAGACCTTTGCGTCCGGGGTCACAGGCAGAAAAAGGGGATATTGCGGAACTGGCTGCCATGCCCTGAGCTCACGCAACAGCGCAATGCTGCCCAGCAGTCCCACGGCGCCGCCGGCGAGTGAAATCAGAACGGCTTCGGTAAACAGTGCGCGCAAAATGCGTTTGCGGCTCGATCCAAGCGCGAGGCGCAGGGCAACTTCCCGGGAACGGTCGGCGGCGCGCGCGGCAAACAGGCTGCCCAGGTTGGCGCAAGCGGCCAGCAGGATCAACCCCGACAGCAGCATCAGCCCCGTCATGAAGCCCTTCACCAGGGGCCCCAGCATATCGCCGGCAAGACTTGGACGCGCCAGGGAATAGGTCATATAGGCATCGTCCTTGGGATAAGTCTTCTCGAGGTACGAGCCAACCGAGTTCAGATCGGCGATGGCCTGCGCCGGGGTGACGCCCGCCTTCACATGCCCCAGGACCATGAAAATGTCGCGCTGGCCGCGGTCGTTCAGGACACGCAGCCCCTGCACCTGTTCCTGGTTAACCATCGGCACCCACAAGTCGGCGGAGAAAAACAACAAAGTCCCGCGGAACTCAGGCGGCGCTACGCCGAGGATGGTGAAAGGATGCTTGTTCACCTGAACGACACGGCCCACCACCCCGCGATCGTCCTGAAAATGGCTGTGCCAATATGCGTAGGAGAGTACCAGATACGGAGCGCTGTTCGGGCCATGTTCATCGGCGCCGTGGAAGAAGCGGCCAAGATACGGCTGAATGTCCAATGCGTCGAAGTAATTCCCAGTTACCTCGTAACCCCAGGCCTGAGATGGATTCCTGCCCGTGTCCAGCCCCACAGGAACGAGGATATAAGCGGTCAAGCCATCGAAGGTGCGGTTGCGATCGCGCAGGTCCAGATAGTCGGGATACGACGTAGCCTGGTCCTTATAGCCGCCCCGCTCGATGGTGTAGAGACTTTGCTCGTGGGGCACATTCAGCGGCCGCAGGATCAGCGCATTCAATACGCCGAAGACCACGGCGTTGGCGCCAATTGCCAAGGCCAGCGTCAAAACAGCGGCAATTGTGAACCCGGGCGAACGCCGCAACTGGCGCAGCGTGAAGCGCACATCGGCCCAGATCGATTCCAGCGTGGGCCACTGCCACACTTCACGGCTGCGCTCTTCAAGCAGGGTTCGGTTGCCGAAGGCTCGACGAGCTTCCTGTTCGGCTTCCTCAGGGCTCATGCCTTCGCCCATCAACTGCTCCGCGCGCTCTTCAATGTGCAGGCGGATTTCCTCGGAGAGATCGTCGTAGAGCTTGTAGCGGCGGAAGATGCGCGAGATCCAGTTCATTCAAAAAACTCCTCTTAGCTGGCTGGGGATTTGGCCGGATTGAGGACTAGAGTTATGCCTTCGAACATGCGCTCAAAGCTGGAAATCTGCTGTTCAAGATGGCGCAGACCCAAAGCGGTGATGTGGTAGGTTCTGACGCGGCGATGGGTGGATGAGACGCCCCACTCGGCCTTGACCAGCTTTGCTTTGAGCAGCCTTTGGAGCGCCGGATAGAGCGAACCCTCTTCAACCTGGAGCAGGTTATTGGATCGCTGCTTTATGTGCTGGACAAGCGCGTAACCGTGGGCCGGCTGGCGGCGAAGCGACTCGAGGATCATCATTTCGAGTGCGCCGGGAAATAGATCGCGAGTGGCAGTTTCTGTCATAGGCTCTTTTGCTACAGGCATAGAGTAAACAAGTATAGAGTTCTTGTCAAGGAAATAATTCGGTGAGTGGCACGCGATCGTTTCAGGGGGCATATTACACGATCGCTTTTGTACTGAAGAAGCGCAGAGCCATGTTTGCGTCAAGGGACACCTGCGTTGCGGAACGGCTGCTTTCGGCGGGAATCGGGTCCGGCGTTGCCGGAGATCCGAGTGACCGCCGAGACGAGGAACCGCATGAGCGGCTCCAGCGCCCTGGAATGGAAGGCACTTGCGGCGCAGATGGATTGGCATGGAGCGAAGGGTGAACTTCCCTGTGGGAAAGGATCTTGCAAGACGATCGCTGTGCGATGACCGCGGCGGTTGTGGTATACGTTTCCGCATGAGCCACCGCAGTGTTTTGTTTGCCGCTATCATTGCCGCCGTCCTCGTTGCCGCCACCCGATTGCCCGCACGGGGCCAAAACCAGGTGGCTCCGACGCCGCCGCTGGGATGGAATAGCTGGGATGCGTATGGGCTGACCATCGATGAGACGGACTACAAGGCCAACGCCACGGTGCTGGCCGGATTGCGGCGGTATGGGTGGGAGTATGCGGTGATCGACGAGGGGTGGTATATGGAGAATCCCTTCGCCGACAAGGTGGAGACGCGGAAGTATGTGTGGGACGGGAACGGGATTCTGATTCCTGCTGTGAGCCGGTTTCCATCCTCGGCGGGTGGGGCGGGGTTCAAGCCGCTGGCCGACTGGGTTCATGCCAAGGGGTTGAAGTTCGGGATTCATATTGTGCGGGGGATTCCCCGCCAGGTGGTGAACGAGAACCTGCCCATTGCGGGGACCAACTTTCACGCCGTGGACGCGGCCGACAAAAGTTCGCCCTGCCCGTGGGATGAGGGGAACTGGGGCGTCGCCGACAACGCGGCGGGGCAGGCTTACTACGATTCCATGTTGAAGAAGTATGCCGGGTGGGGGCTGGACTTCATCAAGGTGGACTGCATCAGCGACCATCCCTACCGGCCGACGGAGATACGGCAGATTGCGCAGGCGATCCGGAATGCGGGGCGGCCCATGGTGCTGAGCCTGTCGCCGGGGCCGACGGCGGTGGAGCACGGGGATGAAGTGGCCGAATATGCGCAGATGTGGCGCATCACCGACGACCACTGGGACGTGTGGACGGCGGAGCACAAGCCGGGGGCGGGGGAGTTTCCGTTTGGGGTGCGGGATGCGTTCGACCGGCTGGCGAAGTGGGTTCCCTATGTGAAGCCGGGCAACTGGCCGGACGACGACATGCTGCCGTGGGGCTGGCTGGGGCCGCATCCGGGATGGGGCGAGCCGCGGCAGTCGCGGGAGACCAAAGACGAGCAGCGGACGGAGTTCACGCTGTGGGCGATGGCGCGGGCGCCGCTGATCCTGGGGGCGAATCTGACGCGGCTGGATGATTTTACGCGGTCGCTGATTACCAACCAGACGCTCCTCTTCATCGACCAGGCATCGTCGTTCAGCCGACCGGTCGACGCCGCGAGCCTGGGGGCGGGATTTGAAAACGCCAGGGTGTGGCGGGCAACGATCAATGAAGCGGGCACACGAGGTTACGCCGAGTATTTTGCCTTTTTCAACCTCGGGGACGCACCGGTTACGCTGCGCACGACCTGGAATCAGCTTGGGCTTGCCGGAAATAAGCATCAGGCCGAGGATGTATTTACGGAAACCACCGGCAAGGAATCAAAAGAGGTGAGTGTGACCTTGCCGGCTCACGGCAGCACGGTGTGGGAGGTGAAATAGGGCGGATTGCGCGTGCCGGGCGGCGGGACATTATCGCTGGCCGGTGGGCGAATAGACGGATTTCCCTGCCCCGGTCGCGTCCGCTTCGTGAGGCCCAATCGGTGCAGGAGGGGCCACTGGGTTGTGCGAGAATTGATGTGCACGGCAGGGGAGCCCCAGGCAGGGTTCTGGCCGGCAGGACCGTGAAATGCCTGTTTTACGTTCGACCTTCATTGCGCTCTCCAAGAATCGTTTATTGCGCCGCTTTTGCGAGCGCTCCCGCTTTGGCCGGCGGATGAGTTCCCGGTTCGTGGCGGGGATGGAAATCGGCGACGCGCTGCGCGTGGCCGAAGCTTTGAACCGCCAGGGCATGGCCGTGACCCTGGACTCGCTGGGCGAGAGCGTCAGCTCAGAGGCAGAGGCGCATAGCGCCGCCGATATCTACCACCAGTTGCTGGACTGGATTGGCGCGCACAAGCTGAACGCCAACATCAGCGTGAAGCTGACGCAGATGGGGCTGGAACTATCACCGGAGCTGGCGGAGAAGATTGCCCAGAGCCTGGCCGAGCACGCCGGCGCGACGGGCAACTTTGTCCGCATCGATATGGAGGACTCGTCCCTGACCCAGGTGACGCTGGACATCGTTTGCCGGCTGCATAAGCGTCCGGACCTGCGCGGGGCCATCGGAATCGTGATCCAGAGCTACCTTTACCGGTCGCAGGCGGATATAGAACAACTGCTGGCCGACGGCATCCGGGTGCGGCTGTGCAAAGGCGCGTACAACGAGCCGGCCGACGTGGCTTTTCCAAGCAAGGCCGATGTGGACAACAACTTCATCCGGCTGAGCAAGATGCTGCTGGAGAGCCCCGTCTATCACGCCCTGGCCACGCACGACGATGCCATGATCGCGGCGATAAAGGGGTTTGCCGGCCAGCACGGGATCGAGCGGAGCCGGTTCGAGTTTCAGATGCTCTACGGAGTGCGGCGCGAATTGCAGCGCACCCTGGTCCGCGAAGGCTACAACGTGCGGGTTTACGTGCCCTTTGGCCGCGAGTGGTACCCCTACTTCATGCGGCGGCTGGCCGAACGGCCGGCGAACGTGCTGTTTTTGGCGAGGAACTTCTTCCGGTCCTAGCTTCGGGATGGGGAGGTTCGCCGGGAACGCGTGCATCAAGAGATCGGGAGCGGAACGATGAGCCCGCGGCACGGGTCAGTGCGCCCTTGCCGGGGGGCGCATTCCGGTTCTTTGGGGGAGAGCGTGCCGGGCGGGGAGGATTCTAATTGGCGTTCGATTCCTGGCTGCGGTGCGACCTTCGCTGGTGCTGCTTTCTGAGCATGGTCACTTTTCTGCAGACGGGACATTCCCAGGGATAGTATCCGAACACGGGATAGACCTTTTGTTGCAGGAAACCACGGCGAGAAACCCGCCGCATACCGGCCCCGCATTTCGTACAATGCATTTCGGCTTCCTCTCCAACAGATTTCGATAAACTTCTGGACGGCAATCCTCGCACCCCGCTGCATCTTCTCTAAACCACTGAATTGGAAGGTCAGATGTGGTCCATAGGATTTTATCCGAAGAGACTCACATTTGCCACCTACCACCAGGAAAACGAGGTTTGAACTGCGGCGCGCCAGCAGGTATCTTACCGGGCCGGAGTGGTGAAGAAGAAGAAAAACTCCGCCCGGATGGGGCACCGGAGTAACCCAATCGAGAGCGCGGCCGGCATTTACCGGGGCGCCGAATCCCGTAACCGCGCCAGGCCCTGCCGCGCCAGATCCGCAACTGCCCTGGCAAGGGTGGGAGAGGCGTTCAACGATTCCGGCCGCTCCAGCCGGACACCAAGTTTGACGGCATATTCGCGAAAGAGAATATCCACGTCGTAAAGAATTTCGACGTGGTCGCAGAGAAAGCCGATGGGCTGGAGAATGAGGGTCCCGACGCCCGCGGCGGCAATGGCGTCGAGGGTGCTTTCGACCGTGGGGCCGATCCACGGACCGCCGCTGGCGCCCTGGCTCTGGAAGGCGAACCACCACTGGGGAATTTCGGGGACGCTCCGGGCGACCAGGGCGGCGGTGCGCTTGGCCTCAATAGCATACGGGTCGGGGGCGGAGGGGTCGGCGCCCTGGCCACCCCAGAGACGAGGTTGGTCCTCGGCGGGGGACGGAGTCTGCACGGTGCGGCAGGGGACGCTGTGGGCCGTAAACAGCACCGGCACGGCGTGGCCGGCCTCGGCGCCGAGCTTGCTCAAGGCGGGGCGAAGGCGCTCGGCAAAGGCTTCGACCAGCAGCGGGTGATGAGCCCAGCCCTCAGTGAAGTCGATGCGCAGCGCACCACCCTCAGCCTGGACGGCACGGCGGTAGAGACCTACGCTGGTGCGGGAGTTCTGCGGCGCCATGCAAAGGACCGCGGCCTCTTCGACGCCATCGGCGCGCATTTGGCGGACCACATCGGGAATGTAGGGACGCCAGTTGCGCATGCCGACGTAGACGCGAACCGGCGCAGTATCGGCGGACGGTTCCGCCCGGGCCAGTTCCGTTTCTACGAGGCGGCCTTGTTCGAGGGTGATCTCCGTCAGCGGGCTGCGGCCGATGAGCGCGTAGCGGTGCTGAATCTCTTCGATCAAGGCTTGCGGCAGCGGACGGCCGCTGACCACGTTGCGCAGGTACTCGGGAATCTGCTCGACGGTCTCAGGGGTTCCGTGGGCGAGGAGGAGAACGGCCTGTTTAGCCATGGGCCGGCTCCGCATTTTTGTCCAGGCGAAACTCGCGGACCATGCGGACGACGGCCTGGACGTTCTCGACCGGGGTGGTGGGGACGATGCCGTGGCCGAGGTTGAAGATGTGTCCGGGACGGCCGTTGGCGGCGCGCAGAATCTCCTTGACGCGGAGTTCGATGACTTCAAGGGGCGCAAAGAGGGTGATGGGATCGAGGTTCCCCTGCACGGCGTGGCCGTGACCGACGGCGCGCCAGCCTTCATCGAGGGGCTGACGCCAGTCGAGGCCGATCACGTCGGCGCCGGTGGAGGCCATCTCGGCGAGCAGGCCGGCGGTTTCGACGCCGAAGTAGATGACGGGGACGCCCATCAGTTGGACGGAGCGCACCAGGCGTTTGGAGGCTTCAAAGGCGTAGTCGCGATAGTCGGCCAGGGCGAGCGAGCCCACCCAACTGTCGAATATCTGGATGACGTCGGCGCCGGCCTGGACCTGGAGGCGGCAATACTGCTCGAGGACCTTGACGATCTTGTCGAGGAGCAGGCGCCAGGAGAGGGTGTCGCGATACATCATCTGCTTGGTGTGGATGTAGTTTTTGGAGCCGCCGCCCTCGATCATGTAGCTGGCCAGGGTGTAGGGAGCGCCGCAGAAGCCGATGATGCCGAGGCGGTCGCGAAAGTGCGTGGCTACCTTCTGGATGGCGCGGGCCACATAGGCCAGGTCACCGGCGCGGTCGGTGCGCAGGGCGCGGACGCCCTCGGCGGTGCGGACTGGGTGGTGGACGACCGGGCCCTCGCCGGCCTGGAACTCGAAAGGCAGGCCCATGGGTTCGAGGGGTAACAGCAAGTCGGCAAAGATGATGGCCGCGTCCACGCCGAGCTTTTCAGCGGCGGTGATGGTGACCTCGGCGGCCAGATCGGGCCGCTTGCAGATTTCGACCAGGGTGTGGTGCTTGCGGACGTCGCGGTACTCCTGCATGTAGCGGCCGGCCTGGCGCAGGAACCAGACGGGGGTACGGTCGACGGGGCGGCGGAGACAGGCGCGGATAAAGCGGCTGCCGTCGAGAATGGTGCCGGGGATGGTTTCGACAACGGCAGGGTTTTCGTTCGATGGTTCCATATAGTGTCGATTTTACCGGGTCAGACGGACTGTGCTTTGCCCAGAAGCACTTGGGGGAACGTTCTGACAGAAACCTCCGATCAAGTTGGAGGAAAGAGCGCTCTTCTTGAGGGGAAAAGGCCAATCTACGCCTTTCTCCCATTGAATTTCCCCGCAAATCGCCGTATGATAATTATGCAGACGAATTTGTCCGCCATGGTTGCTGTGCAGGTGCCGGCTGGCGGAGAGATGAGTGGGCTTAGAGCCCACTTTTTATTTGGGCCAATTTTTGAGCAAAAAGCCGCCGTCGAGCGGCGTGGGAACGATGGCAGTCAAGCTGGACGAAATTCGAGCAGCGGCGGCAAGGGTGGCCGCATCCCATGGGCTGGACGTAGTGGACCTTGAGTTCATCGGTCCTGCAAAGGAGCGCACCCTCCGCATCTTCCTCGAGAAAAACGCCGCGGGACGCGCCCAACTCAAGGCGGCTATCGCGGCAGGCGCGGAAGGCCTTCCCGAACGGCTGATCGAGGGCGCGTTGACTGTCGAGCAGCTTTCCGGCATCACACATAATGATTGCGCCGCCTTCAGCCGCGACTTTGGCGTGCTGCTGGACGTGGAAGACCTGGTTCCCGGCGCCGAGTACACGCTGGAAGCAAGTTCGCCGGGCCTGGATCGCAAGTTGAGCCGGCGGGAAGATTTTCAACGGTTTTTGGGCTGCCTGGTCAAAATCCAGACCTTTGAGCCCATTCGCAACAACCGGCACTGGCAGGGACGTTTGGTGGCCGGCTCCGGAACAGATGAAACCATCACGCTGGATCTCGCCGCCGTCAAGCAGAACAGCAAGACCAGGAAGACCGGCGTCGACACGGTAGAGATTGCGCTCGGCAACATCGAAAAAGCGCAACTCGTGCCCGAAATCTGAGCTTCCTCCCGGAACCTGCAAGCGTCCGGAAACAGAAACCCAACCGAACCGGCATGGGCCCCAATCGGCCCCGCCGCAAGCCACAAACAAGAGAGCAAGCAGAGTATGGCCAGCAGCGTTTTGTATCAGAGTATCGAGCTCCTCAGCCACGAGAAGGGCATTGAACCCGAGATCGTTGTCGGGGCCGTCGAGGAGGCCATTGCCCTGGCCACGCGCAAGTTCTACAAGACCCAGGAAAACATGCGCGGGGAGCTGAACAAGGAGACCGGCGCCATCACGGCCTACATCTACAAAACGGTTGTGGCCGACGATGAGCCGATCGAGGACCCGCTCAACCAGATCACGCTCGAAGAGGCCGTCAAACTCGCCCCTGGCGCCGAAGTCGGCAGCGAGATTCGCCTCTATCGCGACACCAGTCCCCTCGGCCGTATCGCCGCGCAACTGGCCAAGCAGGTCATCTTCCAGAAGGTCCGCGAAGCCGAGCGCGACACGGTCTTCAACGAATACGCCCATCGCGAAAAGGAAGTCCTCAACGCCACCGTGAAGCGCATCGAGGGCCAGGACATCATCTACGACCTCGGCAAGGCCGAAGCCCGCTGCCCCAGGCGCGAGCAGTCCCGCCTCGAACAGTTCTCCATCGGCGAACGCGTCCGCGTCGTCCTGCTCAAGGTGGACCGCGCCGCCAAGGGCCCGCAGGTCATCGTCTCCCGCGCCGCCCCCGAGCTGGTGCAGAACCTCTTCCAGTCCGAAGTCCCTGAAATCTACGACAGCACCGTCGTCATCCGCGCCATTGCCCGCGAGGCCGGCGAGCGCACCAAGATCGCCGTGCAGAGCCGCGACAAGGACGTTGACCCCGTCGGCGCCTGCGTAGGCATGAAGGGCATGCGCGTCCAGTCGATCATCCGCGAGCTGCGCGGCGAAAAAATCGACATCATCGAATTCAGCGATGAGATCACCACCTTCGCTGAAAAGGCTTTGCAGCCGGCCAAGGTCAGCCGCGTTTCCATCTCCGACCTCACCGACAAGCAGCTCGAAGTCATCGTCGACGACACCCAGCTCTCTCTGGCCATCGGCAAGAAGGGCCAGAACGTCCGCCTGGCAGCGAAGCTGCTGGGCTGGAAGATCGACATCAAGAGCGAAGAGGAGAAGCGCCAGGAGGTCGAGCAGCAGATGCAGGCTCTCTCCGGCGGTCCCTCCACGCCCATCGAGCAGGTCACCGAGCTGGGCGACGGCATCATCCAGAAACTGGTCGCCGCCGGCATCACCACCGTCGAAACCCTGGCCGACATGACCCCCGAGCAGCTCGAGGAAATCCCCGGCATCGGCGAAAAGACGCTGGAACGCATCAGCGTCGCCGTCCGCCACTACTTCGGCCACTTTGAAGAGGGCGAAGAAGGCCACGAGCCCGAAACCGACGAAGGCGATGCAATTGACGCCGAGCACGCCGAAGCCGAAGCTGCGGAAGACGCCGAAGGCGTTTCCGTGGAAACGGCTGTTAAGGAATCCGGCGAGGCGGAGATTGAGATCGCGCCGGCAGTCGAGGCCGATGCGGAAGCCGAAGCGGAGAATGCCGCCGAAGTCCTGGAAGAAGCGGAAAGCGTGCAGGCAGCCCAGGCGGAAGACGAAAACCTTGGCGGCGCTGAACTGGAGGCAGAGGGCGACGCAGAGTCCGAAGGCCTCACCGCGGCGGAACTGGCCATAGAGGACGTTCCTGTGGCAGAGGATTTAGACACGCTGGACACAGAATTGGACCAAACTGAAAGCGCAACATCGGACGAGCAGGCGGCCAAAGAGGACGGCGCATAACATGCGCCGCACTCTTCAAGGCCCATCGGGCAATAACGGAATTCCCAAGAGCAGCCATTGCCATGAGGTAGCTATGAGCGACTAACGGCTTTGGGTAGCACATTTTGAAAAGAGGCGGATGAGTAAGGTTCGTATCAACGATCTCGCACGCGAGATGGAAGTCAAGAGTCGCCAGATTCTTGACATTTTGGCGGAACTCGGCCTGGGCGCCGGCAAGACCCACTCCAGTTCGCTGGAGGAGGACGAGGCGGAGAAGGTCCGCGTGCATTTTGAGCGCGGATCGCGCTCCGGCGGCCACCCGAGTCCCGCGCCCTCGCGCGCCCCGCAGGCCATTACCCCCAAAATCGATCTCTCCCATGTATCCAAGCCCGGCGATGCGCTCAAGGCCGTTTTGGCCGCCAAGCTGAAGGAAGAACAAGAGGCGCGCCTCAGCCATCTGCCCCATGCGCCCGTGCGCACACCCGCTGCGCCGCCCGCTCCGGCTCGCCCTGTGCCCCCCGCGCCTCCAGTCGCCGCCGCGCCTCCGGCCGCGCCGGCCCGCCCGGAACCGCGCAGGATTGTGCCCCAGCCGCGATCCGCGCCGCCCGTCGTCGCCCCTCCTCCGGCTCCGCCGGCCATTGCCTCCCGTCCGCCCGCCGGCCCGGTCGTCGCCAAGGCGCCTGCGGGCGCTGTCGCCGCCACGCGTCCGGCAGTCGTCGCGGCGCCGCCCGCCGCCGTGGTGGTCAAGCCGCCGGTCGCCCCTGCCGTGCCCCAGGCTCCCCGCGAAGAGCACCCTCGTGCCGCTGAGAAGCCTGCCGCGGTCAAACCGCCGCCGGCCCCGCCTGTTGTGGCTCCCGCAGAAGCTGTGGCCGAACCGCCCGTCGCCCCGCTTGTGGTCGCAGCCGTTGAGGCTGTCGCGGCTGCGCCTGCTCCCTCCGCCGTTGCGGCCGAGCCCCCTGCAATTGCCGCTCAGCCCGACTTCGAAGCCCTGGAAGTCATTAAGGAAACTCAAGTTTCAGCCCCCATCGATCTCCTCGAACCAGAGCTCGCAGTCCCTCCCGCGCATCGCGTCAAGGGCCACGCGAAAACTGCGGCGCCCACCCCCGCGACGCCCCCACGCCGCATGGTCATGCCCCAGACCGGGCCCCGTCCCGTCTACAAGGCGCCCATCGTCGATGCATCCGTTCCCGCGGCCGGCACCGGAAACCAGGCCGCCGGCGCCGGCATTCAGCGCGGCAAGCCGATCTTCGACCGCCGCCCCTCCGGCGGGCCCGGCAGTTATCCGCAACGCACCTCGGGAGCCTCTGTGGCGCCCGGCCAAATCCTCGGCGGACCGCGCCCCAAGCATCCCACCCGCACCACCCCTGGCGGCTACGCCGGACCCGCCGGCCCTGGCGGTCCTGGTGCTCCCGGCGCGCGTCCCGGTTTCGGCGCACGGCCCGGCTTTGGCGCAGCCCGTCCCGGTGGCTTCGGCGGCGCGCGTCCCGGGCCCGGCGGCGCTCCGCCAACCGGCGAAGCGCCCCGCCCCCAGCGTGCGGCGCCCAGCAGAGGCCGCGGCGGACGCCCGCAGTACCCCAAGACCAAGGAAGGCCCGATGAAGGGCTTTGTGCCGCCGCCGCGTTACGGCGGGGTGCAATATGGCGGAGAGCCGCTGCCCATCACCCGCGAAATCACTGTCACCGAGGGCATCAGCGTCAAGGACCTGGCCGAAAAGCTCGACGTCCGCGCCAAGGACCTGATCGCCACGCTCCTGATGAGCGGCGTCTTCGTCACCGTCAACCAGTCCCTCGACGCCGAAATGGTCAAGGACGTCGCCGCCAAATTCGGCGCCGCCGCCAACGTCATCAGCTACGAAGAAGAGATCGCCAACCAGGCCATCGAAGAGGTCCTCGAAGCCGATAACACCGGCGAGCTCGAAGTCCCCCGTTCCCCCGTCGTCACCGTCATGGGCCACGTCGATCACGGCAAGACCTCCCTGCTCGACGCCATCCGCCTGACGCACGTGGCCGAAGGCGAGGCCGGCGGCATCACCCAGCACATCGGCGCCTACAAGGTGAAGTTTGCCAAGGAAGGCTCGCCGGCATCCGGCCGCGAGATCGTCTTCCTCGACACCCCCGGCCACGAAGCCTTCACCCGCATGAGAGCCCGCGGCGCCAAGGTCACTGACATTGTGGTCATCGTGGTCGCCGCCGACGACGGCGTCATGCCTCAGACCCTTGAGGCCATCGACCACGCCAAGGCCGCCAACGTGCCCATCATCGTCGCCGTCAACAAGATCGACAAGCCCGAAGCCAACCCCGAGCGCGTCAAGAAGCAGCTCGCCGACCGCGGTCTCATCCCCGAAGAGTGGGCCGTCGGCGGCGAAGGCACTGTCTTCGTCGAAGTCTCCGCCAAGAAGCGCATCAACCTCGACCTGCTTCTCGAAATGATCTGCCTGGTCTCCGACATTCGCGCGCCCAAAGCGACCCCCGGCCGCAAGGCCGTCGGCTCGGTCATCGAAGCCAAGCTCGACCGGGGCCGCGGCGCCGTCGCCACCGTCCTCGTCCAGGACGGAACCCTGCACCTCAACGACAGCTACATCGTCGGCAACACCTTCGGCAAGGTCCGCGCCATGTTCGACGACCGCGGACGCCCCCTCGAAGAAGCCGGCCCATCCACCCCCGTCGAAGTCCTCGGCCTCGAAGCCATGCCCGACTCCGGAGACACCTTCCTCGTCGTCGCCGACCGCGACAAGGCCAAGGGCATCGCCCAGTACCGCAAGATGAAGGAGCGCGACGCCCAGCTCGCCAAGAGCTCCCGCGTCTCTCTCGAAGGCCTCGCCGAGCAGATTCGCACCGCCGGCGTCAAGGACCTCGCCCTCATTATCAAGGGCGACGTCACCGGCTCGGTCGAAGTCCTGGCCGACTCCCTGGTCCGCATGTCCACTGAGAAAGTGCGCGTCAAGGTCATCCACTCCGGCGTCGGCTCCATCACCGAGAGCGACGTCCTGCTGGCCGCGGCCTCGAACGCCATCATCATCGGCTTCAGCGTCCGCCCCGAGCGCAAGGCCGCCGAACTGGCGCAGCAGGAAGACGTCCAGATTCGCCTCCACTCCATCATCTACGAGTTGCAGGACGAGATGCGCCTGGCCATGCTCGGCCTGCTCGAACCCACCTTCAAGGAGAACTACGTCGGCCGCGCCGAAATCATCAACGTCTTCCGCATCCCCAAGGTCGGCACCATCGCCGGCTGCCGCGTCCTGGACGGCGTCATTCGCCGCGATGCCGAGGTCAAGGTCATGCGCGGCGGCGAGCAGCTCTTCAAGGGCAAGATCGGCTCCCTCAAGCGCTTCAAGGACGACGCCCGCGAAGTCACCAACGGCATGGAATGCGGCATCGGCCTCGGCGGCTTCACCGACCTCAAGGAAGGCGACATCATCGAAGCCTTCTCCACCGAAAAACTGGCCGCCGACCTCGGCGCCCTCACCACCGCCAAGGCCTAATAGCTCCCGTCGTCTCGCCCAAAACGAGCAGCAAACCGGCCCGCTCCTCACTTCGAGAAGCGGGCCGGTTTCATAGGGATAACTTCGCTCGACCGCTCAACAATTCTGTCTTCCTAGGCCGCCCAATAGATTTGTCATCCTGAGCGAAGCGCAGCGAAGTCGAAAGCCTGCCCTGAGCATCGCCGAAGGGGACCTGCGGTTGCTTCTCGTTGAAGGGTACGGGCTTTACAGGCTGCGGAAAGACTCGATCCGGAGGGAGGCGGGGGTTTCAACCCCCGCATAAAGCCAACAGGATCAACGCGGGCTGGTAGGGGTGGGTTTCAACCCACCCATTTATCCCCGGAGGGACGCTTTTCGCCGATTTCGCACGAAATCCCAAGTCTTTCCGCAGCCTCTTTAGCCCGTGCATAAACACAGCAAGATCGATGGGCCCCTGAGGTATGCTTCTCGCCGAGCCCGACCTCGGCCCGGATCTCCGCCGCGACCGTCCAAATTTCATAATTTTCCCTCCGCAAGCAATCACCCATGCAGCTACAATCACCACGACCGCACGAGGACGCAGCCGTGCGCAGTCCAGGCCTCAGGAATCCGCTCCGTCCACCCTTCCCCAGCCGGCCCTCTCCATGCATCCCGGCAGAACCTGAACCCCCATCGGCTTCTTCAAAGGAGAAAATCATGGAACCCGAAGTGATCCATCATCCCGCAGAACGCAAACACAAAAAACACCATCCCACCCCGGCCCCGCCTGCGCCCACTCCGACTCCAACTCCTGCTCCTACGCCCACTCCGACCCCCACTCCAACTCCAGCGCCTGCACCAACTCCTACGCCCACACCTGCCCCGACGCCCACACCTGCTCCCACGCCCACGCCGACTCCTGCTCCTACACCCACTCCGACCCCCACTCCAACTCCAGCACCTGCACCAACTCCAACTCCTACGCCCACACCTGCCCCCACGCCCGGCTCCGCCACCTACACCCTCCTCACCGAGCCCGATCAGGGTCTCCAGCCCATTTATGACCTGCTCTCCTCGGCGAAGACATCCATCGACATGACCATGTACGAGCTCTCCGACACCCAGGTCACAACGATCCTCACCACTGCGGCAGCCAACGGCCTCGCCGTCCGCGTCATCCTCGACCAGAACAACGAGAAAGCAAACAACACCGCCGCCTACAACACCCTCGCCGCCGGCAACGTCGGGGTCCACTGGGCCAACCCCGCCTACGCCTGCACCCACCAGAAGACCATCACCATCGACTCCGCCACCTCGGCCATCATGACCCTCAACCTCACCCCCGAGGATTACGCCACCACCCGGGACTTCGCCGTAATCACCACCGACCCCGCCGACGTCGCCGCCATCGAGACCACCTTCAGCGCCGACTTCACCAACGCCGCCATCATCCCGCCCATCGGCGACAACCTCGTCTGGAGCCCCACCAACTCCCGCGCCGCCCTCACCGCCCTCATCGAAGGCGCAACCGAATCCCTCCTCATCTCCCAGGAAGAGTTCGCCGACACCGGCATCCAGACCCTCGTCGAAGCGGCCCTCAGGCGCGGCGTCGCCGTCACCCTGGTCCAGGAGAACCTGGGCGGCAAGTACTCCTCCGTCCTCAACACCCTCAAGGCTGCCGGCGCCACAATCGCCATCTTCAGCTCCAAAACCGGCTACTACATCCACGCCAAGACCGTCCTCGCCGACTACGGCACGCCCCAGGCCAGTCTCTTCGTAGGCAGTGAGAACTTCTCCACCGATTCGCTCAACGACAACCGCGAACTCGGCCTCATCTTTAGCGATCCAACCTGCATGGACGGCGTCCATACTGCCGTCACCGCCGACTACAGCAACGGCACCAAATTCTGAACCCTCCCGGCCAACCAGCCAGAAAGTGAACTCTCCCGATGCCGGGTGCCCCATCCTTCCGCAGCCTCATCGCGGAAGGGTGGGAGACCAGAGATCTCAACCTGCGTCCGTCCGCGCCTTCGTCCATCCTGTCGCCTTAGCCCTCGCCGCAATCGGTCCCGTAACCACCACCACCGGTTCCTGATCCGGAAAAGTAGCAATCAGCGTCAAATGGCCGCTCATCGTCGCCACCGTGCGCTGCATCGTAGACAGCCGAGGGTCCTTGCGCCGCTCCAGCCGCGAATTCCGCATCTGGCCCATCCCCAGGGCTTCGGCCATCTTCGCCTCGCTGATCTTGCGTCCCTTCCGCATCTCGCCCAGGGTCATCTGCCGCTCCACTCGAACAGTAAGCACTAGAAGCTGACACCCGTGCGCAGAACCGTCTGTTCCAGCACCGCCAGCGCAATCAGCAACCCAATCCCCCAGACGGAAATCTTCGGCTCCGCCCCCGGCTCACCGTAGGGCTCGGTCTTGTCCCGGCGCGCCGCGAACAGATTCATCAACGGCACAAACGTTCCAATCGCCACCAGCATGAGAGGAAGCTGCGGAGTCATCGCCAGCAGCACAAGCGCGCTTCCCACCACCCAGGCCAGCATTCCCGATGCCATCATTTGCGGCCTGAGTGCAACGTCGGAATTGGTCAAATTCAGAAGACAGGGCAACCCTGTCCGCGCCAACTGAACGATGCCGATTCCGCCCATCAGAAGAGAAAGCCAAAGGAAGACCGGCGAAGCCATGCCCAGGCTGGCGAGCACCTTGTAGACATCGCCGTTTTTATAGAAGGGCGGCGTCACCAGGTAGCCCATGAAGACTGCCATGCCCAGCAGCCCAAGCCATAGCATGAGATAGCGGCCAAAGCTCTGTCCGCGCAACCGCTTGTGAACCATGAGGAAGATCACCCCAAGCACCAGGCTCGCCACCGGCCCCGCCCCGGCGATCACGGCGGCCCGCACCCCGGCATTGGCAATATCTTCTTCGCGCAGCCCGTAAACCGTAGGATGCAGTCCGAACATACGCGCAGTGACGCCATGCGCAAACTCATGCAGAGTCACCGTGATCAGAGCGGCTGCTCCATACGCTGATGCCGACTGGATCAAGCGTGCCTGATGTCTCCACAGGCTGAATCGTCCCATGGTTCCTCCTTCGGACAGGGCTCCGGCCCGTTTCCGGGCTGGCTGCCCACTCTTTTCGAGCCGCTGCAATGCCGGGTGCCCCATCCTTCCGCGATCTTATCGCGGAAGGATGGAAGGCCTGAAAGCTCAGCCTGCCTCCGTCCGCGTCTTCGTCCTTCCCGCCCCTATCGCCCTGTCCGTAACCTCCCCGCGACCAGCACCACCGGCTCCTGATCCTGAAAGGTAGCAATTGTCCTCCCATGGCCGCTACCGTCCTCTGCATCGTAGACAGCCGAGGGTCCTTGCGCCGCTCCTGCCTCGAAATCCGCATCTGCTGGGATGCCCACCCCCCGCCGCCAGCTGAAAGCCTCAGCCTGTGGAAAAATACACAGATTTTAACGTTAATTCCTGATAGCGAAGCATCCAGATACCGCAAGTCATTGAAATATATACGTGAAAAGAAAAAGATTGACAACATTCTCTAGATAGGTTTAAAGTAATGATGGTTACTATCATCCCCAAGGAGGTAAGTCATGCGTCGTATCCTCATAGCAAGCGTCCTGCTCTCCCCGTTGTTCTTCACCCCAGCGGCAGTCGCAAGCCAGACCGCGACCGAAGCCGCTGCCTCAACCCCAGTTCGCCCCATCAGCTCAGGAGTCAAACAGGCCCACGTCCTTTACTCCCCCAACATCGATCTCCCCGCCTCCGCAAACCTTCCTAACGATGCGGAATTTGTCCTCAAGCTCAATGTCGACGAGAACGGCAAGCCGCAGGATGTCCAGGTTGTCAAGTCCATCAACCCGGAGCTGGACGCGCCTGTAGCCGCCGCGGTCCGCCAGTTCCGCTTCCGCCCCGCCACGCTCGACAAACAGCCCATTGCCACCGACATGACCCTCACCGTCGTGGTGGAGCGCTAAGTTCCGCACCACCCTCAACAGCCAGGCGCCCCATCCTTCCGCAGCCTCATCGCGGAAGGGTGGGGGTCCACAAATCTCAATCTGCGTCCGTCCGCGCTTTCGTCCTTTCCGCCCCCTTCGCCCTCTCCCCAACCGGACCCGTGACCAGCACCACCGGCTCCCGATCCGGAAAGGCAGCAATCAAGGTCAGGTGTCCACCCATGGTCGCCACTGTGCGCTGCATAGTGTCCGTTCATATCCCTAGATTTCCGCCCTCCAGGCGCCAAATTGGTAAAAAAAAACAGTCGTTTTGGCGCGCGCATCTCCTGAAGATGTCGCGTAAGACAAACAAAATACATGCGTTACTATCGTTTATGAGACCGCAAAGAGGCACAAAAAAAGTCCGCCTTTACCGCTCACGCTCAACCGGGAATCAGCAACTTACGAGCCGTCGCAAGCCAGGATGCTCTTAAAATTTGCCCTCTTGTCCAATTCTGCCAAAATTCCGTGTATCTCCACGCAAACACTTCGCCCCAAAATTGCCATCGCCGGCACCCATGCGCCTCCCAGCCCCGCCGTCAGGAAATTTGTGCATCTGGGCAACCACCGGATTCCACCCCGTCCTTCAGCTCCCTAGTCCCTAGTCCCTGTTCCCTGTTCCCTATTCCCTATTCCCTATTCCCTAACCCCTACACCGGATACCGTTCCAGTCGAATCGCGTGCCGCGCCACGGTCCGGCTCAGCCCCACCGCGTCGGCTGGTGTAAACCGCCCCAACCGCCGCAGAATGGCCAGTTGCGTGCGCAGCAGGTCGCCCTCCGCGCACGCCGCCAGCACCCGCCGCGCCGCCTGCTCGGCCAGGCCCATGGTCTCGTCCGCCAGCAGTCCCGTCATCGCCGCCGCGGCCTCCGCCGTGCCTTTGCCCGCCCCCGCCAGCTTCCGCGCCCTGAGCAGCGCCGACTCTAACCCATACACCTGCATGATGATATCCGCCAGGTCGGCCATCACCTCCTGCTGCTCCTGCAAGCCCGTCATGAACCGCTGGCTGGCCACTCCCGCGGCAAACAGCGCCATTTTCTTCGCCGCCGCCAGCACTTCCGCCTCCCGCGCCAGCACCTCGCCCCCATCGCCTCCAGCGTCGAAGCTGGGCGGTTGCGTCACCTCATCCATGAGCTTCTTAATCGCCGGAAGCAGCGGAAGCTGTCCGCTCTGCGCCCGCTTCATCAGCCAACCGGTAATGATCAACCTGTTGATTTCATTGGTGCCCTCAAAAATCCGGTTGATCCGCGCATCCCGGTAGAAGCGCTCCGCCGGATAATGCTCCACGTACCCGTACCCGCCCATGGTGGCGATCAGTTCGTCGGCCACCAGCGTCAGCATTTCCGACCCGTAAACCTTAAGGATGGAGCACTCTACGGCATACTCCTCGATCCGCCGCTGCATCTCCCGAGGGGAGTGCGCCAGCTCCGGACTGAGCTGCGCCAGCCCCGCGTCGATCATCCCCGCCGTCCGGTAAGCCATGCTTTCGGCCGCATACAGTTGCGTCGCCGAGGCGGAAATCTTCCGCTGGATCAGCCCGAACTCCGCAATCGGCTTCCCGAAAGCGATCCGCTCCTTGGCGTAGCGGATCATGTACGCCAGCGCGTGCCGGGCCCCGCCGATGCACGCCACCCCCAGCTTGAAACGCCCTACATTCAGCACGTTGAAGGCGATGTGGTGTCCTTTGCCGGCCTCCCCCAGCAGGTTGCCGGCCGGAATCTTGCACCCGTCCAGCACCAGCGGGCAAGTCGATGAGCCGCGAATCCCCAGCTTGCGCTCCTCCGCGCCCACCGTCAGCCCCGGCGTATCCCGCTCCACCAGGAACGCCGAAAATTTCTCCGCCCCCGTCGCAGGATCCACGATCTTGGCAAAAACGGTGAAAAGGTCGGCGAACCCGCAGTTGGTCGTCCACATCTTCTCGCCGTTCAGCGTGTAATAGGTGCCGTCGTCCGACAACGTTGCCCGCGTGCGTACGTTCATCGCGTCCGAACCCGAACTGGCCTCGGAAAGTGAGTACGCGCCGATACACTCTCCGCTCGCCAGCCGAGGCAGATAGCGCCGCTTCTGTTCCTCGGTCCCGTACCACGCCAGCGGCAGCGTCCCGATCCCGATGTAGGCCCCGAATGCCGTCGAAAAACTCGCCAACACCGATATGTGATCGGTGATGAGCGTGGACGTTACCTTGTCCATCCCCACCCCCCCATATTCCTCGGGAATATCGACCGACGTAAACCCCAGTTCCGCCGCCTTCCGTAACTTACTGGCCAACACGCCCGGCTCCTTGGCCTCAATCGCCGCCGTGGCGGGCAGTATCTCCTCGCGAGCAAACTGCGCCGCGGTCGCCGCAATCTGCCGCTGTTCCTCGTTCAGATCTTCGGGAGTAAAAACCTCTGCCGGCGTTCGTGTTTCCAGCAGAAAACTGCCGCCCGCGGCGGCCACGATGGGAGTAGGAATAATAGCAGACATAGTCGTATCTCCAACTGCCAGAACACAATACGCCAGCGCGGCGGCGGAGGGCAAATTCTGGAAAGAGCCGGTGTGCGGAGCTACCTCAAAGAAGAGCGAATGAATCGATCGCTGGGGTTAGTTCACTGGTCCTCACCTTGATTTATGATTTGAAACGTTTCCCTGCTGACTGCAGTCGGTAATTTGAAAGAACGCAAGTTATAGACGATCGCCGCCGGCTGGCAAGGAGAACGATGCGGCGAAGGACGCGATTGAAGTGGCTGGCGTTTGTGCTACTGGTGAGCGGTTGTGCCACGACTTGCCTGGGGCAGTATCGCGTTCTGCCGGGCAAGACAAATGCGGACAGGGTTCCCGCGACACCCGCGCGTATCTGCCTCGGCACCGCCGGAACTGAGCACTGTTACACCCCACCCAGCGAAAAGTATGCATTCGGCCTGGAGCCTAAGGCACGGATCGTGGCCAAACTCAACGGGAGGGACCTGATCCTTTTCACGGCAACCTTTTCAGGCGGAGGGAGCGGCAAGCTGAGCAACGTGGCGCTCCTGGAAGAGCAGAGTTGCGATTTCGTAAACCTTCTGCCAACGGTGCAACTGACCGACCAGAGCGAGTACAAGCTGTGGAACCTGCCTCAGTTTTCCAAGCTTCCAGTTCTGGTGACCGCGGATTTTGTCTGGGATCTCAAGGCCGGAGAGACGCACTTCGCGCCCCACCGCTACACGGTTGACATGTACGTCTTCGATTCGAGAATCGGCCGGTATCTGCAGCGGATTCGCTACGTGACGACAAGGAAATATCCGGGCCTTGACGATTCGGATGCGATCCGGGTTCTGGACGCGGAAAGACCTGCCATTCTAGCCAGGCTGCAACAGGGACGTTCCAATTGATGCGGCGCAGCAATTGCGCATTCGCGATTGCCTCATGCCAGGCCCGTTCAGGCAAGCTTTGGTTGGAAAGGAAACAAGCGGTAATCTGGGATCGAGAGAGGCGAGATAACATGAGCACTTGGCTAACGGCACCATGGCCCTGGTATGTTGCGGGTCCAATCATCGGACTCTTCGTTCCGGCACTATTGCTCGCCGGCAACAAGGAGTTCGGGATTTCAAGCAACCTGCGCCATCTTTGTTCAGCGTTTGCACCGGGCAAGCTGGAGTATTTTTGCTACGACTGGAGAAAGTCGGGACTTTGGAACCTGGTGTTTCTGTCAGGGGTATTGATCGGTGGATTCATTGCATCGCATTGGGGAACGCCGCACGATATTGCCATTTCGCGAGAGACACGAGTTGCCCTGATCAATCTGGGCATTCTGGACTTCTCCGGCGTAGCACCGCATGAGATCTTCAGTTGGCACGCTCTGTTGACTCTGCGTGGATTTGTGTCCGTCGTTTTGGGAGGATTCCTGGTGGGTTTCGGCACAGCGTATGCGGGCGGATGCACGTCAGGCCACGCAATCTCCGGTCTTGCGAATTTCGAGTTGCCCTCGTTGATTGCGGTCCTCGGCTTCTTCGCAGGCGGCCTCGCCGCAACGTATTTCATCCTGCCGCACCTGCTCTGACGACCATGACTGCGAAACCACAAATCGAGATCGCGACTTCAGGCAACCGGGAAAGCAAGCCTGTGTTTTATTTGGTTTACCTTTTGCTCGGTACAGCTTTTGGCATCGTACTGACCAGGTCCGAAGTGCTTTCCTGGTTCCGCATCCAGGAGATGTTCCGATTTCAGTCGTTCCGCATGTACGGCATCATTGGCTCCGCCATCGCGACCGCTGCTCTATCGATCGCGCTCATCAGGAAGGGGGCTTTGAAGTCCGCTTCAGGCGAGACCATCTCGATTCCAAAGAAGGAACTGGGCCGCGGAGTGCGATATGCACTCGGCGGCACGATCTTCGGGCTTGGATGGGCGCTGACGGGAGCATGCCCCGGGCCTCTCTTTGGACTGATCGGCAATGGCGTGTCCGTAATGATTGTGGCAGTTCTGAGTGCTCTGTTGGGAACCTGGTTCTATGGATTGCTCCGGCCAAGATTGCCACATTGAGTTGGGTCTGGATCAAGGTCTGGGTTGAAAGGTCAAGAAGATGAGCACATCCGTGTTGAAGAAGGCGACCAATGCGGCGTGGTTGCGCCTGACCGTGCTCACTTATAACTTGCTGGCGGCGTTGAAAAAAGGTTGGCGCTGCCTGCCGAGTACCTGACGGCGCGGCCGAAACGATTGCGTTTTCTGATTTTCAGCACTCCGGGCAGGCCGGTGCACCACGCACGGTCCATGGTGCTGCGACTGGCGACGACGGCAGAGCGTCTGGCGGAGTGGTTGGAGGCGTTCAGCCTGCTACCGATGCATGTGTAAAGTGCTCCACCCTTGCTTATCGCCGGATTTGCAGCAACTTTTTGAACTGGGGTAAGCAGGGGTGTGTGCGCAAATGGGGTTTCGCTGTCTCCAGATCCGAAAACAACCCGCCTGCCGAGTCTTCGCCACCCCCCAGCGACCGTTCTGCGCCAATTCGCAACCCCGAAGCCGCCTTCACCTGCCCAATCCTTGGCAGCTGATCGCTTATCGCCGGATCAGGGGCTACATTCTCCAGTTGCATCCCAAACGGAAGCGCTTTAAGATGCGTCAATTGATGGCTATGCCTCGCACTGCTTCCAGCACGCCAGTTTCCGCTTCCGGGCCGCCTGCGCCGAGGCTGCGCGTGGGCAAGCTGTGCGTGGCCATTCAGGCCGGCTCGGCGGCGCTGATGATCGAGCGGGCCGAGGCGGCGCTGAAGGACGCGAAGTTCCTGGAATTCCGGCTGGATGCACTCGCCAGGCCGGCGGCGGCGCTGCCCAGGGTGAAGGAGTTTCTGGCGGATCACCGCGACGTGACGGCGATCGCCACCTGCCGGCGCAAGGCGTTTGGCGGGAATTTCGAGGGGACGCTGACGGCGGAGTTGGATGTGCTGGCCAGGGCCGCGCAGGCCGGCTGCAAGATTGTGGATCTCGAAGTGGAGTCGGCCGAGGAGGCCCAGCCGGCGCAACTGGCCCAGTTTCGAGCCGGGACTCGAGCGGCGGGCGCGGCGCTGCTGGTGAGCTCGCACGACTTTACCCGCACCAAGGCGCTGGAGCAGGCGGCGCAGCGCATCGAGGCGTTTGCGCCCGATTTTGTGAAGGTGGTTTCGACGGCGCGGACGCTGGCCGACAATCTTGCCGTGCTGCGGCTGATTGAGGTCCGGTCCCTGACAGCGCATGTGGTGGGCATCGCCATGGGCGAGGAGGGACTGGTGAGCCGAGTGCTGGGGCCGAGAGCCGGGGCGGCATTCACCTTCGCTGCAATGGACGACGGCGCCGAGACCGGCCCTGCACTGGCAACGGCGCCGGGCCAGGTGACGGCGCGAACCCTGCGCGACCTCTACCGCGTGGAACATCTGGACCAGGCGACGCGGATTTTCGCAGTGGCCGGCAATCCGATTGCCCATTCGCTTTCGCCGCTGCTGCACAACACCGCTTTTCGCCGCGAGAACGTGAACGCCGTTCTGCTGCCGCTGAAAGTCAGCCTGTTGGACGACCTGCTGACCCTGGTGCGCGAACTGCCCCTGGCCGGAGTGGCCGTGACCATGCCGCTCAAACAGGAAGTCCTGTCCCACCTGGCCAATATGGACCCGCTGACGGCCCGCATCGGCGCCTGCAACACGCTGCGCACCGGCGCGGACGGCAAGCTCTACGGCTTCAACACCGACGTGGCTGGGGTGGTCAGGCCGCTGGAAAAGCATCTGCGGCTGAAAGGCGCGCGGGTTGCCGTGCTGGGTGCGGGAGGCGCGGCGCGGGCAGCCGTCTTCGGCCTGGCCGACCAGGGCGCGGAGGTTTTCATCGTCAACCGCACCCACGAAAGCGCCGTGGCGCTGGCCAGGGAAGCAAAGGCCAAAGCGCTCCGGCACGAGCAGTTTGCCAAAAGCCGCTTTGACGTGCTGATCAACACCACGCCCTGCGGCATGGCCGGCTCAAAGCAGTCGCTGCCGATTGAAGAGAACGAGCTGAATGCGGGGCTGGTCTTCGACATGGTCTATAACCCGCTGGAGACGCCGCTGCTCAAGCTGGCGAAGGAGCGCGGGATTCCCGTGGTGACGGGCCTCGAAATGTTCGTCCAGCAGGGCGCGCGCCAGTTCGAGATCTGGACCGGCAAGCCGGCTCCCGAGGCGGAGATGCTGCGCGTGGTGGAACTGGAACTGCGCCGGCGGGGGTGAGGAGGAGGATACGAATTCCCTTCCGCCCGGGTAGGAGAATGGAGTAGGATTAAATCCTACTGGTCCATTGAGGTGAGTCAATGCGGTCCACACAACAATTCAGCATCACCCTTCCCCACGAGATGGCGGAGCTGGTGCGCGCCAAGGTCGCATCGGGCGAGTATGCCAGCGAGAGCGAAGTCATCCGCGACGGTCTGCGCGCCTTAGAGACCCGCGACCGAGCGATTGAGGCGTGGCTCAAAAACGAAGTCGTTCCGTCCATCGAGGCTGTAAAGGACAACCCTTCGCTGGTGCGAACCAGCGATCAGGTGCGCGCATCCCTTGCGGAAGCGTACAAGGCATTGCAAAGGGCGAGATAGCTTGTACCAGGTAGTCTATTCTCCGCGGGCTGAGGCGCAATTGACTGAGCTGCTCGCGCAAATTGCTTTGGCTGCTTCACCAGAAATTGCAGCACGCTATGTGGATGCCATTGTCGCTCAATGCGACAGCTTGTCCACCTTCCCCAGGCGCGGCACTCGCCGGGGTGACCTCTGGCCCGGGCTGCGAGTTGTCGGATTCCGGCGGCGCGTCTCCATCGCTTTCGTCATCGAGAAGAATATGGTGATTATTCATGGCATCTTCTACGGCGGCCAGAACCTCGAAGGGGCCTTCGAGGACGAGCATTGAGCCGGGTGCCCCAAAGCCTGCCCTGAGCATGTCGAAAGCCTGCCCTGAGTCTGCCGAAGGGGCTTTCGTCCGCCGCGGCGCAAGACCTGGGAAACCACGAACCCAACCCGACGAAGCCGGGCTCCCGCTCACGGCGCGCTTTCGATCTGGCGGGAGATCCAGCGGCTCATGCTTACGCCCTCGACCGCCGCGTGCAGGGCAACCTTTCAGTGCAGTTCCGGCTCGGTGCGCACCAGAATCTTCCCGTTGAACGGGCGGTCGGGCTGCTGGCCGCTCTCGGCGCAAAGCTCCAGATAGCCGTCGATGCTCTCGCGGAACGCGCGCGCCAACTCGGTGGCCGTTCTTCCCTCAAAATGAATCACATCCCGAAGCCCGGCGACCGTCCCGGAAAATGTCTTATCCTCCGGATCGAAGTCGATTGGGCCGGCCGCATAACCCTTGTATTCCATCATGGCTTTACTCCCGCATTGATGAGGAACTGGCGGACGGCATCGACCGCGCCTTTGGCGGCATTCGCGTTTGGCGCCACTCAAAAACTATTTGGCCTTTTTCTTTCCCGGCCTTCCCTGCTTGGGAGCCTTCGGCTTCTCGCCCTCCAGGTGGCCCACAGGAATAGGCCCAAGGTCGGGGCCGATGCGCTTGACCTGCGTGTCGATCATCTCGTAGTTGATGGTGCGCGGGGCGACGGGGCGGGCGATGCCGGTGGAGGGATCGACGGCGAGGTCCGGGCCGTTGGCGATCTGGAAGCTGAAGGTGGGCACGGCGCCGCCGGACGCGGGCTGGAAGCCGGTTCGGACCGGAAGGAAGCCCTGGATGGGATGCAGCCGGAAGGCCGTCTCATAGCGGTGGCGCTTGACGCTCCAGGCAAAAACGCGCACCTGGTCGAAATCGAAGGGCAGGCCGGCTTTGGGCGGGGTGAGGACGGTTACGTACTCGGGAACCTCGTGGTTGGGGGTGGTGGCCTCGGGATCGGTGACCTTGGTGAGCACGTAGGCGCCCACCATCCGCTGGCCTTCGGAGTAGGTGGCTACCTCATCCGGCACATCCACATCCATGCGTCCGGCGAGTAGCCAGCCGGCGTGGCCCTGAGTGTCGCGCACCAGCCACCAGTCCTCCATCACCACAGGCGGGCCCTCGGCAGGGCTGGGAGTTGCCGCCGCGCCGGCCGGGGCCGGCCTGGAGCCTGGCGCGGGCGAGACGGCCTTTGCCGCGCCCTTTGACAAATTGGAGGCCGGCGCGGGACTCTTGCCCTCCTGACCCGGCTGCAAGAGAGGTTTCGGCACGATTGGCTTGAGGGACGCTCCCAAGCCCGGGGTGGCCACTTTAGGAACCGAAGCGCGGGCCAGAAGCTGGACCTTGGCGTTGCCGGCCAGCAGATAAAAGTGCTCCGTTTCCCGGCCGGGGAGGATGTGCAGATACAGGTCGTCGCGGAGGGTGGCGGTGGCCACTACGGGGTCTTGCCGGTGCTGGCTGGCAAGCTGGACAAACGCATCATAGGTCTTGCCGTCAATCACGGCACGGTCTTCAATCCAGCCGATCTCGTTCTTTTGCGTCTTGACCTTGAGGAAACGGCGGCCGTGATCGAGGACTTCGAGCGGCTGTCCATTCACCACCTCGGCTACGCGATTGGAGACGGCGGCAACCCGGTCGTGGAGGTACATCTGGCGAGCTGAGACGTAGACCGTATCGTGCTGTTCATGGCGAAATCGGCTGCATCCCGAGGCAAGGGAGAGAAAGCACAGGGCCAATACCGAAAGCAATGGCATCAACGAAGGCATTGAGGCCCGGCGGAGCCTGAGGAAAGGGACGAATGGGATTGGAGATCGCGTGAACACAGCCAGTGGCGTTCCTCTTGAGGATAGCAGAGAACAGGGGTCAGGGATCAGGGAGAGAAAGAACAGGGTAGGGACAACCTCATCGGGAATCACGCCATCCCACAAGCTCTGGGCGCCCCAGCTCCCGGTTCTGAAACCTGGGAAACCACGAACCTCGATAAGTGGGTGGCCCGAATTCACTCGCCGCCGGTCGCAGACAACCGACCCCTGCCTTCTACGGCGCCGCCGCAATGGCGACGGCTCCGACGGGGTCGGTTCCGGTGGGAGCCGTGAGCGTGGAGGTGAGTGTGCCCGAACTCATGGTGTAGGCCTCAAGGTCGGGATTCCCCGCAAAGTCCACTGCAAGCAGGAAGCTGCCGGTCGAGTCTTCTGCCAGGCCAATCCGGCCGGTGGGCCCGGCCGTAGCGGTGTTGATCGAGGTCAGCGCGGTGGATGAGACCGAAAAGCTGGCGATATTGCCGGTGGAGCTGCCGCTGACCGATTGGTTGGCGACGTAGACGTAGTTGCCGTCCGATGTGGGCAGAATGGCAGAGGGTCCCGTTCCCCCAATTGCATACGGGGAGCCGGCGCTGGTGAGCTCGGTGACTCCATTGCTGGCGATGGTGAAGACGCGCAGTCCGCCGGATTGGGTGGCGGAGGAAAGGGCGTCAGCCTCTCCAACATAGAGCAACCGGTTGCTGGGGTCCACGGCCACTGCATTGTCTCCGCCCGCGGAATTCACCAGCTTAATGGTACCGGCGCCTCCGAAGGGATTGGCGCTGCCGGGATTAAAGAGAATGAGCTCCGTTCCCCCTGAGCCCATTCCGACAAAGACATAGCAATCGGTGCACGAACTGGAGTCATTGGGGGAGATGGCCAACTGCGTCACGGTGGAAGCGGGCAGAGCGACAGATTGCTCTTTCTCGCCGGCGGTGGCGAGCGTTCCAGCGTTGGCGCCAGTGCTGATGACGTTAATGGCGTAGACCTGGGCCACGCCGGAGACAGCCTCGACCAGCCAGGAGTTGGTCGCGTCAACCTGCATGGTATAGGCCGGATCCGTGGTGATGGCTGTGCCGCCGTTTCCCAGGGTCAGCGCACCGGTGGTTGAGTTGATGGTATAGAGGTAGATGCCGGATCCCGTGCTTACATACAGGAACAGGCCGTTGGGAGCCACGGCGATGGCCACGGGATGCACGGCGGGCAGAGTTAAGGCGCCGATCGTTTTCAGCTGGCCGGAGGAGATACTCAAGGCGACGATCTGGTTCGTCGTCTGGTTCAGCACGTAGAAGACGCCGCTGGTGCCGGCCTGGCCGCTGCAACTGCCTGAGGATGACGTGACCTCAGCGCAGACGGTGGTGGTCTCCGAAACACTGCCGGAAACGCCGGTAACCGTAATTTCGTAAGCTCCGGTGGTCGTCGTGGAGGTAGTGGCCGCGGTCAGCGTGGCCGTTTGCGCCGTTGTGCTGCTGATCGTAACCGAAGTCGGAGAAAGGCTGCAGGTCGTGGGACTGGTAGCGCCCGATGGCGAGGTGGTCACCGCGCAAGTCAGTGTAACCGTGCCGGTAAACGAGTTCGATGGCGTCACGGTAATGGTCGAGGTGTTGGTCGCACCTGGGCTCACGGTGATGTTGCCGCTGTTGGTAAGCGTAAAGCCGGTGTTGTTGCCGCCGCTTGGCGCCTGCCAGAAATCTCCGCATCCAGCCAGGAGCGGAGCCGCCGCCAGCAACAGCCTTGCCCATTGTCCGAGTTTCATTGCCGCTCCTTGGTCGTCGCCTGCTGAGCCCCGTTCAAAGGGTATCGCTTTCGCTTGCGTCCTGTCCTGCTACCGGATTAGACGCACGTGGGCGGCCTCAGGTCCTAAAGCCAGAGACGCGGCCCGGCGGGTATTCGCTCAGCTTTCTGAAGATTCCTGGGCCTGCGATTCTATTGCGGGATCGATGTGCGCGCCTGCCAGACCAGCCTTGCCGCGGTCAGGTCCTCTATGGCCATGCCTACGGACTTGAAGACCATGCGCCGGCCGGCAGGCGCGGCCACGGAACCGAAGAGAATGTCACCGATCTCGGCCTGCACCCTGGCGCCGGAGAGCCGCACGTCTCCCGATTCGCGCTCCACCGAGGAGCGGGACTCGGCCACCACAAAGCTCGAAAGCATGGCCTCGTCGTCCAGTTCGCGCAAACTGGCGCCGGTCGCTCCCACGGCCAGCACCAGCGCATGGGCCGCCAGCCAGCGGCCTTCGAGAACCGGGCCAGGCGAGGCGGTTACGGTGAGCACAACGTCGGCGGCCGCTGCCTCCTCAATGGGCACGGCGCGAGCGCCGGTTTCGGCGGCAAGGCGTTCGGCGTTGGCCGGGGTGCGGCTCCAGATGCGGATATCCGTGAGCGCCGGCCAGACCAGCCTGAGCGCCTGGATGTGCGACCTCGCCTGCACTCCGCTGCCCAGAATGCCCAGGCTGCATGCTTCAGGCCGTGCCAGAGCGGCAAGCGCGACCGCGGAGACCGCTGCGGTGCGCATTTCCGTGATCAGGCGGCCATCCATGACGGCCAGCGGCTCGCCGGTGGAGCGGCTGAGCAGCTCGATGACCGCCATGTGCGTTTGCAGGCCCTTGTCGGCGTTGCCGGGGTAAAACTTGACGGTCTTGACGCCCATCACGTCGCCGCAAATCACTGGCATCACGGCGAACCAGCCGTTCAGGAATCCCTCGGCATTGCCGGCGCGCAGGATGGTGCGGGGCGGCTGCTCGACCTTTCCGGCCGAGTAGTCGATCAGGGCCTGGCGAATGGCGGGAATAAGAGCCTGGTAGGTGAGGACGGCGCGAACTTCTTGTTCGGGGACGTACATAGGCTCCGGTAATCCTCAAAAAACGGGGCTGGGCGGCCGTTTGGTTTCCCACCCTATCGACAAAAATCCGCCACGGCGGATCGCGAGGGTGGGGCACCGGGCGAATTCGTCGATAGAATCTCGGAACGACGTGGCGTCGCGCCTAGTTGGGCCGGCCGCCGGAGCTGGTGCGGCGGCGGAAGCGCTCGTCCACGGGCTGGCGGCCCTGAAAACCGGAATCGACCGTGTGCCAGTGTTCGATGGAGGGCTCGCCCATGCGCCAGCAGAGCAGCACCACCTGGTCGTCGAGGCGGCAGGGAAAATCGAGCAGCCCGGCGTCGATGTCCTTCACCTGCACGCCGATGGAATCGATCTCGGCGATGCTCTCCCGGACGCGCTGCAGGTGGGTTTCCATCTCCGCGCGCGACTTGGCCACCTTGCCCACGTCCACCCTCATGCCGCCGGAGAGATAGATGCGCCGGGCCAGCTCAGCCAGGCCGGACTCGACTTCCTCGGCGGACTGCTTGCCTTCGATGGCGCGTTTCAGCAGCGATTCCAGCACCGGGAGCAGGGACTGCGCTTCTTCGAGAGTGAAGGTCTTCATGGGGAAATGCCCTTGGCTATAGGATACGACGGAATGGGGAACAGCTTCTAGCCACTTGCTTTCATCTGCGAGCTTTTTGCCCTAATGTCCACCCTGGCGTCGAGTCGGGTCCAAATCTCCGCAAATCGGCCTCTAGCCGGAGCTGGAAGCTGGAGGCTGGGAGCTGGAAGCTGTCTCCAGCATCCGGTCCAGCGCCACGCGAGCCCAGTGCTTGACACTCGGCCGCACCTGGATGCGGTTGACGACGCGGCCCTCCAGCAGGTTTTCCAGAGCCCAGGCCAGGTGCTGCGGGCTGATGCGGTACATGGTGGTGCACAGGCAACCGGTATCGTCGAGCGTAATCACGCGCTTGCCTTCTGCGGCAAAGCGGCGGGCCAGGCGGTTGACGAGGTGAATCTCAGTGCCGACGGCGAACATTGTGCCCGCGGGGGCCTGCTCGACGAGGGCGATAAGCCGCTCCGTGGAGCCTAGAGCGTCGGCCTTCTGGCAGACCTCCCAGCGGCATTCGGGATGAACGATGACCTGGATGCCGGGATATTTGGCGCGCACCCGATCGACGTGGCTGGGCAGGAAGCGCTGATGGACCGCGCAATGGCCCTTCCAAAGCAGAATGCGGCTGGCGGCCAGGGTTTGCTTCGTCTGGCCGCCCTGAAGCGCCCATGGGTCCCAAATGGCCATTTCGTTCAGCGCAATGCCCATGGAATGCCCGGTGTTGCGGCCCAGGTGCTGATCGGGCAGGAAAAGGATGCGCTTGCCGCGGGCAAAGGCCCACTCCAAGGCGGCGCGCGCGTTCGAGGAGGTGCAGACCAGGCCGCCGCGCTCGCCGCAGAAGGCCTTGATGGCGGCGGTGGAGTTAATGTAGGTCAGCGGAATGGTCTCCTCCGCCAGGCCGAGGCGCGTGAGCGCTTCCCAGCAAGCCTCAACCTGGGAGATTTCGGCCATGTCGGCCATGGAGCAGCCGGCATTGAGGTCGGGCAGGATCACCTGCTGGCCGTCGCGGCCGAGCACATCGGCGCTCTCGGCCATGAAGTGGACACCGCAGAAAACAATGTACTTCGCATCGGTCTCGGCCGCGATTTTGGAGAGCTTGTAGCTGTCGCCGGTGAAGTCGGCGAAGCGAATCACTTCGTCGCGCTGATAGTGGTGGCCAAGCAGGATGGTGGTCGCGCCCAGTTTGGCGCGCGCCTCCGCAATGCGTATATCCATGGAGTGGTCGGGGAGCGCCAGGTAGTCCTCAAGGCTGCAAGCGCTGCCGGCCTCCGGCGAGGCCGCCGTCAATTCGTCAAGAACCAGGTTCACGCGATTCCGCCTTCAGTCCAGCTCGCTCTGTTTATTTGGGGGCGGCGGACGGGGATGTTGAAAGCTAACGCGGCTACAGTGGATGCACTGACCTTCCTGAGGTTATCGGCAAAACGGCCGAACCCCTCAAGCTTCCCCATCCACGGGGTTGTTGCAGCCCTTTCACATTTAGACGCGCCCCGGGGCCGGTTGATTCTGAAAAGACCCGGTCCGGCAAAAGCCGCCTCGTTGGAGCTTAGTGTAACGCAGCCGTAGGAGCTGGCCCAGGAGTTTTTGTAGCTGGAGCCGATTGCCGCCGCGTCCGCAGCGCTAAGGGGAAGAGTTTGTGACCGCCTTGTCCGGGCAGGTATCATTGCTCTCGATGGGGACGCCGCCGACAATTCAGTTTGCCAGTCTGGGCATGGCAGACTCGCTGATCCTGATGGTGCTGGCGCTGGTGGTCTTCGGGCCGCGGCGGCTGCCGCAGATCGGCCGCCAGATCGGCAAGCTGATGTACGAGTTCCGCAAGGCCTCAAACGACTTCAAGTTCCAGATGGAAGAGGAGTTGCGCAACGCCGAGGAGGCCGACCGGCGCAAGGCCGAAGAGGAACGGCTGCGGGCGCTGGCGCTGGCGGCGCCGCCCAGGACCATCGAAGCGACGGCCGGGACACCCGTAGCGGATGGTCAATTTCCAACCCCAAGCCCCTACCCCGGAGAGACCGAGTACCCCCCGGTGGCACCGGCTGCCTTGCCTGAGATTCCTGCGGAAGAGGCCTATCCACGCATTCAGCCTCCCTCGACCGGCGAGCCGGTGCCGGCGGCGCGACCGGGCAGCCCGGCGGCGCAGATCGAGGCTCCTGCGGCGGCGGAACAAACTGCGGAAGAAGCCGTTTCGGCGGCAGGCGCGGCCCCGGAAGGTCCGGGCTCTAGCCCGGACGCTAGCCCAGTGGATCAAACGGTGGCTGGCGGGGATGGGTCTGAACCCATGCCTTTATCCCCTGAGGTAAGCCCTGCAGAGAGTTCGGCCGCAATTCTCCCTGCTTCCGAAGCTTGTGAAGCCAGCGATGCGGCCATGAAAGAATCTCCGGCTGCGGAGACCACCCCCGCCATGGAGCAGGCGGCCCATCATGGTTGATCCCGCGGAGGCCATCGGCAAGGCGCGGGCGGCGGTGACCCAGCGCGCGGAGCTCCCCGGCATGAGCCTCATGGAGCATCTGGACGAGCTGCGCCGCCGCATCGTCCACTCGGCCATCTATCTGGCCGTGGGCTTCGTTGCGGTGTGGGCCTTTCATGACCGGTTCGTCGGTTTCATCCAGGCGCCGCTCAACCACATCGGCAAGACGCTCGTCTTCACCCACCCCATGGACCCCCTGAACCTGGATCTGCAGGTTTCGCTGGTCGGCGGAGCGATTCTGGCCTCGCCCTTCATCCTCTTCCAGGTGTGGCTGTTCATTGCGCCGGGGCTCTACCAGAAGGAGCGGCGCTTCGTGGTTCCCTTCATGCTGGCCACGGTGGGGTTGTTCCTCGGCGGCGCGGCCTTCGGCTACTACTATGTTCTGCCCGGCGCGCTCAAGATCCTGATCGTGGATTTCGGCCACAATTTCACCTCCATGGTCACCATCGAGGAGTACAGCAGCTTCTTTCTGTCGATCATTCTGGGCCTGGGCATCAGCTTTGAGATGCCGATCCTCATCTTCTTCCTGGCCATGTTCGGCATCGTCAGCCCAAAGTTCCTGTGGAAGAACATGCGCTACGCGGTTCTGGCCATCTTTCTGGTGGCGGCCATCATCACGCCCAGCCCCGACCCATGGACCATGTGCATCTACGCCATACCCATGCTGGCGTTGTATTTGATCGGCATCGGTGTGGCCTGGTGGGTGCATCCCGCGCGCCGCAAGGCCAAGGAAGCCAAACAGGCCAAGGAGTCTGCTGGATAGGCCAGCGCATTGAAAGGGCGCGGCTTCACACGCCGTGGAAAAACTTGCTGTTCTAAAAGCGCACGGCTTTACACGCCGCGGAAAGACTCGTTGCTTTGAAAGGACACGGCTTTAGCCGTGCAGTGGACGGACCAAAAACGGATGTGGCTTTAGCCACCGAGGAAGTGTCCGCCGCGCAACAAGACCTGTTGAGGGAGTCCCAAGGAACCCAGACCATGCACTCGTTCTCGTTTTGGAAGAAGATCGCGGCCATCATGCTGCTGGCCGCGCCTCTCGCCGTTCCCGCCCAGCAGCACTTCGACGGCGCCCGCGCCTATGAGTATGCCCGCCAGTTTGTAGCCATCGGGCCGCGCTGGCCCACCAGCCAGGGCCACGTCAAGGCCGAAGAGTTCCTGCGCAGCCACTTCCAGCACGACCAGCTCGAAGAGGATGCGTTCACGGCCGACACGCCCATCGGCCCGGTCCCCATGCGCAACTTCATCGTGCGGTTTCAGGGCAAGAAGGACGGCGTGATCGTGCTGGGCACGCACTACGAGACCAACTACCCGCTGCGCACCATCAACTTTGTGGGCGCCAACGATGGCGGCTCCACGACCGGCCTGCTGCTGGCCATTGCGGACCAGTTGCGCGGCAAGACGCTCGACGGCTACTCCGTCTGGCTGGTCTTCTTCGACGGCGAGGAGGCCATTCAGAGCTGGTCCAAGTCCGACTCGACCTATGGCAGCCGCCATCTGGCCGCCAAATGGGGAAAGGACGGAACCCTGGGCCGCGTTAAGGCTTTTATGTTGGCCGACATGATCGGCGACAAGAACCTCGACATTCAGCGCGAAACCCAATCCACCGGCTGGCTGGTCGACCTGGTCCGGCAGGCCGCGCATAAATTCGGTTACGACCGCCATTTCTTCCAGACCGAGGAGCCGGTCGAAGACGATCATCTGCCCTTTGTCCAGCGCGGCGTGCCTTCGATCGACGTGATTGACCTCGACTACGGCCCCAACAACAGCTATCACCACACCGCCCAGGACACGATGGACAAGATCAGCGCCAAGAGCCTGACGATCGACGGGGACGTGTTCCTGGAGACGATACGGCTGATCGATCAGCGGTGAAAGAACAGTTGTCAGTTTTCAGTTTTCAGTGGTCAGCTATCCGTAGGCGGCAGTGAGCAGAGCTTTGCCAGGAGGCCCGGCCACTGCCATCGCTCCCTATCCTCCGACCAATGACCGTTGACAACTGAAAACTGACAACCGACAACTAGCTTCCTATAGCATTCAGAAATGATTGCCGGCGTTTCCTGGGTCTGGTGGGTGGGGTTTCACGCTGTGGTGGCGGCGCTGCTGGTGGCCGATTCGCTCCTGCCCGGCCACCGGCGCCCCACGCGCTACCCGCAGGCCTTTGCGTGGCTGGGCACAGCGGCGGTGGTGCTGGCCGCAACCGGATTCGCGGCCTGGATCAGCGTCACCCAGGGCCGCCAGACGGCGCTCGAATTCGTGGGCGGCTACGCCATCGAAGCCTCGCTCAGCGTGGATAATCTCTTCGTCTTCATGGTCATCTTTCAGGGCTTCCGCATCAGCCCGCAGCGCCAGCACAAAGCCTTGCTGTGGGGCGTGGCCGGTGCGGTGGTGCTGCGCGCTCTGTTCATCGCCGCGGGCATCGCGCTGCTCAGGCGCTTCGACTGGATCACCTGGATCTTCGGCCTGTTCCTGCTCTATGCGGCCTGGCGGCTGGTGCGCGGCGGCTCGGCCAACGCGGCCGTGCCGGAGTGGATTCGCAAGCTGCAACCGGCCAAGGGGTCGCTCTTGCCGGTGATTCTGGCCATCGAAGCCGCCGATGTGCTGTTTGCCATGGATTCCATTCCCGCCGTCCTGGCCATTTCGCACAATCCCTTCGTGGTGTACACGTCGAACATCGCGGCCATCCTGGGCCTGCGCTCGCTTTACTTCGCGCTGGCTTCGCTGCTGGACCGCTTCCGCTATCTGCACTATGGCCTCGGCGCGCTGCTGGCCTTTGCGGCGCTGAAGATGCTCGCCGGGCACTGGATCGAAGTCCCCATCACCCTCTTGCTCGCCGTCATGGGCGCGATTCTCGCAATCTGCGCGGTGGTTTCCTGGTTCGCGGGGAACAGAGATCAGGGAACATTAACCGACTAGGAAATTGCGTTGGATGGGGGCGAAGGAGAGAGCCCCCTATGTGGCCGGTCTGTAGCACGGATGAGAAATGAAGCGCTTCGCTCCGGTTGACCACTGATCCCCGATCTCTGCCGGGGCCCCCATGGATAAGTTTTCGTCCGTGGGGCGAAGCGAGCGGCGATCCTCTACGGAATTGGACAGGATACAGTATCCCTGGTAACGCTTTAGAAAATGCCATTGGCATGCATATGCTCAGTGTATTTTCTGTCGGTACAGCAAATGTGATTGGTAAGCCAGCCGTAAATAAAATCCATCACTTCCACTGAGAGCCTGGCGCCCAGGCCGCTCTCGTGGCGCTCTCTCATGCCCGCAAGCATCTGTCTCAACTCGTCGTGCTCTTTCATGTGCGCCGGCGCGTCGGGGTAGCCGGTCTTGATGAAGAGCAGCTCTTCACGTAGGCAATGGTGCCGGGCGTAATCTTCCAATTGATCGAGAACGATTCCGAGTGTTTCCTTGCTGTTTCCAGCCTCGATGGCGCCATGTAATTCATTCACCATGGCGATGAGTTTCTTGTGCTCCTGGTCGAACTCCTCGACGCCCACCGTCAGATTTTCCGTCCAAACCAACAACATGGGAGGCGACTCCTTTGCTGGATTCTTTTCGCGTTCTAAGCGACGCATATGGAAGCACCGCGATTCCATCCGCCTGACGAATCCACACAGACCCATGCGTTTGGGGAATTGCTCTCTCAAAAACCCATCGGCGCGTGAAACGAGAAAAACCAGAGGAAAGAGACGTCCCGGCGCCGGAGCGGAACCGAATAACAGGACAATTTATATGCTACAGCTTTTGCAGAGGGAGGGCCACGGCGCTCTACCACGCCTCAAACACCACCTGCCCCTCGCGGCCCTTGCGATTGAGGATGGAGTGCTTCAGGAACCGCTCGTCGTCGCGCTGCGGATAGTCGTTGCGGAAGTGGGCGCCCCGGCTTTCGGTGCGGGCCAGGGCCGAGCGCAGAATGGCGTGGGCCACGCGGCTCATGGCCTGCGCCTCGCTCAGGCGGCGGCTCCCCTTCCCCTGCTCAGCCAAATGGGCCAGGCCTGTGGCACAGACGGCCTGTGCGGCAAGACCCTCCAGCAGCGTGGACTCCCGGCGCAACAATCCGGCGTAGGCCCACATAGCCGCTCGAAGGCCGGCGATGAGCTCTTCGAGACGAGCTTCTTGCCCGGCGGTGAGCGGGACAGGAACGCTCTCCGGCGCGTCGTCCGGTACCAGCGGGAGGCCATCGTCGAGCATCGAACGCGCCGCCCGCGCGCCGAAGACCAGCCCTTCGAGCAGCGAGTTGGAGGCCAGCCGATTAGCGCCGTGGACGCCGGTGCATGCCGCCTCGCCGGCGGCGTACAGACCGGGCAGAGTGGTGCGGCCGAACAGGTCGGTTTGGATGCCGCCCATGAGGTAATGCGCGGCCGGGCGAACGGGAATGAGGTCGCGGGCGAGGTCGAGGCCGTGTTGGGCAAGGAAGGCGCTGATGCCGGGGAAGCGCTGACCGAGATCGATGTTCTTCACATGGCGCATGTCCAGATGGACGGGCCGGGAGCAGTCCGGCGGCGAGCCGGGAGCCGCCGCCATGCCTTCGCGGGCGATGGCGCGCGCCACCACGTCGCGCGGGGCCAGCTCAAGCCGCGGGTGGTAGCGTTCCATAAAGCGCTCGCCGCGGTCGTTGCGCAAATAAGCGCCCTCGCCGCGCAGGGCTTCAGAGATCAGGAAGCGCGGGACGCCGGGCAGCGACAGGGCGGTGGGGTGGAACTGGTAGAACTCCATGTCGGCCAGCGCGGCGCCGGCCTGGGCGGCCAGAGCGATGCCGTCGCCGGTGGCTACGGCGGGATTGGTGGTGTGGGAGTAGACCTGGCCCGCGCCCCCGGCGGCCACCAGCACGGCCCGCGCGCTCACCCGCTTGAGCCGGCTCTCGCTGTCCAGCAAATCGGCCCCGACCACCCGGCCATCGGCAACGGCGAGGCCGGTGACCGTAGTCCACTCGGCAAAGCGAATCCGCTTGTGGACGCGGGCAAAGGCGGCCAGCGACCGGCTGATTTCGGCGCCGGTGGCGTCGCCATGGGCGTGCAGGATGCGCGGCAGCGAGTGAGCGCCCTCGCGGGTGCGCAGCAGCTCTCCGCCCCCCTTACCGTCCTCGGTGTCGAAGGCCGCGCCCCACTCGATCAGCTCGGCCACCCGCACTGGCCCCTCGGCCACCAGCGCCTGGGCCGCCGGCCGGCAGACAAGCCCGTCGCCGGCGTTGATCGTGTCCAGCAAGTGGAGCGCTACATCCTCATCGCCTTCCATGGCCACGGCGATTCCGCCCTGCGCATAGTGGGTGTTCGACTCGCCCAGGGATTCCTTGGTGACCACCAGGACCTGACCGTGGCGCGCCAGCTCGACAGCCGCCCGCAGCCCCGCCACGCCCGCTCCCATCACCAGAAAATCCACCTGAGCGGCCTTTGCCATAGACGATTAGCCTACCACCGCGAGATTGGCGGGCTTTGTCATGCCGGCTCTCAGCTTCCAGCCGCCGGCCGAAGACGTGCTTCTTATTGCTCAGACTCGGCCGGCGCCAGCGCCTAGAGTTAAGAATGTAAGGGTAGATAGATGACGGCCCCGATAAAGTAACGGGAATTCATGAACGGAAAGAACCCCCCTTATGGTGGCTGCTGCAACCGGGTTATTCTTGACAGCGGCACAGCCTCCCACGCGACAAACGGAAACGCAGCCACCTTAAGGGGGGGTCATATATGCGCGGACTCAAAGTTTTGATCGGAACTACAGCATTGCTCGCGGGCTTGGCCCTGGCGGCGCCGGTGGCTAAAGCGCAAGTCGTCGTCGATGTCGGCATTCAACCCGTATGTTCGTACGGCTATTACGACTATTCGCCCTACGCCTGCGCGCCCTATGGTTTTTACGGGCCGGGGTACTTTTACAACGGCATCTTCCTGGGCATGGGCCCATGGGCCAACTGGGGCTATAGCAACGGTTGGGGCAGCCATCGCTTCGGAGGCGAGGGTGGCGGACGCTATCGCGGCGGCGGCGGATATGCGGGCGGTCGCGGCGGATATGGGGGCGGTCGTGCTGGATATGCGGGCGGTCGCGGGGGAAATGCGGGCGGTCGCGCTGCGTATGCAGGCGGCGGAGCCCGCGTGAGCGGTGGCGCAAGACCCAGCGCAGGCCACGCCTCAGCGGCGCATAGCAGCGGCGGCGGCGGCGGACATGCCAGCGGCGGCGGCGGCGGTGGACATGCCGGCGGCGGCGGTGGTGGACATGCCGGCGGCGGCGGTGGCGGACATTCCGGCGGCGGCGGTGGACACCGGTAACCTCTAGCTGCTGCATCAGGCAGCAGTTTGTGCAACCAGCGGCGGAGCCAACCTGCTCCGCCGCTTTTGCATGTGCGGGACATTTGGGTCTGATCGTCCGGCAGGGGCGTACTCGTGCCGGCTTCAGGTGCGCGGTCCTTCGAGCCTCAGATGATCGGCTTTCCGTTGTCGGTCAACTGCGACAGGAGGGCCTGGCCTTGCTGCTGAACCGGAGTCGGCAACTTGGCATAGGAGAGTTCTTCAGCCGCGTCCTGCCCCGTGGTGAGCGCATAGGCGAGGTAGTCCTTGAGCGCTTCCTGCTCTCCGTCGGTGCTCTTGTTGTCCTTGGGAATCAGGATGAAGGTGATGCCCGTGATGGGATATGCGCCCCTGGCGGTTGCCGGAGGATCGACGATCGAGGTGCGGAGATCCTTGGCAAGCGCGTCGACAGAGGCATTCACCGCCGCGTAGGCGCTGGCCGGAGTGGGCGCCACGTACTCGCCGGCTCGATTCTGAATCGAGGCCACCGGCACTCCGGACGTTCTGGCAAAGGTCAGTTCGAGATAGCCGATGGTTCCCGGCGTGTCCATTACCGTTTTGAGAACCGCATTGCTTCCGTTGACGCCGATGCCTGCCGGCCACTTGACGGAGAGACCCACGCCGAATTTAGCCGACCAGGCGGGGCTCGCCTTGCCGAGGAAGTTGGTAAGGATGCTGGTGGAACCGCTGCCGTCGGCGCGATGGACCACGATGATGGCGGCATGGGGGAGCGCGGCGCCGGGATTTTCACCGGCGATCGCGGGGTCTTGCCAACTGATGATCTCACTGGCAAAGATGCCCGCCAGGGTCTTGCCGCTCAGCTTCAGCGGGGTCTTCAAGCCCGGCAGGTTATAGACCACGCAAACCGGGCCGGCGCTGACCGGAATCTGGACGATGGGCGGAAGTCCCTGCAGTTGATTGTCGCCGAGCGGCGCATCGCTGGCGGCAAAAGCCCCGTAACCGCGGCGAAGGTTGTCGATGCCGGCGCCGCTGCCGATGGGCCGGTAATTGACCTGCAGCGGGTGCGATTTCTCGTAGTCCTTGCCCCAGCGGTCGATCAGCGGCACGATGGCCGTGCTGCCGGAAGCGGAGATCGAACGGATCTGCGCATTGACAATTTTCGTCTCTGCCGGCCTGCCGTCTTCGGAGAGGTTGCAACCCGTTGCCATGAGAACAGCGAGCGTTGCCATTGCCGCGGGCGCCGTAACCATTACTCTCATTTTCAGATTCATCGATCCCCCGGAAAGCAGGACAACGCGCATGCGATTCACCCGAATCGTCGATGCGTCTGCTCAGTTGGTCAATATAGGCATTCAATGTGAAAAGGGGATGAATTCAGATTCCCCGCCGGTCTCGCCCGGCGTTTGGAGGCCGGCAGGTGTCTTCCGTTACGCCTCTTAGCCCTGAGAAAGGCTTGGGCGGCGAGCTGGCAGAGCCGAATCCCGGGTCTCAAGATCGGGACCTGGGGCGCCCGGATTTCGGATGTAGGCCACTTGCCTGCCAGGGAATATAATCGAGCATTCTCCGTGCATGTCCAACCTCGAGGCCCTCCTCGGAAAGGAACCTGACTGCGGGTGGAACCAGGTCCGTTCTCATTGGTCAAGTGGTATATGGATTGCGTCACCGATCGCGGCGACGCCGCAATCCTCTATTGCGCCGACTTCCGCTGGCGCGGGATTCGTGCAGCCTATAGCAGCGTTCTTACCGTCAATGAGCTTTCGGCCGAATCCCATTCTTCGATGACCCGCTACCGGCTCTCCTCGAAGGGCGACCAGATCCTGGTCGAGTTTCCCCGGCTGGGAGTCTCCGGAAAGTGGGAGGCTGCTGCCGCGCCTTATCAGCGAGTTGTTTACGAGAGCGCCTCGGGAAACGTGATGTGGAACTGCCTGCAGCCCCGATCGTCGGTCTATCTTTGCGTCGGGGAGCGTGAGTGGACCGGCCTGGGTTACGCCGAGTGCCTCACCCTGACGCTGCCCCCATGGCAGTTGCCGATGCGTCAACTGCGCTGGGGCCGCTTTGTTTCGCAGCAGGACTCGCTTGCCTGGGTCGACTGGCAGGGGCCATATTCCACCAGCTTCGCGGTCTCGAACAGCCTCCCATGTGAGACACTGTCGGTCACCGACTCCGAGGTCGTACTGCGCGATGTCTCGCTGCGCATGGAAGAGAGTCTCCCTCTTCGCGCCGGGCGCTTGGGCTCCACAATTCTTCCCGGAGCACCCGCGCTGGCCAAACTCCTGCCACGCTCCCTCTTCAACATTGAAGAACAGAAGTGGAGGAGCCGCGGAATCTTGAACGCGCACGGACGCAGCAGCAACGGCTGGGTCATTCACGAGGTGGTTCATTGGGAACTGTAACCCGTTCTCAACTGTTCAAAGTGTTATACGGGACATTCTTTGTCGCCGTGCTTCCGTTGGCGCTTGTGCTGTGGGCGCATGCCACAAGAGACGCGGTGCATCTAGCGGCGCAGTATTCGGTGCTTTGGGGATCTGCGCTGGCTGCGTTTGGCCTGGTCATCGCTTTGACGGGCATGATGTCGCTCTGGCGGTATGGCGGCGGCTTGCCCATGAACGCCTTTCCCCCGGTGCGTTTCGTCGCCAACGGCATTTATAGCCTGGTTCCGCATCCGATCTATGGCGGATTCGTGATTGCCTGCGCCGGTGTCGCCATCTTCTCCGGTTCAGCCAGCGGCTTGTGGCTTGTAACTCCCACGGTGGCGCTGGCCTGCGCCGCGCTGGTTCTGGGCTATGAGCTGCCCGATCTGCGGAGCCGATTTGGAGCGCCGGCCTTCTCCGTTTGGCTGCCACGCGACGGGCCGGGAGCGCCGTCCCTGCTGGAGCGCATACGAGTCTATCTGGTGGTCTTGCTGCCGTGGCTGGCGGTCTTTGAGCTGCTGTGGCGCCTTGGTGCTTCAGTTGGCGCCGTCGCCACGTACTTGCCTTTCGAGCGCCGGCTGCCGGTGATTGAGCAGACAGAGGCCGTCTACGCCAGCACCTACCTGGTTGTGCTGCTGGCGCCGCTGCTCATTGGCACTGGCCACGCGTTGCGGCGCTTTGCGCTGCGCGGCCTGGTTGCCATGGCGCTCATCTTTCCGCTCTATCTGCTGTTACCGTTCTTCGTTCCGCCACGTCCGTTCCATCCCACCACGCCGATCGGCCAGTTGTTGTTAATGGAGAGAACTCCCTTCTCGGGGATTGCCGCCTTTCCATCGTTTCATATGGTCTGGGCGCTGATAGCCGCCTCCGCATTGGGTGAGGGCGGGCGCGCAAAGAAGTACGCCTGGTGGACCTGGGCGGCGCTGGTCGGCGTCAGTTGCGTCACGACGGGGATGCATTCGATCCCCGATGTGCTGGCCGGGGTTGTCGCCTTCGCCATCGTTGTCCGCATGCACGCTATCTGGATGGCCATCCTGCGCGTTGCGGAATGGATTGCAAATTCGTGGAAGGAGTGGCGGATTGGGCCGATAAGAATCATCAACCACGGCGGATTCGCCGCAGCCGCGATACTGCTCGGTGTGTGGCTCATCGGCGCGCTGCTCGTCCCTGGACGCGAGTGTTTGGTGGTCAGCATCTTTGTCTGCTCCACAGTGGGAGCGGCGCTCTGGGCTCAGTGGGTGGAGGGATCGCCGGCGCTGCTGCGCCCCATGGGTTTTTACGGAGGCATGATCGGGGCTGCCATTGGAGGCGCTCCCGCGCTTTTGATCCATGTCGATTTGTGGATGGTGTTTGGGGCGATTTGCATCGCGGCGCCATGGATACAGGGCATAGGCAGGCTGCGCTGTCTGGTTCAGGGGTGCTGTCACGGACGGGCAACGGAAACGGCGGATGGGATTCGTTACACACACCCTCGCTCTCGTGTTTGCCGTCTCGCGCAGCTTTCCGGAGTTCCCGTGCACGCGACGCCTGTCTATTCCATCCTGTGGAACGCCGTGGTCGGCGCCGCCCTTCTGCGCCTCCTCCAATTGCATTCTCCCGCCACGCTGATTTGCGGCGTATACCTCTTGCTGTCGGGGGCCGGGCGCTTCGTCGAGGAGGCCTATCGCGGCGAACCTCAGACCCTGGTCTTCTACGGACTGCGCCTCTACCAGTGGATCGCCATCCTTGCAGTCGTAGCCGGAGCCGTGGTGACCTGCGTCCATGGCCCGGCCATGCCGCGGATATTCCCCTTGCGCATCAGCTTGATTCTGGTCGCGATCGGATGCAGCGCCGTGGCCTGGTTTGTCACCGGAGTCGACTTTCCTGAATCATCGCGCCGCTTTGCCCGCCTGACCTGATTGCGCCGCTCAAAGCATCCTGGGGCCTCGCAGTTCCGGTGTGGGACGCGATGGTCAGGATATAGCCGTCCGAACAACAGGATGAGCGATGGCGCGGCGGGCTTGCTTTAGGATTAAAGCAGCGTGCAAACGATACGAGTAGAGACACCAACGGCCAAGTGCGACGTGATTGCGGGGAGCGGGCTCATTGAGACGCTGGCGCCGCGTATCGAGCGGGTTGTGGGCAGGTTGCCGCGACGGGTTTTTGTGCTGACTTCGCCGCCGATCTGGGCGCTGTGGGGCGAGGCCTTGCAGGCTTCCTTTGCCGAGGCGCCGGTGGTGCTGTTCCTTGAGCCGGGAGAGAAGCACAAGACGCTGGCCAGCGTGGAGAAGCTGCTGCGGCAGATGGCGCGGGCGGGCGGAGATCGCGGGAGCTTGCTGATTGCCTTTGGCGGCGGGATTGTGGGCGATGTGGGCGGGTTCCTGGCGGCGATTTATATGCGGGGGATTGGCTATGTGCAGGTTCCCACGACTTTCCTGGCGCAGGTGGACTCGAGCGTGGGCGGCAAGACGGGCGTGAACCTGCCGGAGGGCAAGAATCTGGTGGGCAGCTTCCACCATCCGCTGGCGGTTTTTGCAGATATTGGAGTGCTGGGGACGCTGCCGGACCGGGAGCTGCGGGCCGGGCTGATGGAGAGCGTGAAGGCGGGGATTATCCGCGACCGGACGCTGGTGCGGTTTATGGAAGAGCACGTGGACGCGGTGCTGGGGCGCCAGGCGAAGGCCCTCGAAAAGGTGATTGCGGCGTCGATAAGGATGAAAGCCGGGGTGGTGGCCAGGGACGAGCGCGAGAACGGGTTGCGGATGATTTTGAACCTGGGGCATACGGTGGGCCACGCGCTGGAGCAGGTCACCGGCTACCAGACTCTGCTGCATGGAGAGGCGGTGGGTTGGGGGATGGTGGCTGCGTTGTATCTGGCGCGGAAGCGGGGGACGATTACGGGCCACCAGTTTGAGCGGCTGGAGAGTTTGATTCATTCGTATGGGGCGCTGCCGGCGCTGAAGCTGCGGGCGAGCAAAGTCGTAGCGGCTACGGGCGGGGACAAGAAGAACGTGGGCGGGGTGAGACGGTTTGTGCTGCCGGTGGGAATTGGCGACGCGGGGGTGGTGGAGGACGTGACGGAGGCGGAGCTGGAGGCGGCGGTGGGGTATATGCTGGCGCGGGCTGGGGAAGAAGCGCAAGGGCGGCGTGGTTAGCGGGGTTAGCGGAGTTGGAAGCGGAGATTGGGGTGCAGATGAGCGGGACGGGGGCCAGGCCGGCGGGGGTGGTGGATGAGGCGGACGCGGCGCGGGCGGTGCGCCAGATGTTCGACGCGATTGCGCCCCGGTACGACCTGCTGAACCACGTGCTCTCGGCCAATGTGGACCGGCTGTGGTGGTGGCGGACGGCGCGGCGGTTCAGGGCTGTGCTGGCGCGGCCGGATGCGGCGGTGCTGGACATCTGCTGCGGGACGGGCGACTTGACCATGGCCCTGCTGAAACGCAGGCCGCGCGGGGCAAGGCCCATTCTGGCGGCGGATTTTGCGCGCGGGATGCTGAGCCGTGGAGCACGGAAATTCGGCGCGCGAAAACCCGGCGCGCCGTGCGCCGTGGCGCTCGAGGCGGACGCGCTGCATCTGCCGCTGCGCTCCGCGTCGCTGGATTTGATTGTGACGGCGTTCGGCTTCAGGAATCTGGCCAATTACGAGGCTGGGCTGAAGGAGTTTCACCGCGTGCTGAAGCCGGGCGGACAGTTGGGGATTCTGGACTTCGCCGAACCGGGCGGCCTGGTGGGCAAGGTCTATGCGGTGTATTTCCGGCGGGTGCTGCCGGCGATTGGGCGGCTGGTGTGCGGAAAGGATGGGCCGTATAACTATCTGCCTGCTTCGGTTGGGAATTTTCCTCCGCCTGGCGAGATGCTGGCTCTGATGCGGTCGACGGGGTACACGCAGTGCGCGTGGCAGCCCTATACGTTTGGCATTGCGGGGTTGTACACGGGGGCGCGGCCGGTTGTGGTTGAGGAGCGCGATGAGTAGAGCTGCTGCCAGTCCGGCGGTGAGGGGTTCCACGTTGGGGCTGGCGGGGTTTTCCGCCGAGAAGCGGCGCGTGGCGCTGTACTCGATGGTGGCGGCCGGGGCGATGACGCTGCTGAAGCTGGCGGCGGGGCTGCTGTCGGGGTCGCTGGGCGTGCTGTCGGACGCGGCGCACTCGGCGCTGGACCTGGTGGGCGTGACGCTGACGTTCTTTTCCGTCCGGGTGAGCGACAAGCCGGCCGACGAGGACCACACCTACGGGCACGGCAAGATCGAGAACCTGTCGGCGTTTGGCGAAGTGGGACTGATGGCCGTCTCCTGCGCGTGGATTATCTGGGAGGCGATGCAACGGATCTTCAACCACAAGATGGAGTTGCGGCACTCGGTGTGGCCGGCGCTGGTGCTGGTGACGTCGATTGGGGTGGACTACTGGCGATCGCAGCGGCTGCGTGCGGTGGCGGAGCGGACGGGTTCGACGGCGCTGGCCACCGATGCGTTTCATTTTGCTTCCGATATCTGGTCGACGCTGGCGGTGCTCGTCGGGCTGGGCGCGAGCTGGGTGGGAACGCGGTTCGGGATCGCCTGGCTGCGCTACGCGGACCCGTTTGCGGCGGTGGTGGTTTCGCTGATGATTCTGCGCATGACGCTGCATCTGGGCCGGGAGACGGTGGCCGTGCTGATGGATGAAGTTCCGGCGGAGACACGGCAGCGGCTGGTGGCGGAGGTAGGCCAGGTGCCGGGCGTGCTGGCCGTGGAGCAGGCGCGGGTGCGGCGCGCGGGGGCGAGCTACTTTGCCGACCTGACGCTGGCGCTGCCGCGGCGCTACACCTTTGAGCACACCGAAGAGCTGGTGCGGGCAGCCACCGAGGCCGCGCACCGCGCGTTGCCCAAGGCGGACGTCGTCATCCATACGGTCCCGCGCGAGGCGAGGGCGGAGAGCATCTTCGACCGGGTGCGGGCGGTGGCGGCGCGCAACAACGTGAGCGTGCACGAGCTGAGCGTGCAGTCGCACCATGGACGGCTGCGCGTGGAGCAGCATCTGGAGCTGGACGAAAACATGCCGCTCAGGACGGCGCATGAGTTTGTTTGCGCGCTGGAGGCCGAGATCTTGCGCGAGACACCGGAGATCGACTCCGTGCTGACGCACATTGAAAGCGAGCCGGCCACCATCGAACAGCCGGAGGAGATGGTGGAGGTGGACCGCAAGATCGAAGTCGCGCTGCGGGCCGCGGCCAAGATGTTCCCGGAGATTGTGGATGTGCATGAGATCATCGTGGGCCGGGCCGCCGAGCACATTTCGCTCTCCTGCCACTGCACACTGCCGGACGACCTGCCGATGCTGCGGGTGCACGAGGTGATTACCGGCCTAGAGGACCGCTTCAAACTGGAGTGCCCGGAGGTGTACCGGGTGACGATTCATCCCGAGCCGGCGACGGATAATTTGCGATAGGCAACTGAATTGGGCTTTTGCTAGCGGGACGCGGCTTTTTCTTTCAGGGCGCTTTGCACGATGTAGGAGGAGCGGGTGAGGCCCTTTGCGCGGGCGCGGCGGTCAATCTCCGCAATCTGGCTTTGGCGGGCGGTAATATTGATGCGGACTGTTCTTTCTGGCTCGCGGAGTTCCGTTAGAAAGGCTACCGCACCCTTCATGGCCGGATCGCCGCGCAGATCGTCGAGGGTGGAAGGCTTGGGAATCGGCTCTCTGTCTTCGCGCATACCGGCAACATGAAACGCAAGAGCTTCGACCGCCATACCGCGCGCTTCTTCCAGGGTGGAACCGGCGGTGATGCAGCCGGGAAAATCGGGAAAGCTGACGCCGTAGTCCGATTTCTCGTCTTTGTGAAGGTAGGCGATATACTCCATGGTTGCTCCTTTACCTGAGCCTGAGGCCAGATTGTTTTTCGATGCTCCTGAGAGTTCCTTCAGGAACATCTCTTTGGGGGTAGACAACCGTGACCCGGCCTGGCTTGACCGGATGCTTGAATTGCTTGTGGCTGCCGGCCTGCGCCACTTCAAACCAGCCGTCGTCTTTGAGCTTGCGAATGACCTCCCGGCTGTTCATCGCGGCGTACCCCTTCACCTCAAGAATACACATTTAGTGTACACTCATCAAGGACCGGAAATACCTCCGGAAGGAAGTCCGATGATTGCGCACAGTGAATGGAAGCACGACAGTATCTTCGAGGGAGTTGCGGAGAACGGGAACACGGTTCTGTTTGACGCAGACCCGGCGCACGCGCACGGCCCCAGCCCCATGGAAGCGGTGCTGATGGCCCTGTGCGGATGCACCAGCGTGGACGTGGTTTCGATTCTGAAGAAAAAGCGGCAGCCGCTGACGGGGCTACGGGTTTCGGCTGTGGCTGAACAGGCTTCAGATGCGCCGCGGGTGTTTACCAGGATCAAACTGACCTATGCGGTGAGCGGGCGGTTGAGCCGCAAGGCCGTGGAGGACGCGGTGGCGCTGTCGAAGAACACCTATTGTTCGGTGTCGAAGATGCTGGAGAAAGCGGCGGCGATCGAGTACGAGATCGTGTTTGTGGACGGAGAGCCGGAGCCATGAAGACGCGTCCGGTAGTCAATTTCTTTCAAATCGCGTCGCTGGTGCTGCTGCTGGTGGCGGTGGCGCTGCTGGCGGCGATCACGACCATGCACTTTGCCATTCATGGCGCGGAGGTGCAGGTGCCGGCGCTGACGGGAATGACCGTGGCGGATGCGCGCAGCCAGACCGCCGGGCTGGGGCTGAACCTGGACGTGGATAACCGCTATTACTCGGCGGACGTGGCGGCGGGACACATTCTGTCGCAGTCGCCGGCCGCGGGAACGGTGGTGCGGCGGGAGTGGCTGCTGCGCGTGGCGGAGAGCCTTGGGCCGCAGAAGGTGGACGTGCCCGACATGGTGGGCAAGGACGAACGGGTGGCGGCGCTCACGTTGCGGCGCGTGGGGCTGGAGGTGGGCGCGACCGCGCGGCTGCCCTGGGGCAAGACAGCGGAAGGAACAGTGCTGGCGCAGGACCCGCCGGCCCACGCGCAGGGGATTGCGCGGCCCAGCATCAACCTTCTGCTGGCGGCGCCGGGCGACGATGCGGCCGACGGGTTTGTTATGCCCGACCTGGTCGGCTTGCCGGTGGTGAGCGCACAGGCAGCATTGGCCAAGGTGGGCATCCAGGCGGCGGAGCCTACCTATGTGGCGGTGCCGGTGGGGCCGGTGGGAAGTGGAGACGCGCCAATCAGGCCGCCGGTCATCCCGGGGGCTGTGACGGCGCAGGCGCCGGCGGCCGGATCGCGCGTGTATCAGAGCACGGTGGTGCAGTTGACGGTGGCGCAGTGAGAAGAACAGGGAACAGGGAACAGGGAATAGGGAATAGGGAATAGGGAACCGGAGTGGCGAGTTAGCGAGACAGCGAGTGAGCGTTGCGGGGAGCGGCGAATGGGACTGAGCGAAGATTTGGAGCGGGTGGCGTTGCAGGAACATGAACTGCGGCTGCCGGGCCTGGACGCGCGGATGGCGTGGGAGCTGGGCGTCCGCCTGAGGGCGCTGGCAGAAGAACGCGGGCTGGCGGTGGTGATCGATGTGCGGCGATTCGGGCAGCCGTTGTTTTATGCGGCGCTCGAGGGTACGACGCCGGACAATGTGGAGTGGGTGCGGCGCAAGAGCAACGTGGTGGCGCGGTTCCATCGCAGCTCGTATGCGGTGGGGTTGAAGCTGAAGGCGAAGAACGAAACGCTCACCGAACAACAGGGCCTGCCGCTGGCCGACTATGCCACGCATGGCGGATCGTTTCCGCTTGCCGTGGAGGGCGCGGGTGTGGTGGGCAGTGTGACCGTCTCCGGGCTGCCGCAGCGCGCCGATCACGAGTTGGTGGTGGAGGCGCTGTGCGGCTTGCTGGGGCGCGATTACGCGGAGTTGCGGCTGGAGGCGGAGTAGGGCAACTCAGCGCGTCAGCAAGTCAGCAGTTTGAGGGCCGCTGCCTTTCACGCAGTTCTCTCGATCAGGGCGATGAAAAAGCCGTCGGTGTGGAAGGCGCCGGGGAGCAGGCGAAGCGCGCCTTCGGGCGTGAGCGAGGCTTGCAGCCGCTCTGCTCCGGAGGCGGTCAGAATGCCTGCGCGCAGCAGGCCTGCAACGCAGCCTTCGAGCGGAATCATGCGGGCGTTGGGCGACGCGCCGAGCACGGCGGCGACGACCTGTTCGTTTTCTTCGGGCTCCAGGGAGCAGGTGGAATAGACAACGCGGCCGCCGGGGCGGACGGCGCGCAGCGCGGCAACGAGGAGGTCGCGCTGGCGTTCGGCCTGGCGGGCGAGATCTTCGGGGCGGAGGCGGTGGCGGATTTCGGGGTTGCGGCCCAGCGTGCCGGTGCCGCTGCACGGCACGTCGGCAAGAGCAATGTCGAAGGCGGGTTCTTCGCTGAGCCTGGTGGCGTCGGCGAGGCGGCATTCGATGCGGGCTGCGTGAGGGGTCAGGCGCCGGCGCAACTGGTCGAGGCGCTGGGGGCTGGACTCGCAGGCGACGATGCGAGCCTGCGGGTTGCGCTCGGCCAGAATCAGCGTTTTGCCGCCGGGTGCAGCACAGCAGTCGAGAATTAAGCTTGCGGGGATCGCGCCGGCCTGCGCAGCGATTTCGGCCACCAGTTGCGAGCCTTCGTCCTGCAGGCGGATGCGGCCCTCATGAAAGGTTGCGCTGGCGGCGAAGTCGCCGGAGACCGCCGTGCGCGCCGCGCTGAGCAGTTCGCCAGGCTCAAGAACAATTCCGGCTTCAACGAGTTCGACTTCAGCGGCCGGACTCTCGATGCGCACCGTCAGAACAGGCTGGGTCTGCCCGTGGCGGCAGATTGCGCGGGCTGCTTCCAGGCCGTAGAAGTTGGCCCACCGCTCGACCATCCAGGCGGGATGCGCCTGGGCCAGCGCCAGTTCCGCCGCGTTCTCTTCCAAAAGGTCAAAGGGCGGAGCGCCGGCCAGTTTGCGGAGTACGGCGTTGACCATGCCGGAGGCGAAGCGGTGGCCGGCCTGCTTGGCCAACTCCACGCTCTCGTCGATGGCGGCGCGGGCGGGAATGCGGTCCAGATGCAGGATTTGAAAGGCGCCGAGACGCTGGGCGATGAGGATTTCGGCATCGAGCCTGGCGTTGGGGCGCGAGAGCAGCGCGCGCAGTTGATGGTCGAGACGGATTTGCCAACGGAGCACGCCCAGGACCAGGGCTGTGGCCAGGTTGCGGTCGGCCGGCGCAAGTGCGTTGACGGCCTTGCCGCGAAGCAGGTCGTCGCAGTGAGCGTGGCCGCGCCCGACGGCCATCAGGACCTTGAAAGCGGCGTTGCGAGCGGGGGAGACGGCAGCCATCGGCCTCATCCCAACCGCGTGTTGGCGGCGAGTGTATTGACAATTCCAGCGCCGCGCAGAAATTCGGCTGCGCCAAGGCGCTTTTTGCCTTCGAGTTGAATCTCGAGGAGTTCAAGCCAGGTGTCGCCGGCGCAGGCTACGAACAGGCGATGGTTTTCGACGCGCATCTGGCCGGGGACGGCCGGCTTCGATTCAGTTGGGCTGGGCGCGGGCGCAACTTCAAGGCGATGGACGATGAGCTTCTTGCCGTCGAGTGTGGTGAAGGCGCCGGGCCAGGGTTGAAAGCCGCGCCAGCGGTTATAAAGCTCGCGGGCGGTGCGGTCTGCAAAGCGCATGCGGCCATCTTCGCGGTCGAGAAGCGGCGCAAACGTGGCGAAAGCGTGATTTTGCGGCTGGGGGCGGATGGTGCCGTCCCCGAGGCCGTCGAGCGTTTCTACCACCAGAGGGGCGCCGGCCTTGGCGAGCAGGTCGAACAGGTCCACCGCCGTCTGGTCCGGGCCGATGGGGAGGGTTTGCTGCAGAAGAATAGGCCCGGTGTCGAGGCCTTCTTCCAGCAGCATGGTGGTGTTGCCGGTGAAGGCGTCGCCCATGGCGATGGCCCACTGGATGGGCGCGGCGCCGCGGTATTTGGGCAGCAGGGATGCGTGCAGGTTGATGCAGCCCAGCCGCGGCAGCGCCAGCATCCAGGGCGGAATCATGCGCCCGTAAGCGACGACAACGATGGCGTCAGGTGCGATGGCCTCAAGCTGGGCGCGAAACTCGGCGTTGGAGCGGATTTTTTCTGGCTGCGTAACGGGAAGGCCGGCGGCCAGCGCGGCCTGCTTCACGGGCGGCGCGGTGAGCCGCTGGGCGCGGCCCACGGGGCGGTCGGGCTGCGAGACCACCAGCGCGATTTCATGGCCCGCCTTGAGTAGCGCTTCAAGGGTGGGCACGGCGAAGCTCGGAGTCCCGCAAAAGACGAGTTTCACTTTGCTCCTTGCGCGCCTACCATTTACCTTCGCTCTGCATCTTGCGGATCTTGCGCAGGTTCAGGTCGCGCTTGAGGCCGCTCATGCGGTAGATGAACAACATGCCGTCGAGGTGGTCGATCTCATGTTGCATGCAGCGCGACATCAGTTCTTCGCCGTCCATCTCGAACCACTTGCCTTGCAAGTCCTGGGCGCGAATGCGGACTTTGGCGTGGCGCACCACCTTCTCGCGAATTTCGGGGAAGCTCAGGCAGCCTTCCTCCTCGTATTGCTTGCCCTCGCTGAAGATGATCTCGGGATTGACGAGCACCAGCTTTTCCTTGGGGTCCTTGCCCATGCTGAGGTCGATGACAGTAACACGCTTGGACACGCCCACCTGCGGCGCTGCCAACCCGATGCCCTGCGAGGCGTAAGTGGTGTCGAACAGGTCGTCAGCCAGTTGGCGCAGCTCAGCGTTGAATTCGGTAACCGGCTCGCCGGGCTGGGAGAGCACCGGCTCAGGATATTTGACAATCTTGAGAATCATCTCTGTGTTTCAATAGCTCCGTATCTGTTCGATGTAGCCGAGAAAGTTTCGTTGCAATTCGAGGAGCGAGTCGCCCCCGAACTTCTGCTGGGCGAGGCCGGCGATGGTGAGGGCGGCCATCGCCTCGGCTGCCACGCCCGCGGCCGGCACAACACAAATGTCCGAGCGCTCGTAGCTGGCGCTGGTGGCTTCGCGGGTGTCGAAGCGGACCGATTCCAGTGGCCGGCGGAGCGTGGAGATGGGCTTCAGGTAACCGCGGACAACGATATCTTCGCCGTTGGAGACGCCGCCCTCAATGCCGCCGGCGTTGTTCCGGGGGCGCACAAAGCGGGTGGGGCTTGCGGTCTGTGCGGCGGCGTAATGGATGGGGTCGTGGACCTGGGAGCCGAAGGACTCCGCGGCGGTGACGCCGCGGCCGATTTCGACGGCTTTGACGGCCTGCAGGCTCATGACGGCCCAGGCCAGCAGGCCGTCGAGACGCTCGTCCCAGTTGGCGTAGGTGCCCAGGCCGGCGGGCACGCCGTGGACCACCACCTCAAAGACGCCGCCCACGGTGTCGCCGCTGCGGGAGACTTCCTCGACCTCTTCTTTCATGCGGGCCTCGGTGGCGGGATCGACACAACTGAGGACGATCTCATCTTTGGCGGCCACGGCGGCGATCTCGTCCCAGGTGGCCGCACAGTCAAGTTCGACGCGGCCTACGCGGATGACGTGGCTGGCAACCTCAATGCCGAGTGTGCGCAACATGAGCTTGGCGAAGGCGCCGGCGGCCACGCGGGCGGCGGATTCGCGGGCCGAGGCCCGCTCCAGCACGTAGCGGGCGTCGGGAAAGTTGTATTTGAGGGCGCCGGCCAGGTCGGCGTGGCCGGGACGCGGCGAGGCGACGGCCTGGTGTTTGCCGGGGTCGCCGGCCTCGACGGGCAGCTTTTCCTCCCAGTTCTTCCAGTCGCGGTTGACGATCTCGATCGCAATCGGCGAGCCGATGGTCTTGCCATGCCGCACGCCACTGAGCACGTGGGCTTTGTCGGCTTCAATCTTCATGCGGCCGCCGCGGCCGTAGCCCTGCTGCCGCCGCCACAGCTCGCGGTTGACGAAGTCCAGATCGACGGGCACGCCGGCCGGCAGCCCGGAGATGAGCGCCATGAGGGCCTCCCCGTGGGATTCGCCGGCGGTTGAGAAACGAATCATAGCCTCTTGATTGTAAAGGAAGTTGAAAAAGGGGACAGGGAACAGGGAATAGGGAACAGCAAAAGCGATACGCAGTCAATCCCTGCCAGACCGTTCGCCGTCCGCTGCTGCCCCGTGCTCTTTCTTTGCAGCTTCCCTCTAATGGAGAGCTTCAGATGTCCCAACCGCCACTGTTCCCTGTTCCCTATTCCCTGTTTCCTCGCTTACGATGGAGCGCATGAGCTTCTTCCTCTTCAAGACCGAGCCCGATGTCTACTCCTTCGAAGATTTCCTGCGGGACAAGGAAACGATCTGGGATGGCGTGACCAACCCCACTGCCGTGAAGTACCTGCGCGAGATGAAGGCGGGAACGAAATGGGTTTTCTACCACACCGGCGACGAGCGCACGGCAGTGGGCACTGGAATCGTGGTCAGCGTGGACCCGAGCGACCCCAAGGTCCCCATCGTGCGAGTGAAGGTGGGCAAGCGGCTCAAGAGGCCGAAGACCCTGGCCGCCATCAAGGCCGAGCCGCTGTTTGCGGCCTCGCCGTTGGTGATGATCGGGCGGCTCTCGGTGGTGCCGCTGACCAAGGAGCAGTGGGAGTGGTTTGTGGCTTGAGGGACTATTCCCTGTCTTCTCCCAGCCAGCGCTTGGTGTTGAGCAACTGGCGCTGGTCGAGGGCCCAGACTTTGCCAGTCAACTCATCGGGCCCTTTGCCTTCGCGGATCGATTTCTCGAATTCGTTCGCCACGGCTTGCATCTTGGCGTCCAGATCGTCGAGAAAGCTGAGCACCAGGGCTTCGGGAATCATGGGGAGCTTGGGCGAGCCGAATTCCAGCTTGCCGTGATGACTGAGGATCATGTGCAGGACTAGTAGCTTGAGTTTAGGCGGGAAGTTGGGGAGAGTGTCCATGGCGCGCTCGGCGAGGGCCGCGCCGATCTGGATGTGGCCCAGCAAAACGCCTTCGACGGTGTAGTCGAAGCCGATCTCCCAGCTCAGCTCGCGGACCTTGCCGATGTCGTGGAGGATGACGCCGGTAAGCAGCAGGTCGCGGTCAAGGATGGGGTAGTGGGGCGCGACGCGGTCGGCCAGGGTGAGCAGGCTGACCACGTGCTCCAGCAGGCCGCCCAGCCAGGCGTGGTGCAGCAGCCTGGCGGCGGGGGCTTCGCGGTAGGCCTGGGCGAGGGTTGGGTCGGCAAGGAGAGTGGCCAGAAGCAGCTTGAGGTCGGGGTTGGTGAAGCTGTCGACGAAGCCGAGCAACTGGCGCCAGAGCGCGGCAACGTCATAGGTGGTCGTGGGCAGCAGGTCGGTCTTGTCCACCTCGTTCGGCTGCGCCAGGCGAAGCTGGTCGATCTTCATCTGCAGGCGGTCGTCGAAGCGGGAGGCGCTGCCGCGGGCCTTCACAATGTCGCCCTTGTCGAAGTCCCTGGCGATGCGCGGGTCTCCGGGCTCCCACACGCGGCCTTCGAGCTGGCCGGTCCTGTCGCCCAGGATCAGGTTGAGGTAGGGCTTGTTGGTCTTGGTGGTGCGCTGCTGTTTGTTGAGGACTAGGAAGTAGCCGTCGAAGAGCTTGCCTTCGTCGAAAGCGGCCAGATCGGCGATATAGATGTCTTTCATAATCGCTGCCAATGGAGCGGCGAAAGCGGCCGAAGAGGCTGCCAGGGCCGGCGCCATGCGGGTCAAGAATATCACGGTTGGCAACGCGCTCTTGGGATGGAAGGCGACCCGCGAGGACATCGGAGAGTCCACGCGAGAGGCGAATAAGACATTCGCAAGGATGGTGGACGCCTGGGCAAAGAGGCGGGGGATTCAGTACCTGCGTGACATCACCCCGGAACAGCTCCTAACATCACGGAGAGAAAAAGGAGTCCTCCATGCTTCGTCTTCTGAGCATCGCGTGTTTGATCGGCCTGATGGTTGGCGCAGGCCCGGCAATGGCCCAAAAACCGGCAGCCCCGCCGGCGCCCGCCGCGGCCTCGCGCCCGGAGCGCCCCGCGCCGCCCACCCGCGATCCCAACACGCCCGGTTATGTCACGGCCAGGGAGTTGCCCGACGGCGCCAATGCTCCGGCGAATAGCGACGGAGACTTTATCATTGGCCCCACTCACTCTCCTGCGCCGGAAATGTCCGCGCAGGAAGGCGTGCCGCAAGGAACGGTGCTTGAGTTCACCATGAATTCGGTTGACAGCAAGAGCTATCCCGGCATCGCACGGGAGGCCAATACGTTTGGCACGACCGATCCAACCGATCCCGGAAAACTGGTGGTCACTACCAGCCACCCCGCTCCCTACACGCGCCGCGTGGCGGTTTACGTCCCCCGGCAATACGTCCCCGGCACAGTCGCGCCATTCATTGTAGGGGCGGACGGACCCGACCGGGGATTGTTCACGGCCCTTGACAATCTGATCGCCGAGCACCGGCTGCCGGTGATGATCGCCATCTCCATAGGCAATGGCGGGGGCGACGCGCAGGGCAGCGAACGCGGCCTGGAATATGACACCCTTTCGGGCCGGTATGCGGAGTTCGTCGAGAAAGAAGTGCTGCCTCTGGTGGAGGCGCAATCCCATGTGAAATTGACTCGCCATCCCGAGGGCCGGGCAACCATGGGCGGCAGTTCCGGCGGCTCGTGCGCGTTGATCATGGCATGGTATCACCCGGAGTTATACCACCGCGTTCTTACCTATTCGGGAACTTACGTGAATCAACAGTGGCCCTATAACTCTGAGACTCCGCACGGCGCGTGGGAGTTTCATGAGCACCTGATCCCGAACAGTCCGCCCAGGCCGCTGCGCATCTGGATGGAAGTGGGCGACAGAGACCTTCTCAATCCGAATGTCATGAACGACCATATGCACGATTGGGTCGTCGCCAATGAGGAAATGGCCAAAGTTCTGGCTGCCAGGGGCTATCATTACCAGTTTGTTTTTGCCCGTAACGCCGGGCACACAGACCGCGCCGTGAAACAACAAACCCTGCCCGAGGCGCTGGAATATGTGTGGCAGGACTATCCCATCGCGGGGGCAAGGAATTGATTTGAGTACGGTCACATTCGGAAAGAGAGGGTTCGAACCTCCGACCCTCCTCTCTCGCAGTAAGGAATCAGGGGCCGTTCCTGACTTGAATGATCACTTCGTGAGGTACGACCAAATACACCATAAAGGGAGCACGCTTATGAAAAAGAGTCTGCCGGCCGCCAGGCGTGGCATCCGCCAGTTGGAGATGCAGGCCGCTGTGGGCGCAAAATAACCCATCCCAGCCGTCGCGTCCCTGCGCGGAGGTCACTTCAGAGTCCGGCGCGGCGAAAACCGCGCCAGTTCAAAGCAAGCGCTACTGCTGGGGAGCCGAAGCAGGCGGCTGAGCAGCAGGAGCAGGCGGCGGCGTTTGCGGCGCGGGCGCCGCCGGCGGAGCGCTCGAAGCCGGCGCCGGCGCTTCGGGCTTCTTGTTTTTGTCGGTCAGGCGAGTTTTCTCGCCGGTCGTGGTCTGCTTTTTCTTCTTCTTGCTGGCAGTGTCGCCGGACAGGCCCAGTGGAGCGGATTGCGCCTGGCGGTCGGCAACCTCGGCGGCGTCCGGCGCCGGCGGGGCGGAGCCGTCGGTCTTCGCACCCTTCGTCTTGGCCAGCTTGACCTGCTTGGCGCGCGCACTGTAGCGGGTCTTCTGCGTTGGCTTGTTGCTGGCTTCGAGCGGATTCGCGGGCTCCGGCGCGGCGTTGGCGGCCGGCTGCACTGCGCCGGCGTCCTCGGTCGTGGTTGCCGTAGCACTGGGAAGCGTCTTGGTGGGCGCCTTGCCGTAGCGAATCTTTTCTTTCTTGCCCGGCTTCTGCGCTTTCGCGCTGGCATTCTTCTTGGCCGGCGCGGTGGTATCGACAGGGGCCGGGGCTTGCGCGGACTTCTGCCGGAAGGTGCGCGTGGTCTCGCGGAAGCGGGTGCGCTCAACCTTCTTCTTTTTCTTGACCGAAGGCGGAGTATAGGCGCTGTAGGAAGGCTTGATCTGTTTGGGACTGGCGCCCGTATCCACATAGCCCGGCGCGATGTCGATGTAGGCTTCCTCGCGCATCTGGGTGAGATAGGCGCGCATGGCCGGCTCCATGCGGCTCATATAGTAATTCTGCTCCACATCCTGCTCGACGTCCTTGAACGCGGGAACGCCGCCGGGGACGTGTTGGACCACCTTGAGGATGACGTAGCCCTGCTTGGTGCGGATGGGATCGGTGAACTGGCCGGACTTGAGCGCGAAGGTCTGATCCTCGAGCACCTTGGCGAGGGCGCCGCGGCGGAACTGGCCCAGATCGCCGCCTTCGGCGGCCGTGGGGCCGTCGCTGAAGGTTTTAGCCAACTGGCTGAAGTCGCCGCCGGCGTGGAGTTTGGCCTCGATGTCGTCGGCCTTGGCCTGGGCCGCGGCCAGTTTTGCCGGATCGTCGGGCTGCGGAATCCCGGCAGGGGCCGCAGGCGCGCCGGAGGAAATCAGAATCTCGCTCAGGTGGACGCTCTCCGGCTGCGCGTACTCCTCCTTGTGCTGCTCAAAGTAGCGCTCGACTTCGCCCTGGGTGATTTGAATCTTCTGGCCGACCTCCTGGCGCATCACCTCCTGCGTGATGATGCCGTTGCGGATGTTGGCCTTGAAGTCCTCAAACGAGACGCCCTGTTCCTTGGCCGCCTTTTCCAGGTCTTCCAGGGTTTCCAGGTTGTATTGCTTGCGGATCTCGTCCAACTTCTTGATCAACTCGGTTTCGCCGTTGATGTCCAGTGCCTTGCCCTTGGAGAGCCAGAGCTGCTGGTCGATGAGGCCGCGCAGCAGGTCTTTGTGGGCCTCGGAGGCCTCCTGCATGGTGGCGCCGTGCTGTTTGGCCTCCTGGTCCAGATCCTTGAGCGCGCGATCGTAATCGGACCGCGTGATGATCTGGTCGTTCACGCGGGCAACGATGCCCTCGACCGTGGTGCCGCCGTAGGGGCTCTCCGACGCGGCGGGATGCGTTTGCGCCAGAGGGTAACTTGCGAGCAGCATCGTTCCGAACACGAACGCCGCGGGATTGCGAAATGGTCTCAGAGTCATAGGTTAGGACACGGCAGGGGAGCAAACAATCTCCACCTGAGGCATAGACGCTATTGTAAATGCCAGGAGAGCAGGAGCGCGATTTCTGAGCCGATTCCTGGGTGAATCCCGGACCAAACGGAGCGAATTTGGCCTGCATTCATGGATCGGGCGGAGTTGGCGGCGAAGTGGGGGATTGAGTTTCGTGCATTTCAAGGGGTCCAGGGCGACCGCGCCGGCTCTTGCAGGATTCCGGCAGCCGTCCTGACCAGCGAGGCGCGGCTACCGGAATGGCCCTGTGCGGCGTCAAACAGTGCAGTGGTATACTTTAATCCACGACCGCTCTGCCAGGGCCTTTTGAGCGGTTTTCCAATTCCCTGTGGCCTTGCCGGAGCCGGACATGGTTCACCGGGCAAGGCAAATTCTCGTCGAGAGACAATCCAGCCGGTCGCGGTGGATTTTCGCTCCCGCAATTGGAAAGCCGCAGTGGGACGCCTGCCGCAATTGCCGTCCGGAGGTTCTCCCAGCCTATGACTCCCCGCGCACGCCGCGCACTTTTCGCCGTGGTTCTCTTTTTTGCCGTCTGCGCCCTAGCGGGCAGCGTCCTGCAGCACCGGGTGGGGGCTCAGTCGTCGGCCGACGAGAGCCAACTCCGCGACAGCCTGAAGTCCTTCACCAACGTCTACGCGGTGGTGGAGCAGAACTACGCCGAGCCCATCGACGGCGACAAGGCCGACCTGGCCATCTACGACGGCGCCATTCCGGGGATGTTGCGGGTGCTGGACCCGCACTCGAACTTTTACGACCCCAAGGCCTACGCCAAGATGCGCGAGGAGCAGCACGGCCGTTACTACGGCGTGGGCATGACCATCCAGCAGGCGTACGGCGGCGGCAAGACGTATGTCCTGTATCCGATGGAGGGCGCGCCGGCGTTCCGGGCCGGCATCCATCCCGGCGACGTCATCTCCGCTGTGGACGGCAAGTCGACGGACGGCATGTCGTCCGATCTGGTAGCCAAGGCGCTGAAAGGCCCCAAAGGCACGCACGTGCAGGTGAGCATGATCCGCGAGGGCCAGGCCAAGCCGCTGATCTTCGACCTGGTGCGCGATGAGATTCCCAACCCATCCGTGGACCTTAAATACGAGATTCGCCCCGGCATCGGCTACATTCACCTCAAGCAGTTCCAGGAGACCACGGCGCAGGAAGTGATCGAGGCCATCAACGGCTTCGGCGATCTGAAAGGGCTGGTCTTCGACCTGCGCAAAAACCCCGGCGGCCTGCTCAGCCAGGCGGTTGAGGTCTGCGATCACCTGCTCACCAAGGGGCAGACCATCGTTTCGCAGCGCGGGCGCGCCTATCCGGACCAAAACTACACGGCCACCCACGGCAACGAAGGCAAGACCTTCCCCATCGTGGTGCTGGTGAACCGCGAAACGGCTTCGGCGGCGGAGATCGTCAGCGGGGCCTTGCAGGACCACGACCGCGCGCTGATTGTGGGCGAGACCACATTTGGCAAGGGGCTGGTGCAGACAGTGTACAACCTGAGCGAGAACACCGGGCTGGCGCTGACCACGTACCACTACTACACACCCTCGGGGCGGCTGATCCAGCGCAACTACACGGGCGTTTCGCTGTACGACTACTACTGGAACCGCGCCGGGGCGCTGCCCTCCAACTCGACCAATCAGGAGGTCAAGCTGACCGACTCCGGGCGCACCGTCTACGGCGGCGGCGGCATTACGCCGGACGAGAAGATCGAGAGCCCCAAGGCCAACCACTTCCAGGACACGCTGCTGAACAAGGATGTTTTCTTCCGCTTTGCTCCGGTTTACCTGGCCAATCGCACGGTGGACAAGAACTTCCAGGTGGACGACGCGGTTCTGGCCGAGTTCAAGCAGTACCTGACCAGCCAGAACATTCCATGGACCCAGGCCGACCTGGACGGGGTAAGCGACTGGCTCAAGACCAGCATCAAGGACAAGATCGTCACCATCCAGTTTGGGCAGTTACAAGGCCTTCGCACCATGGCCGACTGGGACCCGATGATCCAGAAGGCGCTGACGTTTCTGCCCGAGGCGCAGGCTCTGGAAGACAACGCCCACAAGGTGCTGACGCAGAAGGCGCAGGCGCGGAATGAAGGGGCACAGGGCGTGCCGGTGCAGCCGTAGGCGCTCGCTGCAAAGCACTGGCTTGTCGAAACAAAAGGCCATCCCCGCGAGGATGGCCTTTTTGCGTAGGCTGCTTGAAATGAGCGGTGCGGCATGCCAATCCGCCGGAAGCGCGCGCATTCCATTACCGCAACACGGGCTGGGGCCGTAGACTGAACGCCATGACCTTCTCGGACCTTGCATTGTCAAAACGGCTGGAGCGCGCGGAGGGATTCGCGGGCGCGCAGTACGCGGAGGCGCGCCGCCGCCAATTCCCCGCGAGCGGAGCGGAATGGATGGAGTGCGGCGGGGCGTTTGTGGTCTTCGATGGCGTCAGCTCTCCCTGCACGCAGACTTTCGGGCTCGGCCTCTTTGAAGAGTTGAGTCCGGCGACATTGGATACGATTGAGGGCTTCTTTCTCGATCGCGGCGCGCCGGTGCTGCACGAAGTGAGCCCGTTCGCGGGGGTTGCCGCGCTGGAGATGCTGTGCAGGCGCGGCTACCGGCCGGTCGAGCTGAGCAGCGTTCTTTACCGGCCGGTGCTGCACCCCGCGGCGGCCGTCCAGGCCAATGTGACCGTGCGCGTCACCGGCCCCGAAGAAGCCGATCTCTGGAGCAATATCAGCGCCAGGGGCTGGGCGCACGAACATCCGGAGCTGATGGAGTTCTTGTTGCAGCTTGGCGCCGTTACCGCGGCGCGTGACAAGACTGCGTGCTTTCTGGCCGAGGTGGACGGCCTGGCGGGCGCCGCGGGCGTGCTGTCGATGCATGAAGGAATCGCGCTGTTTGGCGGGTCGGCAACGGTTCCCGAGTTGCGCAGGCGCGGGCTGCAGACGGCGTTGCTCGAAGCGCGCATGCGCTACGCATTCGACCATCGATGCGACCTGGCGATGATGGTGGCGCTGCCGGGCAGCGATTCGCAGCGCAACGCCGAGCGCAAGGGATTCCAGATTGCCTACACGCGGACGAAGTGGCAGTTGTGCGCATAGATATATATTGATGGGATGCTGCCTGGAAGAGGCGCGATCAGGACAGCGGAAGGGCCATCCCCGCGGGGATGGCCATTTTTCGCATACTGTGCCTCGGCTCACGACCGTGGCGGGAATTCGTCCGAAGGGGTCCGCGATAAAATTCCTTGAATTTTCCTCTTGACATAATGTACTAGTCTTATAGTACATTGATCTCGTCATGAGCCAACGACCGTCGCCCGCCCGATTTCGTTTTCAACTGGACCTCCACAGCGGGGTGCCGGTCTATCGCCAGGTCATCGACCAGGTGCGCGGCGGCATTGCATCGGGCTTGCTGGCCGCGGGCGATCAACTGCCCACGGTGCGCCAGCTTGCGGTGGACCTGGCCATCAATCCGAATACCGTGGTTCGCGCCTACCGCGAACTCGAACTCGGCGGTTTGCTCGAGACGCACCAGGGAACAGGCACGTTTATCGGCGCCCAGAAGATGAAGCGGGCCGATGCTCAACGCGAGCGGCAATTGGCGCAGATTGTAGGAGATTGCGTTTCGCGTGCCGGGGCGGCGGGATTCACAGTGGACGATTTGATTGAAGAGTTGCGCGGATTGGTGTCCGAGCCGGTCCGCAGGAGGTGAAAGATGTTGACGAGAATGGAGAGCGTTCCCATGAACAGAGTGGCAGTTACAGCGTTTGTGCTCTGCGTCGGCGCGGGAGCCGTTGCCGGCGCAATCATCAACCATCCGGCGCCGCTCATTGCGGGCGGGCTGGTTGGCGTCTATCTATTGTTTGCCATCAAGGTGGTTCAACAATGGGAACGTGTGGCGCTGATGCGCCTGGGCCGCTACGTCGGCTTGCGCGGCCCCGGATGGTTTCATGTGGTGCCGGTCTTTGAGACCATCAGCCCCACCATCGGCCAGCGTGTCCGGGTGCACAGCGTGACGGCGGAATCCACCTTGACGCGCGATACCGTTCCGGTGAACGTGGACGCCATCGTCTTCTGGCTGGTGTGGAACGCCGAGAAGTCGATTCTTGAAGTGGAAAACTTCATCGAGGCGATCAACCTGAGCGCGCAGACAGCTCTCAGGGAGTCCATCGGCCGGCACGAATTGGCGCAGATGATCACCGAGCGCGAAGTCATGGGACACGAACTGCAGCGCATCCTGGATGAAAAGACCAATCCCTGGGGCATCACCGTTCAATCCGTCGAGATACGCGACGTACGAATTCCGCAATCGCTTGAAGACGCCATGTCGCGCCAGGCGCAGGCGGAGCGCGAACGCCAGGCGCGCATCATCCTGGGCCAGGCGGAAACCGAGATCTCCGACAGCTTCGTGAAAGCCGCGACCGCTTACGCGGAGAATCCCGTGGCGCTGCATCTGCGCGCCATGAACATGCTATACGAGGCGATCAAGGAAAAAGGCTCGATGGTGATCGTTCCATCCTCCGCGGTCGAGACCATGGGGCTGGGCGGATCGCTGGCTACGGCGGCAATCGCCAAACAACAAAGCTAGCTGCAAACAAAGGAGTGAACCATGAGAATCAAGTGCATAGTCGCCGGAATCCTTTTTGTCTTGATCGCATCCGTCGCTTATTCGCAGGCAGCCCATGTGGGAGAGGGAACCTCGACGCCAGACGCTGCACCCATCGCAGGCGTCTGGCGGGCGGATATGGATGGATTGCCCTTTATTGCGCTTCTCATCACCAACGAAAACGGAGGTTTATCGGGCGCGGTGCTTTTCTATTTTCACCATCGCGATGCCGTTGGGCAGCCGTGGACTTCGACGCCAGGACTGCCGGAGCCGCTCTTCAACCCAAAGTTCGACGGCAAGACTCTCACCTTCCAGGTCAGTCATCGCCGTGCGCATCCACCTCGTACGTTGAACGATCCCCCGGTCAGCTTTCGCTTCAAGCTGATGGGCGCGAACAGGGGTGAACTGGTCAACGAGAACGAGGCATCTCCCGTAACTGTATTGGTCAGGAGTGAATATTAGCGGCCGGCTCTTCCCTGCCGCGGCTCAACCGCTTGTAGCCTGCGTCACAGCGCCGCCCAGCCCGTGCTCGTAGGCTTTTGAGCGGAGTTTGGGAGGGCAGTTTCATGCCGGGAATCGCCGCGGGAAACGAAACCACAGTTCAGAACCTCTTGGCCGCCTTTGAGGGCGAATCGAACGCGCACGCCAGATACACGGCCTTTGCCGTGAAGGCCGGCGCGGACGGATTGCACGGAGCGGCCAGCCTGTTTCGCGCCGCCGCGCGCTCCGAGCAGATCCACGCCGCCAATCACGCGCGCGTCATCAAGCAGTTGGGCGGCGAGGCAACCTGCACCATCCACGCGGTCGAGGTCAGGACCACGCTGGAGAACCTGAAGGCCGCGCTGGGCGGCGAGCAGCACGAGATCGATACCATGTACCCCGGCTTTCTTGAAGAGGCAGAGGAACGGAACAACACCATCGCCATCCGCACCTTTACCGGCGCTCTGGAAGCCGAGAAGGCGCACGCCCGGCTCTACGGCGAGGCCATCGCGCTGTTGGTCGGCGGGCAGAAGGATTCCTGGATCGGCGAGGCGCGCGATTTCTACGTGTGCCCGGTGTGCGGCTACACCTCGGAGACGGAAGAGGAGCACGAACGCTGCCCGGTCTGCAACTGCCCCTGGGAAAAGTTCGAGATTATCCGCTAAGACCGGCCCTCCGAAACGGAGAAACCCGTTTGAATGCGTGGCACTCTCGATCCAACCATCATTGCTCTTTACGGCTCATCCTTGTAGATGTGGACTTCGAGTTTGCCGCCTTCGCTTAGACGGGCGCGAAACATGCCGGGGGTGTTGAAGCTGAAGGCGGTCTGGCCGTCGGGGGTGATGGCGATGACGCCGCCGTCGCCGTGCAGCGCCTCCAACTCCTTGTGGATGACCTGGTCGGCGGCCTGCTGCAGCCCCATGCCTTTGAACGCGATCAGGTTGCAGATTTCGCGGGCCACGCCCAGGCGGATGAAGTACTCGCCGGTGCCGGTGGCGGATACGGCGCAGGACTGATTGGAGGCGTAGGTGCCCGCGCCGATGATGGGCGAGTCGCCCACGCGGCCCGGCATCTTGGCCTGCAATCCGCCGGTGGAGGTGCCGGCGGCGATGTTGCCCTGGCGGTCGAGCGCCACCACGCCCGTGGTGCCGTACCGGTGCGCGTCGGGCGACTCCTCAATTTGGGCTACCGGCACGGCCGCGCCCGAAGGCGGCGCGCCGGCGGGACGCGGCGGGATGGGGCGGCCTTCTTTAGTCAACTGCCTGACCAGCGACTGCCAGCGGGCCTCGGTGAAAAAGAAGCTGGGGTCCACCTGCTCCAGGCCAACGCGAGCCCCAAAGGCGTCGACGCCCGGGCCGATCATCATCACGTACGGCGATTTCTCCATCACCGCGCGCGCCAGGCTGATGGGATGGCGGGTGCGCGTGACCCCGGCCACCGCGCCGGCCTTCAGATTCGAGCCGTCCATGATCGACGCGTCCAGTTCGTTCTTTCCTTCGGAGGTGAAGACCGCTCCGCGACCGGCGTTGAAGAGCGGATCGTCTTCGAGGATCTGGATGGCGGCCTCAACCGCATCCAGCGCCGAGCCGCCCCGGTCGAGCACCTTGGCGCCCGCTTCAGTGGCCGTGGCCAGCGAGGCGCGATAGGCCGCGTCGCCCGCGGGGGTCAGGGCGGAGCGCTCGATCACGCCTGCGCCGCCGTGCACCACGATGGTCCAGTGCGGGGCCGCTTGACTGGCCGGCTGCACGACCGACTCCTGGGCCGCCATGGAAACTGCCGCTCCGGCCGCCATCCCGGCCAACACGCAAACTCGCAATGCGTTTCTCATCGCCTCGATCCCTCCTGTCCAATCATCCGCCACTTCGCCAACCTGTCAACCCGTTGCCCTGCCGATTGCGAACACGCGCGGTGCGCAGCTAACTCCGCTAGCTCCGCGAACTTCGCGAACCGGCGCACTACGCCGCCGGGTCACTTCTTCGGAATCGTCAACTCCGCGCCCTCGCCCACTTTGTAGGTCTCAGAGAAATTGCGCTGGTTGATGCCCAGCGAGAGGCGTCCGCGGGAGTCGATGAAGAAAAGCTCCTTGCCCACCGGCACATCGGAAAAAGTCTTCACCAACGGGAAGACGTAGAGCTTGCCGGCCAATGTTACAGGCACCGGGTCGCCGAGTTTGTAACCGAGTTGCGCGAAGGTCTCGGCGGGGACGTTGAGCACCAGGTTCCCGAAAGGACCGTCGGTGCCGAGGACCTGGCCGTGCAGGCCCGCCGCGTCGACGGTTGCGTTTTTCAGGTCGAGGCGGACCAGTCTGCTCACGTCGAGCGCGGGGCCGGCAGTGGTCCAGTCGTCGCCGCGGGCTGCGTGGGCGCCAGCGGGGGAGAAAATGTCTCTGCCGTGAAAAGTGGAGGAAATGCCGGAGCCGATCATCCACGCGGGGTTGGTAATCTCGTGGGCTTCCACGATGCCGTCGCGATCCTGGATGAGGGTGAGCAGGCCGTTGTCGGGGAGAACGAAGTACTGGCCTGCCCGCGATTTGGCGATGATGGCCTTACGCGTGGAGCCGACGCCTGGATCGATGACCACGACGAAGACCGCGTCTTTGGGAAAGTAAGGCGCCGACCCGGCCAAAAAGCGCGCGCCCATGGCGATGTTGTAGGGCTCGGACTCATGGGTGATGTCGATGATGCGCACGCCGGGGGCGACCCCGTCCATGACCGCCTTGCAGATGCCCACGGCATCGTCCTTCACGTCGAAGTCGGTCATGAAGCCGATGACCTTCGCCGGCTGTTGCGCCACGGCCGCCGTGATTGCGAACGCGGTCACTATGGCCGCCCAGATCAGAGCTTTTATTGTCTTTTGCACTCTTGTGACCTCCCCGTTTTCTCCCATGGTATCGCTTGTGGGCCGCGAATCGCTTTGCTGCAGGACGGGTCTGGCGTACCATCGCAATCAAAGACCTGGAACAGGATCGCATTCAGCGGAGGATCGTATGCCAAGGGTTGCATTCGAATATCGCGACTTCTGGGATGTTCCACGACTCATCGTTTGCACCGTGGAAGGAACGGAGATTCTGCTCGATTCCGAGTTCGATGAATCGCTTGAGGAGTATGCAGCCCACTACAAGGTTTATGCGTTGCCTCCAGAGTTGGTCCCGGCTTCGTTGACTTCCTGCGCGGACTTGCCCTCACCGGAGGCCATCTACCTGGGCAGCATTCCAGTCAGCGAGATCGAGTTCGATCCCTCCAAAAGAAAAGAGATCGAAGTGGGCCCGTTGCTCGAATTACTCAGGCGCCGAGATCCCAGTCTCATCTGAGGAGCGAGAGGAGGCCGGTTGCATGAAAACCCACGCGCGGTGCCCCCTTGTGCTCCTGCTTCTTGTCTCTCTCGCCGCCGTTTCCGCCGCCAGGCCGCGCCCCATTGCGGTGAAGGTGGTAGTGGTGGCGATGTTTGAGGTGGGCGCCGATACGGGCGATGCGCCGGGCGAGTTGCAGTATTGGGTGGAGCGCGACCACCTGGACCGCGTTTATCCGCTCAGCGCCGGCTACCATGCGGTGCGCATGAACGGCGAGGGCGAGATGGCGGTGCTGACCGGGCAGGGCACGGCGCACGCCGCGGCCACCATCATGGCGCTGGGCCTGGACCCGCGCTTCGATCTGAGCCGCGCGTACTGGATCGTTGCCGGCATTGCGGGAGCCAGTCCGGAGCGGGCTTCGCTGGGGTCGGCGGTGTGGGCGCGCTGGGTGGTGGATGGGGATATGGGCTACGAGATCGATGCGCGCGAGATTCCGCCGGACTGGACCACGGGCTATGTGCCGCTGCGCAAGGCAAAACCATTTGAAGCGCCGGCGGCGCCGCTGGACGGGCAGGTGTATGCGCTCAATCGTGGCCTCGCGGAATGGGCCTTCAACCTGACGCGCGCGACGCCGCTCGCGGACTCGGAGCAATTGCAGGAGATTCGCGGCCACTTCGACGGAGCCGCCGCCCAGCGCCCGCCGTTCGTAACTATGGGCGACGAGCTTTCCTCCTCGACTTACTGGCACGGCAAGCTCTTCGACGCCTGGGCCGCGGAGTGGGTGCGGTACTTCACCGCGGGACAGGGAGAGTTTGCGATCACGGCGATGGAGGACACCGGAACGCTGCAATCGTTGCAGTTCCTGGCCAATGCGGGGCGCGTGGATGGACAGCGGATTCTGGTTTTGCGTACGGTGAGCAACTACGACCGCCAGCCGCGCGGGATGAGCGCCGCCGAGAGCCTGGCCAATCAACGCGTAAGCAAGTTCGGCGCGTTCCTGCCCTCACTTGAGAACGCGTACACGGTGGGACACGTGGTGGTGAATGAGCTGCTCACGCATTGGGCACAGTATGAGCGAACGGTGATAGTGGTGGATCAAACCACAATGCCCAAGCCTTAGCAACACTCTCTCGGGCATTTGCTTTCCGCGCAGGACATCGGCGCCCTTGGCGAATGAAGGCCGGCGGGTGCAAAATGCTTGAGTTCAGCAGATCCTGTTATCGTTTGCACTGTGCGGCTGCCAGGACGGGCCTCCGCGAGCGATAACGGAACACTACCGTACAGAATGCAGGTGAAATGGAGGTCTCTCTTGAAGCTGAACTACGCAACGCTGGCAGTCATCGCTGTCTTTGTGCCGATCATGGTAATACTCTTCTGGGGGCCTCCATGGACAGTTCCGCGCATCGCCGGACTTGCCATTGCAATCCCGTCTCTGCTGCTGCTCGCCCTGGCCCGCATTCAACTGGGAGGGGCCTTCAGTGTGCAGGCCAAGGCAAGCACTCTGGTGACCACCGGCCTCTATTCCCGCATTCGCAATCCGATCTACGTCTTTGGCGGCCTGACGGTAGCGGGATTCTTTCTCTGGACAAATAACCCCTGGCTGTTTCTTTTCTTCGTCATTCTGATTCCTTTGCAGTTTGTTCGAATCCGGAAAGAAGAGCGGGTGCTGGCGCAAAAATTCGGTGCAGCCTATCTGGATTACAAACGGCAGACGTGGTTCTGATCCGGTTTTGGAGTCAAGGGATGGATCGGGCGTCCATTCAAGTCACCCATAACGTTCTTTGAGGAATCTTCAATGCATTCTGTATGGTTCGGCGAGTTTCTGGGCACGCTGGTTCTGGTGCTGTTGGGCAACGGCGTCAATGCCGGCGTCACGTTGCGCAGGTCCTATGCGGCGGACACCGGATGGATGGCGATCACCACCGGATGGGCGCTGGCCGTACTGTGCGGCGTGCTGGTGGCGCAGGCCTTTGGCAGCCCGGGGGCCAACCTGAACCCGGCCATTACGCTGGCCGCGGCGGTGAACACCGGGAACTATTCGCAGATGGCGAGTATGTGGTCGGCGCAGTTGTTGGGCGCCATGGGCGGCGCCGCGCTCATGGCGCTGCACTACGCGCCGCACTGGAGGCTCACGCCGGGTCCCGCCGACAAGCTGGGCGTGTTCTGCACCAACGCCGCGGTGCGCAGCCCGGTGCTCAATATTCTGAGCGAGGCAGTGGGCACGGCGGTGCTGGTGCTGGTGGCCAACGCGATCTTTTCGCACGGAGTTTCAGCCAACGGCCCTGCCGCAGGGATGGGGCCGTGGCTGGTGGGCAGCCTGGTGTGGGGCATCGGGCTGTCACTGGGTGGAACCACGGGCTATGCCATCAATCCCGCGCGCGATCTGGGCCCGCGCATCGTTCATTGGCTGTTGCCCATTCCCGGCAAGGGCGGCTCCAACTGGCGCTATGCGCCGATTCCGATCGTCGGCGACCTTGCGGGTGCGGCGCTGGCGGGCTTGCTGCTGCACCACGCGCACCTATGACTGAGTGCGGCTGCCGCGCTCACCAGCTCACCACAGTCACGGCAAAGGGCTCCAGCGTCAGCTTGCCCGCGATGGGCTTGACGGTGCGCGCTGGGCCGTCGCCGGTCTCCGCATCCACGGTCAGCGCGCTGGCCTTGTCCGCATCTTCAAGCGGCACATCGAAGGCATGGTCGCGCTTGTTTGCGAGCAGCAGCTTGCGGCCGACGGGCGTGAGGAACGCCTGTGCGGCCAGGTCGCCGGAGCTGATGGAAGTTTCCACCAGCTTGTCGCCGGAATGGAAGGAATCCTTGATCAGCTTGAGCACCCAAAAGCGCGCGTTGGGTTTGTTCGCGATCCAGTCCATCATGCTCACGCTGGGAAACTGCGTGGGATAGCCGACCAACTGCGACTCGCCGATGATGTCGATCTGCAATCGCGAGAGCTCGATGTAGAGATAAGCGTAGAGCGAGCCGGCCAGGTTCCAATAAGCTGCCGGGGGAGGCACTTTATCCGCGGCGGTGTTGTCGGTTGGCAGAATGACTCCGAGTTCGTCGGTGTCCGTCTTCGTTTGGGGCGAGAGCCGCTTGCGAATGTTCTCGATGTACTTGACGGCGGTTATAAACCCATCGGCCTGGTCGAACCAGGTGTACTGCCAGTCGGCAACGGTCTGCGAGGCTGTGGGAGTCGCATAGAAGTGATAGGAGATGTAGTCGAGCGGAATCCCCGGCTTGTGATTGGCCGGATTGAGGAAGTACTCGAAGTAGTGCGGATCGTCGCGCGGCTGGGCCAGCGCCAGACCCATGAATTTGGTGTCGGGGCTCACGCGGCGAATGCCCTCGACGATGGCGTCGTAGCGCGCGGTGTACTGCTCGGCGGTCATCGAATGCTCGGATTCCACTTCGTTGAGCACCTCCCACACGGGCAGCTTGTAATGATAGCCGGACTCGTGGCGGACGCCCATCTCATCGGTGAAGCCGCCGTTGACATACCAACTGACGAGCCGGCCGTAGTAGTCGCCCAGTTCCTTGCCGGTGGGATCGCGCAGCTCCGTGCCCTGCGTATAGTCCCAGAACACCTGGTTGGGGTCGGCGGGATAAGTGACGGGCTTGTCCGTTTTGAAGAGCCACGTGGGAATGGTGCTGAAGTTCATCACCGTGGGATGGCCTTCGGTGGCGGCGAGAAAATCTTTGGTCATGGGATCGATGAGGCTGAAGTCCCAACTGGTCTTCTGCGCTGTGGGCGGTTCCAGTTCTGCGACGGCGAGCTTGGGGTAGGGCAGCCACGGCACGTAGCGCACATAGTCGGCGCCCAGATCCTTGACGGCTTTGTAGGCAG
>JBEKZJ010000039.1:0-34906 GCA_049509995.1 Occallatibacter sp. | reverse complement strand
TCCCCGACAAGGAACTGGCCTACGACATCATCTACCAGCCCAAGTTCAAGCGCTTGCTGGCGGAAAAATACCGGATCGTTTAGGGGCTAGGGATTAGGGACTGGGGGCTAGGGATGAGGGGCTAGGGACTGGGGCTTAGGGACTCGGTACCGGGTGCCAGAGATAAGAGGCCGGCAATCCGCCTTTCGCGCGCCATTATCCCTCAGCCCTAATCCCTAACCCCTAATCCCTAACCCCTAATCCCTAACCCCTGCCTTCCTCACCCCATCACCACCACCGGCTGAAACAGCGTCCCGGCCACGCGCTTCGCAATCCCCACCAGTTCCCGCTGCCCTGCAAACACTTTCACCAGCGGCGCTCGGGAGAACTCCGGCAAATTGGCCTGCGCCCCATTCCGCAACCGTCCCAGAGCCTGTGCGTCGCCCGTCACAGAAGGTATCTCCGGCAGCAAATTCCGCGGATGCACGCATAACTCCTCCAGCGCCTCCTCATCCCCGGCCAGCGCTTCCAATTCCTCCAGCGTGTGCGCCGTCTCAAGCGTAAACACGCCTGCCTGCGTCCGCCTCAGCCGGCTCAAATGCGCCCCGCAGCCCAGATCATGTCCCAGTTCATGCGCCACCGAACGCACATACCCACCGGCGCTGATGCTCATCTTGAACGCCGCCTCGGCGCCCTCCAGCCCGGTGATCTCAAAGCTGGCAATACAGACCCTCGCCGCCTTCAGTTCCACCGGTTTGCCCTCCCGGGCCAGCTTATAGGCCGGCATTCCGGCAATCTTCTTTGCGGAAAACGCCGGCGGCATCTGCTCCATTTCGCCGTGGAACCGCCCGGCCGCCGCGCGCACCTGGTCGAGCGTCAGAACCGGATTCACGTCCGGCCCCTCCGGCTCGCCCTCGGCGTCATACGTGTCCGTTGAGAATCCGAAGCGGATCGCCCCGGCATAGCTCTTTTCCGCGGAAGAAAAGTACTGCGCCAGCCGCGTAAACTTGCCCAACAGCAGGGGAAGCACCCCGGTCGCCATGGGGTCCAGCGTCCCCAGGTGCCCAATGGACTTCTCGCCCGTAATCCGCCGCAGCCGCCCCACCACATCGTGGCTGGTCATGCCGCCCGGTTTATCGATTACCAGAAGCCCGTTCACCCCTCTACTGTAGTCGAAGCATCCCTCTCATTACACCCCGCCCGTCCCCGGCTGCCGCACCAGCGACAAGAACTCCGCCCGCGTCTCCTTCTCCCGGAAACAGCCCACCATGGCGCTCGTCACCGTCGACGAGTGCTGCTTTTCAATCCCCCGCATCATCATGCACAAGTGCCGCGCCTCCACCACCACTCCCACTCCCTGCGGATCGATGGCCTCCTGGATCGCATCCGCCACCTGCCGCGTCAGCCGCTCCTGCACCTGCAAGCGCCGTGCAAACACCTCCACCAGCCGCGGAATCTTGCTCAGCCCGATCACCTTCCCTTTAGGGATATAGGCCACGTGTACCTTGCCGAAGAAGGGCAGCAGGTGGTGCTCGCACAGCGAGAACATCTCGATGTCCTTCACGATCACCATCTCGTCGTAGTCCACGTCGAACATCGCCCCGCGCAGAATCTTGTTGGGGTCCTGGTCGTAGCCCTTGGTCAAAAAGGCCATCGACTTTTCCACCCGCGCCGGCGTGGCCACCAGACCGTCGCGGCCGGGGTCCTCGCCCAGCCGGCTCAGAATCTCGCGATACATCTCCTGCGTGCTGAACTCGCTCAGCCCTTCCTCAATCCCAACCGCCCTGCGAACGGACTTGCTCACTGCAATCGGTTGCACCATGGTCTTCATCCTCCCGCCCTGGGGAATTGGGCGAACGTCGTCCTTCCCATCAATAATCTCGCATCCACTCCGAAGCGCCAGGATCACGCGTCGGAGTATTCAAAGAAATTGTTCTCCGTCTCTTCCACGCGCACCTGCGCCAGCCTGGCGGGTTCAACCGATCCATCGAGCAACTCGAAGACCACCCTACACAGATTCTCCGTGGTCGGCGTCCGATTCTTGAAATACGGATCCAGATTCAGATTGGTGTGGTCAAATCGGTCGATTACGAGGCCTTGCACCGCCTCATCCAGCAACGCCATATTCAGCACCATCCCCGTCTCCCGGTCCACTTCCCCACCCACCAGCACCTCCACCACGTAGTTGTGCCCGTGCCCATGAGGATTGTTGCACTTGCCATACGCCGCGCGATTCTCTTCAGCCGTCAGCGCATCCGTGTGCAGCCGGTGGCTGGCGCTCAGCGTGTAGCGGCGTCCAAAGAAGGCCCTCACAGCTCGCCCCGGTACTCGGCAAAAATCTCCGCCGTCTCATACACGCGCACCCGGCTCAACCGCGCCCCTCCGCCGGCCGCCAACGCCGGCTCCAGCCGCTTCCACGCCGCAATGGCAATGTTCTCCGTGGTCGGAATCAGCTTCCCCCCGGCAAACTCCGCAACCTCCAGGTTCAGGTGGCGATGATCGTAAGCCGCCAGCACCTCCCGCTCGATCACGTCCTTCAGCCACTTCAAATCGACCACAAAACCGGTCACCGGATCAGGCTCGCCGGCCACCGTCACCTCCAGCGTGTAGTTGTGCCCGTGCCCATTGCGGTTCGCGCAGCGCCCAAACACCTGCTCGTTCTTCTCCGCCGTCCAAGCGTCGTTCCAATAGTAGTGCGAAGCCGAAAACGTAGCCCGCCGCGTCAAAAAGATCATTCCGACCCCTCAATGAACAAGATGCCGCAAACCCCGGCTTGGCTTCACGCGCTTCTCCACTCAATATTTTTTGATGATGAAGTAATAGAACACATAGGCCCAGCCGAGAATTCCGTGCAGCATTGCCCACCAGAACGAGTGCCACTTGGCCCACGAAATCACCAGGGCAAAGGCGCTCCCGAAGCCGATACCAGACTCGGCATATCTCGAATTCTTCATGCTCTCCTCCACCAGGATACTGCCCGCATTTCAGCCCATCATGATGAGCCGCCAATCAGGCCCAGGCCTGCAAATGTTCCTACGCCGCGTATTCCCTTCCCTTCCAGCTTACCCGCTTCAGAATCTTGTGCTGAAACCAGCTTCGATAGAGCAGCACCACAAACAGCGGCAGCCCCAGCGGCGCCAGCGCGCAATCCACAAACGGAAAGTTCGACTTCGCCACCCGCGCATAAAACCGGACCAACGTCCGCACCCACAACAGCGCCAGCACCCACCCCGCCCCCAGCCACTCAAGCGAATGCGCCGCAAATCGAGCATTCCACAACTCGACCGTCAGCACCGGCAGCCCCGCCAGCAGCAGGATATCCAGCGCCCGCCACACCGCCAGCGCCAGCGAATTCGCAAACAGCAGCGCCAGGTTTTTGGTCCACCCTTCGATCATCGCCGCCGTCGACCGGTACATTCGCGCAGCCACAGCGTCGTCCGCATAGCGGAACCGCAACCCCGCCCTGCGCCGTTTGGCCAGAAAAGCCAGTTCCACGTCTTCCAGCACCTTTTCCGAGACCGTGGCGTGCCCGCCCAGCCGCCGGTAAGCCTCCCGTTCCACCAGCAGAAACTGCCCGTTGGCCGCCGCGATCCGCTGGTTCGGGTCCGAGACCTTGGCCGGCGGATAAGCCAGCGCCAGCTCGCAGAACACCAGCGGCATCAGCGACCGCTGCGCCAGCCCGCCCACCATCTGCCGCGGCGAATAGCTCAGCATCCCCACCTTGTTCCGCGCCGCCTCATGCATGGCCCGGCGCAGGTTTCCCGGTTCGTGAATCGTATCCGCGTCGGTAAACAGCAGCCACCGCCCCCGCGCTTTCCTGGCCGCCGTCCAGATCGCATTCGTCTTCCCCGTCCAGCCCGCCTCCAGCTTGCCCGCCTCCATCACCGTAACCCCTGCAAAACCGCGCGCAATCTCCACCGTCCGGTCGGTCGAGTGGTCGTCCACCACCACCAGCTCCCAATCCTTGCCCAGCTCGAAGATCTCCTCCGACTGGCTGACCAGCGACTCCAGGCACGCGCCCAGGCAATCCTCCTCGTTCCGCGCCGGAACAATCACCGTAAGCTCAATCAGCTCCGCCGGCTCCGGCTGGTCGAAAACCGTTCCCGCTCGCGCCGGCAACTCCGCGCGCTCACCGGGTGCATCGGAGAGCCCCAGCACCGGCTTCCATCCCCCAGCCCCCGCCGACCCAATTGCTTCCGGCCTGTCCTTGCCCATGAAGCCTCACCTTTCGTTTCGGCCCTTCAGCTCCGTATTATAGGGATGTGCGGTTTCCTCGCTTACTCTCACTCACCCTGCTCCTGCCGGTGGCCCTCGTCTCCGCTTGCGATCGTGGCGCGCATCCCGCCCAAACCGGTAAGGCAGCCCCCGATTTCACCGTCGCCGACGGATTAACCTCCATCCATCTGGCCAGCTACCGCGGCCGGGTTGTCCTGCTCAACTTCTGGTGGAGTGAGTGCGAACCGTGCATCGTGGAATTGCCCTCGCTCCTCGAACTCCACCGCGATCAGCCCGATCTGGCCATCCTTGCCGTCAGCATCGACGAGGACCCCGACTCCTACAGCCGCTTTCTTGTCCGCCGCCACGTAGACCTGATCACCGTCCGCGACCCCCACCAGAGTGCTGCCAAGCTCTTCCACACCGAGCAGTGGCCCGAGACCTACGTCATCGATCGCAAGGGGGTCATTCGGCGCAAGTTCATCGGCGCCCAGGACTGGTCCAACCCCGAGATCCGCGCCTTTCTCAAAACTCTTTAGGTCTTCCCATTCCAAAGCCGGCTGCCAGGTCTCGATTTGGAGACCTGTGAAACAGTCTCCATGAACACAAGGCGCGCACACGATCGATTCCTGGCCCTCCCCTTGCTATCATTGCCGTATGACCACGGTGGAAATTCTTTATCGCTATTCCACGCCGCCCACTGAGGCCGCGGTCTACGCATTGGCCGGCGCCAAGGACGTCTACGGCATCCGCCGCCTAAGCTTCGATCAAGCCGCCCGCACTCTGCGCGTCGAGTACGACGCCACCCGGCTCACCCCCGCCGCCGTCACCAGCCTCATCCGCCAGGCCGGCCTCGAGATCGACGCCGAATTGCCCCTGATTCCGCCGCCGCCCACTCTTCAAGCGCCGCCCGCCGTTTGAACCCGACCGTTGCGCGGGCTCTCTGCCGATTGCGTCCCCTCGAAAACCCTGATAATCTGTCTATGGTTTCGCTGCAAGCGATCCGTGTGCGCCCGTAGCTCAGCTGGATAGAGCGACTGGCTACGAACCAGTAGGTCGGGAGTTCGAATCTCTCCGGGCGCACCACTTAAACTAATTAGAATAAATAATATACAAGAAACAAGAGAACCTCTGCATTTGAGACTTCCCCATGTGTCGGCACTGTGAAAAGGTTCGGCTTCACAGGATGCAGAAAAACTCGCTGTTTTGAAAAGACGCGGCCGGGTACCTGGCGCCCTTCAGGGTCCGGGCGTCGCCATCCGTCTTTCAAATGCTGATCTCACCACCAAAGCTGAGTGCCCCATGTCTCGGTTTTGAGACATGGGAGGTAGGAAGCTGGCGCGACGAAAGCCTGCCCCTAGCGGAGCCTAAGGGGCTGGCTCTTTCTTGGTAGTCCGGCCCGTGCGCTTGATCGCCTGCGGCCAGGTTTGCCCGTCTTTGCAGATTATTTCCCGCACCCCGCTAATCTGAAGCCTGGGCCAGGTCCAACCGGCGAGGGTCCGCAGGGGCTTTCGGGAAGCAACCCCCCACCCCTCCCTCCAAAAATGCCCATAATCCGGGAGCATTTTCGGTTCGCCAGGGAGTGTAAGCGTCCTTGAATCAAATACTTTCAGGCAAGAGTCCGAGGTTAGCCTGTTATCTTAATGGTTAACAAGGGCATCGAAAAAACAGGCCTTTTGCGCTAAAATCGCTGCTTTTCAGTGATTTATGACCCGCTTTTCGTCGATCTTGAGCGGATATAGGCAGTCGGCCGCACCGCGGTTGCTACCAGCCGCGGGTTTGGAGGAGTTGTGATTCTTCTAATCCGGCGGCGGCCAAGCCCTTCATGGTCCCGGTGACCTGCTCGGAGACTTCGGCGAGAATCTTGGGGTCGTTGTAGTGGGTGGTTGCCATCACGATGGCCTTGGCGCGGGAGACGGCTTCCTCGCGCTCCTTGGGGTCGTTCTCGACATCAAGCGGAGTGGCGCGCTCCTTCATGAAGATGCCGGAGCCGACAAATATGGCTTCAGCGCCCAGTTGCATCATCAGTGCGGCGTCGGCGGGGGTGGCGATGCCGCCGGCGGAGAAGTTGGGCACCGGCAGCTTGCCGGTTTGTGCAACCATCCGGATCAGTTCGTAGGGGGCCTGGTGCTCCTTGGCCGCCGCGTAGAGCTCCTGCTCGCTGAGCACAGTCAGCGCCCGCATCTCCCGTGTAATCTGCCGCATGTGCCGGACAGCATAGACCACGTCGCCGGTCCCTGCTTCTCCTTTTGTCCGAATCATGGCCGCGCCCTCGGCAATGCGCCGGAGGGCCTCGCCCAGGTTGCGCGCGCCGCAGACGAAGGGGGTGGTGAAGGCGTGCTTGTCGATATGATGGGCCTCGTCAGCGGGGGTCAGGACCTCGCTTTCGTCGATGAAATCCACACCCAGCTCCTGCAGGATCTGGGCTTCGGCGAAGTGGCCGATGCGGACCTTGGCCATGACCGGAATGGAGACCGCCTGGATGATCTGCTTGATCAGGCTGGGCCTGGCCATGCGGGCTACGCCGCCTTCAGCGCGGATCATGGCCGGCACGCGCTCCAAGGCCATCACCGAGGTGGCGCCGGCCTGTTCGGCAATGCGCGCCTGTTCCACGCTCATCACGTCCATGATGACGCCGCCTTTGAGCATCTCCGCAAGTCCCACCTTCAGGCGCAGGCTGGTTGCTGCAAAGCCCTTGTTCCCATTCTGTTCCGGCATAGTCTTCGACCTCGATTCGAGACGGCTTTTGGGCGCGCTGAGGGCCGGAAAAACCGCATATTGCAATCAACTTCCAGTGTAGCAGCGATGAGACTTGCTTGTAAGACGCGGCGCAACCGGAGACGGTTTGCGGGGACCATTCTTTAACCTTTTCCAATCCATCTGTTCCGCTTCTGGTCACATTTCTGCCTGCTTTCCAGGCACATGGCTACCGCACATCCACTGCCGCCGCCGGCAAGCGAGCAGCCGCACACGCCAGAGCCGGCTGCGGCGGCCGAGATGGCCGCCGAGCAGGCGCTGGTGCCGTCGCCCCACCAGTTGGAGGAAGGCGAAGCCATTGTGCTCAGCCCGCCGGTGGCGCGGTTGCCGGTGGAGCTCGAAGTGTCGGTCCCGGTGCGGGAGTTTCGGGTGCGCAACCTTCTGGCCCTCGAGCCGGGCCAGGTGATCGAGTCCGGGTGGGGGCATGGAGAGGATGTGCCGCTGGCCTCGGGCGACGTGCAACTGGCCTGGAGCGAGTTCGAGGTCATCGATACGCAGATGGCGGTGCGGTTAACCCGGCTGGCCTGATCGGTCCGGGATGGTTTTGTCGGCGAGCGGAAGCGGGAGAGGGGCCGGGAGAATGATCGGGAAAGCGGACGGGAGAGCGGCATGGGCAACGGTTCCGCGGGGCGGGCTTGCGGGGTGGTTGCTGGAAAGGCTGCGCGGCACGCGGCGCGCGCCGCCACGGCTGGCCGTTCTCGAACGCATCGCGCTGGCGCCGCGGCAGTCGCTGGCCCTGGTGGAGGCGGACGGCCGGCGGTTCCTGGTGGCCACCTCGCCCGAGGGCGCGCCGGCCTTCTATGCGCTCGATGCGCCGTCGCGTGCGAACCTCGCGCGCCGCCCCACCGGGAACGGACACGCCGCAGGTCGTCCGGCCGCTGATCGGGCGGCGAGGGTCTCATGCTAGGCCTGTGGGTTGTGACGCGAGCGGCAGCCGCGGCGCCCGCGCCTCTGTTGCCCGATCTCACGCAGCGGCTTCACCCCTCGGATTCCACCCCGTGGACGATTGTCTTTGCTCTGACGCTGATCACGCTGCTGCCCGCGATTCTGATGGCCATGACGCCGCTGGTGCGCCTGCTGGTGGTCTTTCATTTCCTGCGCCAGGCTCTGGGCACGCAAACCGCGCCTTCGAACCCCACCCTGCTCGGCCTGGCGCTGATGATGACCTGGTTTCTGATGACCCCGGTGCTCAACCAGGTGGACCAGCAGGCGGTCGAACCCTACCGCGCCGGACAGTTGACGGGATGGGAGGCGATTGATCGCGGCGCTCAGCCGGTAAAGCACTTCCTGCTGCGCTACGCACGGGAAAAAGACCTGGCCCTGTTTACCGCGGCAGGGCAGATTCCGCGCCCCAATACGCCCGACGACCTGCCCATGCGAGTGGTGGTACCGGCCTACATTCTCTCCGAGCTGAAGGCCGGGTTCTCGATCGGCGCGGTGCTCTTTCTCCCCTTTCTCCTTATCGACATGGTGACGGCCTCGATCACCACCTCGATCGGCATGTTCCAGTTGCCGCCGGTGGTGGTTTCGACGCCGTTGAAGATTCTGCTGTTTGTGATGGTGGACGGCTGGAACCTGCTGGCCAACTCGCTGTTGAAGAGCTTTTGAGGGAATGCTGATGACGCCCGACCTGGTTGCCGAACTGCTGCGCCAACTGATGAAGGAGGCCATGATTCTGGCCGCGCCTCTGCTGATTGCCGCGGCGCTCTTGAGTTTTCTGTTGAGCCTGATCCAGACCCTGACTAGCCTGCAGGAGCAGTCGCTGACCAGCGTCCCCAGGCTGGCGGCGGTGGCCTTGATCCTGCTGGTTGGAATGCCCTGGTTCCTGGGCCGCATGGCGGCCTATACACGGCTGTTGCTGACCGATTTCCACCGCTATCTGGGCTAGCGAGTGCAGCTATTAGCTTCCAGCCTCTAGCTTCCAGCTGGAGTTGGGAAATGCAAATGACGTTGGAACTGGCGCATAGGTTCACCGCGCCCGAGCGGATTCAGGATAAGTTCTCTTACTAGATTTACGGGAGATCAGCCAAAAGCTGGAGGCTGGAAGCTAGCCGCTAGAGGCTAAAGGAAGATGACGCCGATGCCCCATGGAAACCAGTTGCAGTGGACGAGCTTTCTGAGCGCCATGACGCTGGTCCTGGTGCGGGTGAGCGGGATGGTGGCCTTTGCCCCCTTTTTCTCCTCGACGGCGCTCCCCGTTCGCACCAAGGCGGTCTTTGTGGGGGCGGTAGCCTTTCTGCTGGCTCCGCTGGTGGCGGCGCTGCCCAGCGCCCAGGTATCGATGGACTTCTCCGCCCTGTTGGGCGAGCTCGCCGTGGGCCTGGTCTACGGCCTGGCGCTCACGCTTTTGAACGAGATGCTCCTGTTTGCCGGGCAGATCGCCGGCCTCCAGTTCAGCTTCTCGCTGGTCAATCTGCTGGACCCGGCTTCGGCCATCCAGACGCCGCTGCTGGGCGACCTGTTTCAACTGATGGGCACCCTGGTGGTGATTGCGGCCGGACTGGACCGGATCATCTTAGCCTCCATGGTGCGCAGTTTCCGCGTGGCGCCTTTGGGCAGCTACGCCTTGGCGCCGGTGACCGCGCTCACCATCGTGCGCGCCTCCGCCGGCATCTTTCTGGCCGCCGTCGAGCTGGCCGCGCCGGTGCTGGCCGCAACTCTTCTGGTAGAGGTTGCCGTGGCCTTGCTGGGCAAGCTCAGCCCGCAGTTACCGGTTATCTCGCTGACCGTGCCGCTGAAGACCCTGACCGGCTTTGCGCTGCTGGCCGGCTCGCTGGCCCTGTGGCCGCGCTTCATCGAGGCGCGCTTTGCGGGCCTGCTGGACCTGGCCGAGCGGCTGATCGCTCCCGCCGGCCACGTTGCGGGCCTGAATCCCGGTCTGGGTCTGGGAGGATAGCCGATGCCCGGAGAGCGCACCGAACAGGCCACCCAGCACCGCCGCGAGAAGGCCCGCAAGGAAGGCGATGTGCTGCACAGCCGCGAGTTGTCGGCTGCGGCTGGAACCCTGGCGGGGGTGATGGTGCTGGGAGCCCTTGGCAGCCGGCTGGTGGTGGCCTGGCGGACGACGTTTGTGGCCTTTCTCGATCTTGGGCGTCCAGACCGCTGGGAGCCGGCCGAGATCGAGCCCACTCTCTATGCCGTGCGCCGCCTGGCGCTGGAGGTTCTCGGACCGCCGGCCGTGGTGATGGCGGCGGTGGCCGCGGCCGTTCTCGGGGTGGGGGTTCTGCAGACCGGGGGAATCAACTTCTACGCCGGGGCGGTGGGCTTCAAGCCGGACCGCATCAACCCGGCCACCAACATCAAGAACCTCTTCTCGCTGCGCGCCGCCTCCCGGCTGGCGAAGTCGCTCCTTCCCGCCGGCCTGCTGGCCGTCTTTGCCGTGCAGCGCATCGGCCGGCAGTTGACCATCCCTCCGTTCTCGACCGCCCGGCTGGAGCTGCTCGGCTCCGATGTATACGGCCTTCTGCTGGCCGCCGCATGGCTGCTCTTCGGCTGGTCGGCCATCGATTACCTGGTCGAGTGGCAGAGCCGCGAATCGCGGCTGAGGATGAGCCGCCAGGACATGCGCGAGGAGATGAAGGAGACCGAGGGCAATCCGCAGATTCGCGGGCGCATCCGCAATCTGCAGCGCCAGGCGCGGCGCCGCCGGGTAAAGGCCGACGTCTCCCATGCGGCCGTGGTGCTCACCAACCCCACCCACTATGCCGTGGCCCTGGGCTTTGACTTCAGCACCATGGAGGCGCCCAAGGTAGTGGCCAAGGGCCGCAACCTGCTGGCCGAGGAGATCAAGGCCGAGGCTCGCTGGGCCGGGGTGCCGATCATCGAGAATCCCCTGCTGGCCCGCTCGCTCTACCGCTCGGTCGAGGTGGGCCAGCCCATTCCGGTCGATCTCTACGCCGCGGTAGCCGCCATTCTGGCCTATCTCTACCGCCAGAGGGTCGAGGCCGAGCTCAGGGAGCGCCGCGCCCGCGAAACCGCCGCCCGCGCCAGGGCGCAAGCCCAGGCAGCCAGCCAGGCCTCGCAGCCCACGTCCGGCAATCGACCCCCGGGCGCCTCACCCCTAGGAGGAGGTCCGCAATGAGCACGACCGCTATGGCCGTCGGTTCCCTGCCTGCGCAGTCCATCTGGCAGAGGGTGCGCGAGCACCTGCTGCCCCTGGCCGCCATCAGCGTGATCTTCGTCATGCTGGTGCCCCTGCCGGCCGCCGGTCTGGACTTTCTGCTGGCGCTCTCGATGGCCGCCTCGATTATCGTCTTCCTGTCCGCGGTGCAGATCCGCCGCGCCGTCGAACTGAGCGTTTTTCCCACCCTGCTGCTGTTGCTGACTCTGTTCCGGCTGGCCCTGAACATCGCTTCCAGCCGCCGCATTCTTCTGCACGGATCGGAGGGCACCGCGGCCGCCGGCAAGGTTATCGAGGCCTTCGGACAGTTCGTGGTGGGCGGCAACTACGTGGTCGGCTTCGTACTCTTCCTGGCCCTGATCGCCATCCAATTTCTGGTGGTATCGCACGGGGCCGTGCGTACCGCCGAGGTCACCGCCCGCTTCACCCTGGACGCTCTGCCGGGCAAGCAGATGGCCATCGACGCCGACATGAACGCCGGGCTGATCGACGAGGCCGAGGCCCGGCGGCGCCGCCAGGCGATCGCCCGCGAGGCCGAGTTCTACGGGGCCATGGACGGCGCGGCGCGGTTCAACCAGAGGGACTCGCTGGCGACGATCCTGATTACCTCCATCAATATTGTTGCCGGCCTGCTGATCGGGACCCTGCAGCAGGGCGTCGAGCTCTCTGAAGCCGCGCGCACTTACACGGTGCTGACGGTGGGCGATGGGCTGGTCACCCTGATCCCCTCGCTGTTGGTGTCCATTGCCGGGGGCATCACTCTGACCAGGGCCAATTCGGCGGGATTGCTGGGCAGCGAAATCCGTCAGCAACTGCTTGCCAAGCCGGGCACTCTTTACCTGGCCAGCCTGGTTTCGGGGGCCATGTGCCTGATTCCGGGGCTGCCCAAGCTGGCGTTCCTGTCCGTGGCGGCGGCGCTCTTCTGGGGCGGGCGCCGCGTCTCGGCCCGAGCCCTTCTGGCTCCACCGGTCGAGTTGGGCGTGGGCGAGAAGAAAAAGGCCGGCGAGGCCCAGAGCTCCGACCTGGCGCAACTGCTGCGCCTGGAGGAGCTGACCCTGGAGATCGGTTTCCAGCTGATTCCGCTGGTCGATGAGAAGCAGGGCGGGCAATTGTTGAGCCGGGTGCGCTCCCTGCGCCGCCATCTCTCCTCCGAGATGGGCTTTCTGGTCCCCCCCGTGCATATCTCGGACAATTTGCGCCTGCGGCCCCGCGAGTACCTGTTCTCGCTTCGCGGCCTCGAGATCGGCCGCTGGCAGACCGAAGGAACCCAGTTGCTGGCCGTTTCCGGCGACCCGGGGCGGCGCCCGCTGGCCGGCAAGGAGACGCGGGAGCCGGCCTTCAGGGTGCCGGCCATCTGGATCGCCCCGGCGCTCGAGGACCAGGCCATCGCCGCCGGCTACTCGGTGGTCGACGCGGTCACGGTCATCACCACCCACCTGGGCGAACTGATCCGCCGCCACGCCTGGGAGTTGCTGGGCCGGGCGGAGACCAAGCGGCTGATGGACACGCTCAACGAGAGCCATCCCAAGCTGCTGGAGGAACTGGTGCCCAAGCTGCTGAGCCTGGGCGAAGTGGGCCGGGTGCTCGAACAACTGTTGCGCGAGCGGGTCTCGATCCGCGACCTGGGCGCAATTCTTGAGGCGCTGCTTGAGGCCGCGCCGGTGAACAAGAACCTGGTGGCCCTGGTGGAGGCCGCGCGCCAGGCGCTGGGACGGCGGCTGGTGCACCCCCTGCTGGACGGCGAAGGCCAGTTGCCGGTCCTGCTGCTGGACGCGGTGCTCGAGGAGGAGATTCTCAGCACCCTCGCGCCCGAGACCGGCCAGCGTCTTTTGGCCCCTGCCGGAACCCCGGCCACGCCGCTGGTGCGGCGTCTCGCCGATTCTGTGAGGCAACTTATCGGCGCCACCTCCGCCGCGGCCCTCCCCGTGCTCCTTTGTCCCAGTCCGGCGCGTTACCACGTCAAGCGCTGGCTGGAGCCGGTTTTACCCCGCCTGGCGGTGGTGGCTGCCGGGGAGATTCCTCCCGAGGTTCGTTTGCGCCCGGTAGGAACGGTGCGCTGAAGTCCTGGTGGGAACAGGGAGCTGTGCAGGCAGGAACCGAGGAGCAGTCCAGGGTTGGCGGTTCAGTGAAGGGGCGAGCGATGGGAATCGAAACGGCGGCCATGGTTGGGAACCAGAGAGCAGTGGGCCGGGGCGGGGCGGGGGGCGGGTATCCGCCGGTCGTAGCCGCTGCCCCGGGGCTGACCGGCGAACAGGAACGGGTCCTGCTCGAGCACTTGCCGATCGTGCGGTTTCTGGCCCGCCGCATTCACGAGCGGCTCCCCCAGCATGTGGACATTGAGGACCTGGTCTCGGCCGGGGTAGTGGGGTTGATGGACGCCTTCGCCAAGTTTGACCCGGCCAAGAAGGTGCAGTTCCGAAGTTACGCTCAGTTCCGCATCCGGGGAGCGATTCTGGACAGCCTGAGGACGCTGGACTGGAGTCCGCGCGAGTTGCGCCGCAAGGGCCGGGCGGTCGAGGAGGCCATCCGGGTGTTGACGGCTAGGATGGGCCACGCGCCGGGCGAGGCCGAAGTGGCAGCCGAGATGGATCTGGGCCTGGAGGAGTACCAGCAGTTGCTGGGCGACCTGAAGGGACTGGAGATCGGCACGCTGCACATGGAGCGCAACGAGGATTCGGGCGAGGAGGAGCTGGCCTATGTGCCCGGCCGCCCCGAGGAGGATCCGCTTTTCCGTTGCCTGCGGGGCGAACTCGAAGACCGGCTCGGGGAGGCCATTGCCCATCTGCCCGACCGGGAGCGGCTGGTGATGACCCTCTATTACTACGAGGAGATGACCATGCGCGAGATCGGGCTGGCGCTGGGGGTGGTCGAGTCCCGGGTCTCGCAGGTCCATGCCTCGGCCGTGGTGCATCTCCGCGCGGCGCTCAAGGATCTGGCGGCGCACGGGGCCTTTGACCGGCCCGGCAGGCGCAAGGCGCCGGAGCGCGGGCGGCGCGGAGCGGGTTGAGGCCGGGAACCGAACCGCGGACTGGAAACGATGAATTCGAGCCGATGAGGAGGGAGAAGGGCTGATGGAAAAGACGCTCAAGCAGAACGAGATCGACGCCCTTTTTGAGGCCGCGCGCAGCGCGGCGCCGGACGCTCAGCGGCCCGAGGTGCGGGCCCGGGTCGTACCCTACAACTTCTCCTCGGCGGGGCAGATTTCGACCGACCAGTTGCGCGCCATCAGCATGTTGAACGACCTGTTCGCGCGCAATCTGACCCACAACCTGGCGGCTTGGCTGCGCACCCGCTTTCAGGTCAACCTGGTGTCGGCCGAACAGATCCAGTTCAACGAGTTTCTGCTGCGCATCCCGGAGATCAGCTATGTGGCCTCGGTGCGCCTGGAGCCGCTGGGAGCACTTTCGGTGCTGCAGCTGGACCTGGCCCTGGCCCCTCCGGTGATCGACCTGCTGCTGGGGGGCGAGGGCAAGGACGGGCCTCTGCGCGAGCTGACCGACATCGAGGAATCGATCCTGGGCTCGGTGGTGGAGATCATCTGCCGCGAGCTGACCGCGGCCTGGCAGCCGGTGGGCCTGAGCTTCAACTTCGAGCGCCGCCAGATGCAGACCCAGGTGGCCCGCATCATGTCGGTCACCGAAAAGACGCTCTGCCTGAGCTTTGAGATTCGCATGCCGCACAGCTCGGGTCTGCTCAACCTGGCCTTCCCGGCAGTGGTGGCCAATACCATCCTGCGCCGGCTGACCTCGGACTGGGGACGGCGCCGCCGCCACGCCGGCGAGACCAGGGCGCGGATGGAGGCCGCGGCGCGCCGCATTCGCTTCGGCGGCTCCCTGCAACTGCCCACGGTGCGCCTGGCGGCGAGCATGATCGAGAACCTGGAGCCGGGAATGGTCCTGCGCCTCGATCTGCCTGCCAACACGCTGCCCGTCTGGCAGGTGGGCGGCCAGCCAATATCTGAAGCGCAGGCCATCCGCCAGGGACTGCATCGCGGCGCCCGCATCGAGCGCCGCATCGGCGAGGCTAAGGGATGAAGACGTATCTGGAATGTTGGATCGGCGCGGCCACGGCCCTGTTTTCGCAGGCACTGGCCGGAGAGCCGGAGCTGGTCGAAGGGCTGCCCAAGCCGCTGGCGGCAGATTCCTTTGGCTTTGCCGCCACCCTCTGCGGCGACCAGCAAGGGCGTTTCGCCGTAGTGCTCGACGGCGCCATTCTGGAGTCGCCGCTGGTGGGTGAGGGGATGGACCAGAAGGCGGGGTGGGGTGAGCTGCTGCGCGAGGTGGCCGATTCCGCTGTGGGCGAGCTGCTGGCCCAGACCGGAAGCAAGTGCCGGGTGGAGAAGTTCGAAGAGATCTCTCAGGAAAGCAAGGTCTCGCGCGCCTTTCAGCTGAAATCGGGGGATCGCGCCTGGACAATTCTGGTTCGCGACGAGGTGCGCGCCCCCCAGCCGGCGGCCAAGCCGGAGCCGGCCAAGGCAGCCGAAGCCGCACCGGCGCCGCCGGCAGCGGTGAGCCCGGGATTCGAACTGCTGCTCGATGTCGAGCTCGAGGCCGCGTTGCGTTTTGGCTGCCGGGAGATGCCGCTGGGCGAGATTCTCGACCTGGGACCGGGGGACGTGGTGCAGTTGGACCGCCATGTAGCCGACCCTGTGGACCTGATCGTGGGCGACAAGATCGTGGCCCGCGGCGAGGTGGTGGTGGTGAACGGCAACTTCGGCCTGCGGGTGACCGAGGTAGCCACGCCCAGAAAGCGGCTGGAGAGCATCCGATGCCTATTCTGACCAGGAAGCCGGCTGGGGAGCGTCCGGCGGCCCGCGAGGCGATCTTCGCGAACCGCTTGCCGGCCGATGCCGCGTTCGAGGGGACTTCGCGCGACACCGGGCGGCATGGACTGCAAGGGGCGCGGCTGAGCCTGCTGGAAACCTGCGCCAATCCCGGCTGTGGCTCGGGCTGGCTGCATCTCTGGCGCAGCCGTTCGGCACCGGTCTTTGAAGGCGGCTGGAACTGCTCGGCCGCCTGCACGCGGGCCCGGGTCACCGCGGCGGTGCGCCGCGAACTGGACGGCCGGGGCAAAGCGCCGGAGAGCCACCGTCATCGTATTCCGCTGGGCCTGATGATGCTCGAGCAGGGCTGGATCACCTCAGCCCAGTTGCGCAAGGGGCTGGAGGCGCAGAAGCGGGCCGGAGCCGGCCGGCTGGGCCACTGGCTGGTGCGCCAGCAGGGGGTGAGCGAGCAGTTGGTCACCAGGGCGCTGGGCCTGCAATGGAGCTGTCCGGTGCTGCCGATGGAGTTTCACGACGCCGAGGCGCTGACCGCTGTTCTGCCGCGGCTGTTCGTCGATGCTTTTGGGGCGTTGCCCCTGCGCGTGGCCGCGGGCAAGCTTCTTTACCTGGGATTTGAAGACTGCCTGGACCCGGTGCTGGCCCTGGCTGTCGAGCGCATGACGGGGCTGCGCGTGGAGAGTGGCCTGGTCGAGGGATCGCGCTTCAGGCCGGCGCATACGCGCATGTTGAGCGCGCGGTTTCCACCCGTAGAGCTGATCGAAGCTGCCTCTGAGCAAGCTGCGGTGCTGGCGCTTTCGAAGGCCATCGAGAGGACGCGGCCGGTCGAGGCGCAACTGGTCAGGGTGCACGACTGCCTGTGGCTGAGGATGTGGTTGCGCGCCCCGGCCGAACCGCTGCCGGAGGCCGGTTCGGTTCACGATCTGATCGGTTCGATCGGCGCGTGCTAAGGCGTTTTTTCGTTGGCCGGGTGTTTCCGGCTGCGCGCAAGGCGGTTGCGCCATCGGCCCCGGCAGCGAAGAGGCCGCCGCGGCGGGCTGGAACCCTGGTTAAGGAAAAAGCCACACGGCGGGAGCGATGGGGAATGCCAGCAACGGGAGAACCGCTCGTGGGCGAGCGTAAAGAGCCGAGGAAGCGAAACCCGTCTCATGAATTCCAATGGAGAGCCGATAGACAATTGAGAGGAGCCCGGACATGCGTGAAATTCGAACCCTGATCGTCGACGATTCCTCGGTGATGCGCAAGATTGTGGAGCGTTCACTCCGCCAGGCGGGCCTTGACCCGCTGGTGGTGTACGAGGCCGGCAGCGGCACCGAGGGGTTGGACCAGCTGAGGGCCAAGCAGGTAGACCTGATTCTTTCCGATATCAACATGCCCTCGATGGATGGCCTGGAGTTTCTGCGCCAGATCCGGGCGCAGAACCTGGCCCCCGGGGTTCCGGTGGTGATGATCACCACCGAGTCCAGCGAGGAGCACGTGAAGCAGGCCATCCTGGCTGGCGCGCAGGGGTACATCCGCAAGCCGTTCACGGCCGAACAGGTGAAGGAGCGGGTACTGCCGTTGGTGGATGCGGCGTAGCCGGAAGGGATCAACGTGTTGTTGAACGGTGTGCGCAAGGCCGCGATCGCGACAGCGCGAGGGGGCGGCGCAAACGAAATGGAGCGTACGATGGCGGTCTCGTTGCGTGAATCCGTGCAACTGGTCTCCGATCCGCAGAACCTGGATGGGAGTGTGGAAGAGGTCTTTCAACTGATGTTGGGAGTCAACTGCCGGCGCGATGCCGGACCGGCTCTCTGTGAGCTGGAGTCGGTGACCGCGGTGGTGGGCTTTGGCGGACTGTTGAGCGGGGCCTGTGTCTTTCGTTCCGGCATTACCGCGGCGAGGAAGATTGCCGCGCACATGACGGGTATGGAGTTTGAAGAGATCGACGACACGGTGAAAGACGCCATCGGCGAGATCTGCAACATGCTGGCCGGAGCGTGGAAGGGCAAGGTCCCGGACCTGGCCGCCAACTGCGGGCTATCGGTTCCCGCCGTCATCACCGGCCGGGATTACCGCCTGCACGTCCAGGCCCCCGAGTTCCAACTGCACCACGCCTACCGGTTCGAGGACGCGAACTTCGAGGTGACCATCGTCTGCGACGGTCTGCAGTAAGCCCTCTCGAACCGCGCGCACGAGGACCTCGACGCTTCTGGGGCGCGGCCGGAGTGAAACTATGCGGAGACTTGCCGCCCACTCCACCTGCGCATCCGCCGGGGGTTCATGCAGGTACCCGCGGGCAAACCGCCACAATCCCGGGCGGCGGCTTGTCGTGCTTTCCTGAGGGAAGAATGGCCTCCCAGCCCTCATTTGGCTTCCGGCCATATTCCGGCGCCCGCAGTCTCCTCATTCCCCATGATTCTGATCTTGCTCTAATCCCTGCTTCCCGCTTTCCGGTCCCTCACCTGCACTGCTCTCTGTGCCAGAGGAGGCGCGTCGGATGGACAGTGGATACTACGCGGCGTTGACGGGACTGGTGGCGCGCACCCAGGCACTGGATATCGCGGCCACCAATCTGGCCAATGCGCAGACCCCCGGCTACCGAGCCGAACAGGAGTACTTCCGCTCGGTGCTGCTGGGACCGGACGGCGCGGACTCGCAGCTGGGGCGGACGGTAAACAACTTTGGCCTTCTGGGCGGCGACCGCCTCAACCTGGGCCAGGGCGCGCTGGAGCAGACCGGCAATGCGCTGGATCTGGCCATTGAGGGCGAGGGATTTTTCCAGATTCAGACCCCGAACGGGCTCCGTTACACCCGCGACGGCGGCTTCCACCGGGCGCCGGGCGGACAACTGGTTACAGCGGCGGGCGACACGGTGCTGTCCACGACCGGCCAGCCGATTCCCGTTCCGCCGGGCGAGGTGGCGGTGGGTGTGGATGGCGTGGTTTCGGTGGCCGGCGGCGTGGTGGCTACGGTGGGGGTTTTCACCTTTCCAGCAGGCGCGCAGTTGACCCCCGAGGGCGCCAACCGCTATGTCGCGCCCGAGGGAGTAGCGGCCTCGCTTTCAACCAAAGGCGCGGTCCGCCAGGGCGCCATCGAGACGGCCAACCAGGGCGTGATCCCCGGGACGCTCAACCTGATCCTGGTCCAGCGCGAGGCGGAGATGATGCAGAAGGCGCTCACCGTCTTTCACACCGAGTTCAACAAGATCGCCAGCGAGGATCTGCCGAGGGTATGAGTTTCAGTTGTCAGTAGTCAGTTGTCAGTAATCAGTTGTCAGTAATCAGTGATCGGAAATCAGTGGTCAGAGATCGGCAGTTGTTGATCGGCAATGTGCAGTCCGCGAGAAGGAATCGGGAACTGATTGGCGGAGATCCGGGCTTTCTGTAAACCGACCACTGACAACTGAGAACTGAAAAGGAGCCATCATGATTCGAGCCTTGTACACCGCCGCCAGCGGCATGAGCGCGCAGCAGTTGAACCTGGACACCATCGCCAACAACCTGGCCAACTCCTCGACCACCGGATTTCGCCAGCTGCGCCTGGAGTTCCAGGACATGGTCTATCAGAATCTGGTGACGCCGGGGGCGGCGCAGAGCCAGTCCACGGTCTCGGCGGGGCTGCAGATCGGGTTGGGCACCAAATCGGCGGCCACCGAGGTGATCATGACCCAGGGGTCGCTGAACCAGACCTCGAACCCGCTGGATGTGGCCATCGAGGGCTCCGGATTCTTTCAGGTGCAGCGGCCCGACGGAACCATCGCCTACACCCGCGCCGGCCAGTTTCAATTGAACAACCAGGGGACCATCGTGACCACCGACGGCGACCCGATCATTCCCACCATCACCATTCCCGCCAATGCGACGGCGGTCACCATCACCCAGTACGGGGTGGTGAACGCGACCCTGCCGGGGCAGCAGAACCCCTCGCAGTTGGGCCAACTGCAGCTGGCCACCTTTCCCAACCCCGGGGGCCTTGAGAGCATGGGCTCGAATCTGTTAGAGACCACCCTCAGTTCTGGGAACCCGGTAACAGGCAACCCCGGCGGAACGGAGGGGTTAGGCACCCTCCAACAGGGGTACCTGGAGAACTCGAACGTGGATGTGGTGACCATGTTTGTGCAGATGGTGCTGGCGCAGCGGGCCTACGAATCGAACTCCAAGGTCATCAAGGCTGCCGACGATATGTACTCTCAGGTCAATAATATGACCCACTAGGAATAAAAAGACAGATGAATAAATGGAGGTGCGGGACAAAATGCGGACGGAACGGAAAATGCGCTGCAGCACGGCTGTGCTGGTTTTTGCGTCGCTGTCCGCAGCTCAGGGCCAAGTGTCGGCAGCTCCGGCCGGCTCCGGCCCTCGCGTTCTGGTTTCCTCGTCCGGGGCGGCTTCAGCTCCAGCGCAGATGGACGGCGAGGTGGTTCGCGAGATCGACGATCCCCACACCGGGGACCGCTGGCTGCTGGTGCGCGATCGCAGCCATCCGGGTGGACCGGGCCGTCTGGTGCTGGTTGCAGGCGTCCGCATCGGGGCCCGGCGGGACAGGGCGGCGGTGGAGCCGTCCCCGGTGGAGCTTCGCCCGGTCATTCGCGCCGGGGAGCGGCTGATCGTCGAAGAGAACACGCCGGTGGTCGAGGCGCGGCTGGAGGCGGTTGCACTGGGCCCGGCGGTGATTGGATCTCCCCTCGACGTGCGGCTGAGGATCGGCGGCAGGGTGGTGCGGGCCGTGGCCCTGGCGCCGGGCCGCGCCTCGCTGCAACCAGAGACGGGGGTACGGCCATGAATCCGAGAGTCCTTTGTGCTCTGCTTCTCTCTGTATCGATTGCTCTGCTGGCCGGCACGCCCGTTGGCGCTCTGGACAAGAAGAAGATTCCCTTTGTGCCGACCACCAAGCCGACCCCGCCCGAGGAAGCTCTGCACGCTTACATCGAGAGGGTGCGGGCACAACAGGCGGCGGAGGTGAAGACGGCGGGCTCGATCTGGAGCCCGGAGGGCCGGCTGGTGCGGCTGGGCACCGACGCCAAGGCGGTCCGGCTGCACGACGTGGTCTCAATCGTGGTGACCGAGAGCCTGGCAGCCTCAACCGACGGGCAGGTGAAGAACTCGCGGGCCTCGAATGCCAACTCCGCGCTGACCTCGCTGTTCGGCGCCCTCAAGAGCTCGAACGCCCTGCAGAACCTGGTGGGGATGACCGCTGCCTCGGGCCTGACGGCGCAAGGGCAGAGCACGACCAACTCCAGCCTCGCGACCACGTTTGGGGGCGAGGTGGTGGACGTGCTGCCCAATGGGATGCTGGTGGTGCAGGCCACGCGGCAGTTGACCTTCTCGCAGCAGACGCAGCTGATCAAGCTGCGCGGCCTGGTGCGTCCGGAGGACGTCAGCTCGCAGAACCAGGTGCTGTCGACGGCCATGACCGATCTTGAGCTGGAGGTGACCGGCAAGGGCATCGTCAACGACTCCACCTATAGGCAGAACCCGCTGGTGCGCTTTCTGGAGAGGCTGCTGGTGTTCTAGAAGCAGGGACTGGGGATTAGGGACTAGAGGGGTTAGGGTTCGGGAACTGGAGAAGGGCGTGGTTGAGTCGCAGTGCCGGGAGGGCCGGATGGGGGAGTCCGGCGGGTATCAATCGATGCGCATGACGACAGAGAGAACGGTGCAGAGGCAATGGGACACATCCTTGCGGTGGAGGGTGGCGTTGGCTGCCGCGCTGCTGCTGGCCTCGGCGCTGGTCCATGCCGAGCCCGCGTCGCAAAAGGCGCGGGTCAAGGACGTAGCCACCATCGAGGGGATTCGGGACAACCAGCTGGTGGGCTATGGGCTGGTGGTGGGATTGCACGGCACCGGGGACAGCTCGCAGACGGTGTTTCCGGCGCAGACGCTGGTTTCGGCTCTGGAGCGGATGGGCATCACCGTACCCCAGACCGGCTCCAACAGCGCCGGCAACATGCAGGTAAAGAACATGGCCGCGGTCTTTGTGGTGGCTACGCTGCCGCCCTTCAGCCGGCCTGGCTACAAGATGGATATCACCGTCTCCTCGGCCGGAGATGCACGTACGCTCGAGGGAGGCATTCTGTTGATGACTCCGCTCTACGGACCGGACGGACAGATCTACGCCCAGGCCCAGGGGGCTCTGGTGCTGGGCGGTTACATGGCCACGGGGGGAGGCAACAGCAAGCAGGTCAACCACCCGACCACCGCGCGCATTCCGGGCGGGGCGCTGGTGGAGCGGCCGGTACCGTTCGACCTCGCGCAGATGCACACGGTCAGCGTGGTGCTGAACGACGCCGATTTCCACACCGCCGAACGGATGGCCGAGGCCATCGATCATGCGCTGGGCTCTACCCGTGCACACGCCGTCGACAGCCGCCGGGTGGAGATTGCCGCGGCGCCGGGTGAGGATATGGCGGCGCTGCTGGACCGTGTGGAGGCCGTCGAAGTGGAGGTTTATCCGCGGGCCCGCGTGGTGGTGAACGAGCGCACCGGGACGGTGGTCATCGGGGGCACGGTTCGCCTGCAGCCGGTTTCTATCCTGCACGGGGGGCTGAGCGTGAATGTGATCTCCGAGACCAAAGTGTCGCAGCCCAACGCCTTTTCCCCGGGAACCACCGCGGTGGTCGAGCAGACCACGGTGCAGGCCCAGGACAAGCCGGTGAACCGGATCGATCTGAAAGAGGGAGCGACGGTGGAGGATCTGGTCCGGGAATTGCAGCGGACGGGAGCAGGGGCGCGCGATGTGATTTCGATTCTGCAGGCCATGAAGGAGGCCGGCGCGCTGGAGGCCGACCTGGAAGTCCTGTGAGGGGAGTCCATGGATGGAGGTACGGGGATGCAAACGGTAGCGGCAACAACGGCGGCAGCCGGAACAGCAAGCGCAACCACACCACCACCGAGACTGGTGCGGGCGGCGCACGAGTTCGAGGCGCAGATGATGAAGGAGTTGATGGAGCCGATGACTAGCGGCGGTTCGCTTACGGGTGCGGAGGAGGACGCGGATGACGACTCCTGTTCCGGCGGGGCGCTCAAGGAGTTTGCGTCCGAGGCTTTGGGAAGGGCGCTGAGCGAGCACGGAGGGTTTGGGATTGCCAGCCGCATTGTGCAGGAACTTTCCCATTCTGGTAACCAGAATGGAACTGGTCCGGTAACCGGAAATTTGTACGGCAATACCGTCATCAAGGCTCCTGAATGACTACAGTGATTAGGAGACCTGCCGATACACCGCTTAAGGAGAAATGCGTATGGACATTCGCAACAGTCTTGATGGATTGAAGTCGCTTTTGGGTGCAACCCCGGCAGCACCCTCTGCGCCGCAGACCAGGAGCAGTACTGCAGCCAGCGGGAGCGCTCTGACCAGCGATCGGGCTACCTTGAGCAGCGCGGGGAGCGAGGTTTCTCTGACGGCGGCCGATTCCGACGTGCGCACGGACAAGGTGACCGCCGTTCAGGCGGCGCTGGCAGCGGGAACCTACAACGTGCCGGCCTCGGCGGTGGCGTCCAAGATGGTGGATGCCATGCTGGGCGGCGAACAGTAATCCCGGGCTGGGTTAGGTGGGGGACGGGGCTGCGTTGGGTGGGGTAAGTTTGGGTCGGGTGGGACGGGGTTGAGCCGGAGTTGGGGGGCTTTTGCCGCGGAGGGTGAACGCCCGCATTGCACCGCTTGGAAGGGCGGAAATGCATTGGGATGGAGAGCAGCCCGGCAGCAACGAAAGGAAAGCGGGCCATGCAGGAGTCTGGGGAGCGCCGGGAGCATCCGGAGCTGAGGGAACTGGTGGTGGAGGCCTCGCGGGCGCTGGCTCGTCTGGATGCGGAGCGGTTGGAGGAGCTGGCGCTGTCGTGCCAGGCGCTGACTCAGGATCTGGCGCGGGCGGACGCCGTGGAGCGGGCTTTACTGGCCCGCCAGGCCAGGGAATCCGTGGGGGACATGGCGATATTTGCCAGGGTATTGGAGGCGACGCGGGCCAACCTGAATGTGATGAATCGCTTGCGGGAGTTGCGCGCGGGGCGGTTGGAGTACGGCGAACCGCAGGGGCGGGGATGGACGCGGACGGAGAGCGGGCATGGGGACAATTAACTCCGCATTCAGCCTGATTTCGGGGGCTCTGGACGCCGATCAGTCGGCCCTGAGCATCGTGGCCAACAACGTGGCCAACGCCAACACTCCCGGCTACACGACGGAGACGCCCAACTGGCAGGAGAACTCGCCGGTCGAAATCAACGGGGTCCCTTACGGAGACGGGGTTACGGAGACGGGCGCCACCTCGCGGCGGGATAGCGTGCTGGAGGAACGGCTGGACCAGCAGCAGCAGTTGGCCTCGGCTTCGAGTGTGCGGATGACGGCTCTCGACAACGTGCAGGCCCTGTTCACGCCGGACTCGGGTTCGTCCAGTTCGAGGGCGGGAGACATCGGCAGCGACATCACCAGTTTTTTCAACTCCTTCGCGTCGCTGGAGGCCAATCCCACGGATAATTCGCTGCGCGAGGAGGTGCTTTCCTCGGCGACCACGCTGGCCGGCGACATTTCCAATGCCGCGGCCAGCCTGAACTCCCAGAGCTCGGGCCTGGGCCAGGAGGCGGCCGGTGTAACCAGCCAGGTGAACTCGCTGACCGGCGCCATCGCCCAGTTGAACCAGCAGATTCAGTCCATCTCGCCCGATGCCGATGCGGGCACGCTCGAAGACCAGCGCAATGAGGATGTGAGCCAGCTCAGCCAGTTGATCGGCATCAACCAGATTTCGACCGGGAACAACGGCCTCGCGCTTACCACCACCTCCGGCCAGTTGCTGGTCTCCGAGGGGTCGAGCTTCCAGTTGACGACCGGCACCGTGAACGGGGCCACCGACTTTTTTCTGGGTGGTACGGACATTACCTCACAGTTGGCCTCGGGCGGCGGCGAACTGGGGGGGTACCTGACGGCGCGGGACCAGGACATCCCGAGCGCGCTCAATTCGCTCGACCAACTGGCCTACGGAATCTCCACGTCGGTGAATCAGCTCAACAACGCGGGCACCGATCTCGATGGGGTAACGGGGACCGCCGCAAGCCCTCTCAACATCTTCAATGAACCCACGCAGGTTGCCGGCAGCGCGGCGTCGATGAGCGTGGTGATGACAGACCCCAACCAGATTGCAGCCGCAGGCCTGGGTCAGGGAACGGGCGACGATTCGAATGCCATAGCCATGGCGAATCTGGCCAATGAATCGCTGCTGCAGCCAGTCGCGACGACATCCTTCAGCATGACTCAAAACCTGAGTTCGGCGACCCCGTTGAACGGCACCACGAGCGGCAGTGTTCAAATCTATGACTCGCTGGGCAAGAGCTACAACGCTACAGTGACTTACACCAAAGAGGGCGCCAACACGTGGGGTTACAGCATCTCCGTTCCGGATACTCTGACGGCGGATACACGCGTTGCCAACCAGGTGCGTTACAGCTTCGGCCCGGGAGAGACGGTGGACCCCGGAACGAATCTGACCATTACCGGGAGTGCAGGTGGCGGCACGGCAACCATTGTCGCCCCAGTGGTTGTCCCCGGCGAGGCCGTTGGCAGCGCCGGCCCACCGGCGACCGGTTACGTGGCGGCGCTGGATGCCCAACTGACGGCGGCAGGAATCATCGGTGTCACCGTAACGAACACCGGTGGCGTATTGACTATCAGCGGCGCCACCGCGACCGCCGGCAGCGTAATCGCCGATCCGGTGGCGTCGGCAAATGCGACGGGAACACTTACCTTCAACGGGAGCGGCGCCCTGATCAGCCCGGCCGCGAATGTGAGTGGTATAACCTTTGGCGGGCTCTCCGACGGAGCCTCGACGATGAACCTTGACTGGGGCCTGTTTGCCGCCAACGGCGCGGCGAACATCAACCAGACTGCAGCGGCCTCCGCGCAATCGGCACAGAGCCAGAACGGATCAGCGGGCGTAAACAATGGCGAGACGCCGACCGACTTCTACTCGAACTTCGTCTCCACGCTGGGTGCGACCGTTTCCGGCGTGCAGGCGGAGAATACGGCGCAGAACGCCTCGGTCACGCAGCTCCAGACCCAGAACAATGCGCTTTCCAGCGTCAATCTCAACGATGAAGCGGCGGCGATGTCCACGTTGCAGAGCAGCTACCAGGCGGCTTCGCAGGTTTTTGCAATGCTGAACACCATCATGGCCTCGGCATTGAATCTGGGAGAACAGACAACGGTCTCCTAAGGCGGCCCAGGCAGCCCAGGCGCAGACGGGGGCGGCGCCCGGCAGAAGAGCTATTACGGCTGGTGGAGGAATCGAATGCGGGTGGATCCGAGTTATGTCACGAATCTGGTGGGTTCGCTGGACCAGGCCCAGGCCAACGAGCAGCAGTTGACGGCTGAGCTGTCGAGCGGCGTGAGCATCACGTCGCTGAGCCAGAACCCGGTGGCCTCGGGCGAGAATGTGCTGCTGCTCAACCAGATTCAGCAGGACGATTCCTTCACCCAAAGCTCGAACCTGGTTACGGGACAGTTGCAGGTGGCCGATTCGACGCTGGGCAGCGTGGTCTCGCAACTCACGCAGGCCATTTCACTGGCCACCAGCGCCAACAACGGCACCATGAACTCCAGTGACGTGAAGTCCATCGGCAATCAGATCTCCGGCATTCTCGACGAGGTAGAGTCGCTGGCCAACACCAGTTACCAGGGCGTGTACATCTTCGCCGGCGGACAGACCTCCGCGACCCCGTTCGCGACCTCGACCGCCACGGGGACATCTCCGGCTGTAACCACCTACAGCGGGGACGAGGACGTCAACTATCTTGAGACGCCCAATGGCCAGAAGATCCAGTTGAACGTGCCGGGCGACCAGATCTTCCTGGGCTCCGGATCGAAGAGCGTCTTTGGCGCCTTGAACAGCCTGGTGGCCGACTATTCGAGCGGCACCGTGAATACCACCCAGGCCGTGAGCGATACGCAGGCGTTGAGTACGGCCCTGGGCTACGTTTCCCAGCAGCGCGTGACCATCGACAACTCCATTACCCAGCTCACGGCCGCCTCCGACGCGGTGACCAGCGACCAGACCCAACTGACCAGCGCGCAGACCAACCTGATGCAGGCCGATGTGGCGCAGGTCTCCACGCAGCTTTCCCTCTCCGAGACGCAGCAAACGGCGCTCGAGGATGTGATCTCGCAGCTCGATTCGACTTCGAATAGCCTGTTCAGCAAGCTGCAACCTTAAGCGGAGGGCTCACGAGAACCCAGGCCATGCGGCGAGGTGCATGGCCGCGCACCCACTCCGCGATCTCGCCAGATTTCCGCTCCTTGCCTCGACGCCTGGCTTGCCGCCGCGCCGGCGGCAGGGCCGTCTATACTTGATGCCAAAGGACACACATTGCTCGCGCCTATCCGATTCATCTGGAATGCAACCCGCGGTCATCGGCTGGCTCCGTGGCGGAGCGAGTATTTGCGCTGGCGGGTGGAGACTTACTCCGGGCAGCGGGCCGAAACGCTGACGGCAAGGAAGATTATGAGTTTTGTCTGGGCCTCGCGCTGGGAACTGTTGAGTTTTCTCGCCTGGACGAATCGGCTGGACCGCGAAGTACGCAAACGGGCGTGAATCAGGGAACAGGCGGAAGCATTGCAAACTCTGGCGGCGCGTCAAGGGAATTTGTCGCCGTTCGACTCGCTCATTGCACTTAGTTTGCGAACGGGTTGCTGTTCCCTGTTCCCTGTTCCCTCGTACCGGAGTTTTTTCCCGCATGAGATTCGGATTATCCCGTCTGGCGCGCCTTGCGCTCTCCGCGTTCGTGGTGATGGGTGCAGCCGCCGGGGCGCAGCAGTTGCCCCCGATCGAGCCTCCGCAGCCGCTGCCCAGAGCGCACCACGAAACTCCGACCCTGCGCGTAACCGCGAACGAGGTGCTGGTGCCCACGCTGGTGGAGAAGCGCGACGGCGACGTTGTGTACGGCCTCAAACCGGACGATTTTGTGCTCGAAGACAACGGCGTCCCGCAAAAGATTCGCGTCCAGGAGGAGATGGATACGGCGCCGGTTTCGCTGGTCGTGGCGGTCGAGGAGGGCGGCGTGAGCGCGCTGGAATTCGCCAAGCTGGCCAAGCTCGGCCCGCTGCTCGATCTGTTTCTCTCCGACGGCCGGAGCCAGGCGGCGCTGGTGGGCTTCGACTCCAGGCCGCACCTGATTCGCGACTACACGCACTCCAGCGAGGAGGTTGGCGAGGCCCTCAAGCACCTCCAGCCCGGCAACGGCGGCGACGCGATTCTGGATACGGTCAGCTATGCCGTCGATCTGCTGGAGTCCGAGCCCAAGGAGTATCGCCGCGTTCTACTCCTGGTCAGCGAGGAGCGCGACCACGGCAGCAAGCACACCAAGCCGGAACAGTTGATCAAGAAAATCGGCCGGTCCGACGTGCTGGTGCTGAGCGTGTCGTTTTCTCCCTCGCGCGCCGAATTGCTCCACGACATGAAGGACTCGGGCGACGACCGCACCTTGAACATGATCTCGCCGCTCATCATGCTTGTGCAGGCGTTCAAGAAGAATGTTTCCAAGGAGGTGGCCCACATGAGCGGCGGGGAGTACACCACCTTCACCGGCGACAAGGCGTTCGAACAGCGGGTGGTGGATGCCGCCAAGCACGCGCGCAACCGGTACCTGATCACCTTCAGCCCCTCCGACCCCACCCCCGGCCTGCACACCATCCGGGTCGGGACGGCGCAGGACTACGGGGCGCGGATCGTGGCCCGAGCCAATTATTGGCTGGCGCCGGAGCAGTAGCTGTGCCGCCCAGGGAATTGGAGCATACGGACGGTCATCCACGAGCGATTCGATAACCGGCTCTTTCGCTTCGGCGCGCGCTGAGCGGGGCGGGTTTGCATCCGGGTTCGGGTTGGCCGGCAAATGGCGCCGGGCCGCTTATTCATGGTAATCTCACAGTAGACACTTGAGAGTGGACCTGAGAAAACAAGAGGAGTAACACACGCCGTGCTGGCGACTGCTAAGAAAACAACACTGATTGAGCGCTTCCGCACTCACGATACGGACACCGGTTCGCCGGAGGTTCAGATTGCGATTCTGAGTGAGCGGATTGGCGAGCTGACCGAGCACTTCAAAACCCACAAAAAGGACCATGCTTCCCGGCGTGGCCTGTTGATGCTGGTCAGCAAGCGCCGCCGCCTGCTGGATTACCTGAAGACGCACGATTCCGACCGCTATCGCGACGTGATCGGCAAACTCGGTATCCGCAAGTAATCGGAAAGCAAACTTTGACCCGGAAGCGCCCAGACCGAGTATTGGTCACGGCCCCCGTTCTACCCAGAACCTGGGACCATGGTGTACCTGGCGACCTTGAACCGCTGCCAGGGACGGCGCACAGCTATTGGCTGAGCGCGGCCACGGCGGCGAGACTCGCACAGGGGCCGGGAGAATCCGCTCCCTCGCGCGTGGCCCCACTCTCTTGCCGCGCCCTGTTTACGGCCAGGCCCTTCGCCGCCTTTCCCGCGCCCTCCGGCGCCTTCCCCCTACAAGTTTCCCAAGCGAACAAAATGAAACGAGGACTCTATGTTTACCAAGCATGAAGTAGCCGTCGAGCTTGCCGGCGGCAAACGGCTGGTCTTTGAGACCGGCCGCATGGCCAAGCAAGCCTCTGGCGCCGCACTGGCAACCACAGGCGAAACTGTTGTTCTGGCAACCGCGGTGGCATCCCCCGACCCCAGGGAAGGTATCGACTTCTTCCCCCTCACCGTGGATTATCGCGAGTACACTTATGCCGGCGGGCGCATCCCCGGCGGCTTCATCAAGCGCGAAGGCCGGCCCAGTGAAAAGGAAGTTCTCACCTGCCGTCAGATCGACCGCCCCATCCGGCCGTTGTTTCCTGACGGTTTCCGAAATGAGACCCAGGTGATTGCGCTGGTCTTCTCCGCCGACAAGGAGAATGACCCCGACGTGGTGGGCATCAATGCCGCCGCTTGCGCCCTGGCGCTCTCCGACATTCCCTTCAGCGCCACCGTCGGCGCCGTACGCGTGGGCCGCGTCGATGGTCAGTTCGTCGTCAACCCCACCTACGACGAGCGCGCCGCCACCACGGTCAACATCATGGTCGTCGGCCACAAGGACGGCATCGTGATGATCGAGTCGGGCGCCAAGGAGGAGACCGAAGAGGTGATCCTGGCGGCCATCGAGTTTGCCCACGGGGAGATCAAGAAGATCATCGCGGCCATCGACGAACTTGTTGCCGTGGCCGGCAAGCCCAAGCGGGCCTTCACCGCGCCGGAGTTTGACGAGGCCTACTACGCAGAACTCAAAGCCAAGGTCGAAGACCGGCTCAAGGATGCGCTGGACACCAAGACTCACGGCAAGACCGAAAGCTACGCCCTGGTCAAACAGATCAAGGACGAGCTTGCCGCCGAGCTGCCCGCCGACGATCCCGCAGCCAAGAGGAAGCTGGCTCACTACTATGAGCACCTGCGCGAGCGGATCTTCCGTGAGCAGGTGACCCACGAGCGCATTCGGCCCGACCGCCGCGCCTTCGACGAGATTCGGCAGATCACCATTGAGACCAGCGTACTGCCACGGACCCACGGCTCGGCTCTGTTCACCCGCGGTGAGACGCAGGCCCTGGTCACGGCCACGCTGGGCACCACCGACGATGGCCAGCGGCTGGAGAGCTATGAGGGCGAGAAGAAGAAGCCCTTCATGCTCCACTACAACTTCCCGCCTTTCTGCGTGGGCGAGACCGGCCGCATGACGGGCACAGGCCGGCGCGAGATCGGCCACGGAGCGCTGGCGGAACGCGCCATCACCGCAGTTCTGCCTGGCGCTGAAGAGTCGCCTTACACCATCCGCATCGTCTCCGACATTCTCGAGTCCAACGGCTCTTCGTCGATGGCTACGGTTTGCGGCGCCAGTCTGGCGCTCTTTGACGCCGGTATCGCCCTCAAGGGAGCGGTGGCCGGCGTAGCCATGGGCCTGGTGAAGGAGGGCGAGGACTACGCCATCCTCACCGATATTGCCGGCGCGGAAGACCACTACGGCGATATGGACTTCAAGGTGGCCGGCACCCGCAAGGGCATCACCGCGCTACAGATGGACATCAAGATCGGCGGCCTGACCCATGAGATCCTCGAGCAGGCCATGGAGCAGGCGCGCAGGGGCCGGCTCTTCCTGCTGGACAAGATGGACGCTGTGCTCGACGGGCCGCGCACGGAGCGCTCGCAGTATGCGCCCCGCATCGAAACCGTGATGATTCCCACCGACAAGATTCGCGATCTGATCGGAAAAGGTGGCGCAACCATCCGCGGCATCATCGAGCAGACCGGTGCCAAGATCGATGTAGACGATACTGGCCGGGTCAGCGTCGCCTCTTGCGACGCTGAGGGGCTGAAGAAGGCGCTCGAAATCATCGGGAACATCACCGCTGTGCCTGAAGTGGGCAAGATTTACCTGGGGAAGGTTGTGCGGCTGGCCGAGTTCGGCGCATTTGTCGAGTTGTTCCCCGGCACCGATGGCCTGCTGCACATCTCCGAGATCGCGGAACATCGCGTCAAGGAAGTGAAGGACGAGCTGCGCGAGGGCGATCAGGTGATGGTCAAGGTTCTGGCCATCGAGGGCAATCGCATCAAGCTCAGCCGCAAGGCGCTCATCAAGGAACAGAAGGCCAAGCTGGCTCAATCGGCTCCAGCCGAGGCACAAGAGGTGGAGATCGCCGCATCCGAATCTCCAGCCGCTTTCGTCGCGCCTGCCCCGCCGGCCAGGCCCCGCCACGAGTTTGACGAGCGCCAGCCGAAATCGAACCAGAGTACGATCCTCATCGAGGGCGGTGACGACTTCGACGACGAGGGGGACGAGAAGTTCGACGAGGAGAACGAACCGAACTTCAACCGCATTGAGGGTGCGCCGGTCCCCGTCGGTCAATCGGCTGGTGCGGGCCGTCCTCCTGCCAACAACAACAACCGCCGCCGCCGCCGCCGCCGGCCCGGTGGCGGCGGCCGCGGACCAGGCAGTGGGGGCGGTCAGGGTTAGCAGCCGAGCATTCTCTGAAGCAGCAAAAAGGCCCGGACGTCAAGTCCGGGCCTTTTTGGCGTTTGAATCAAGAAACCGCCCTAATCCGTTACCTGCATGCCATCCCGCGCAACGGGCTTAAGCCGAGGGTGCAAGCGGCGTGTTGGAAAGTCATCTCTTTCGCTGGTGTCTCGAGAGTCATGCTTGGCGCCGTACATACGCAGATCGGCTGCGATGCAGAGGGCCTCCATTTCGCGTGCATCCTCGGGAAAGACCGCAATGCCGACGCTGGCGCCAATCTGCACTGTGTGTTCGCCAAGTGCGAGGGGTTCGTCGAGGAGGTGAACCAAAGACTGGCCCACATGTTCGGCATCTTCGCGGCTGGTGGGCTCCTCCAGGATGACGGAAAACTCGTCTCCGCCGGTCCGCGCCACGGTGTCGGAGCGGCGGACCCGTGAGGAAAACAGGGCTCCAACACGTTGCAATACAAGATCGCCCACGTGATGGCCCAGCGTGTCATTGACCTGCTTGAAGTAGTTCAGGTCGATCACCAGCAGGGCTGTCTGCGTTTCGCTTCGTCGGGCGCGTTCCAATGCGCTCGCCAGCCGGTCCTGGTAGAGGCGGCGGTTGGGCAGTCCAGTCAAATGGTCGTGCAGCGCCAGATGCCGGTTGTGCTGGATCTGGTCTTCCAGCAGCAGCAGGATCATGCCCACGGCCACCACAAATTTGGGCAGGTTCCACACCTCGCTCTCGATATGGGCCGCAACCGCAGGCCAGAATGCCTGCATCACCGGCGCCACCACAAACACGGACGCCCAGGCCAGGAATCCGGCGATGGTGATGAATGCTCCGGCGGTGCCGCGGCGGTATGCGTACCAGAAATTGATACAGCAGCCCAGGTAAACGGTAAACAGCACGGCATTCAGGGCCAGGTCCTTGCCGTTTCCGGGCCGATGTTGGATCAGGAGAAGAAAGAGCGAAAGGGCGCAGTACAGTCCGATCACCGTCCAACGCAGCGGGCTGTTGACCCGGATCATCGTTGAAAGAGCAACCAACAGCGGCAAGGCGCCAACCAGGGCCGCGGACACGTTCAAAGCCCAACCTGCCGCAGGGCCGAAAACCCAAAGGCAAACATACAGTGTGTTCGATACCAGCAACGAAGCAAGAATCCAGCGGCTGGAGTTCTCCTTGCGGTGGGGAACCGAGGCCCACATGAACAGGACCCCGGCCCAGGTCAGTGCAGCAAGTCCAACAGATTCAGCCAACATTCCCCAGACGCCGGGAACAGTCAGGAACAGGAAGGCTCCAAAATGAAGCACGATCATCAGCCAGCCGGTGAGCCAGACTCTGGATACCTGTGTATGGTTACTCCGGGCCACGGATGCAAACGCGCCAGCCAAGAGGCCAACGGCAACCAGGTCCGGGAGTTCACTCCAATTCACAGCACTCACCTCCAAACAGAAAGGCTGCCACCTACTAGAATCGGCCCTTTGCGGACCATAGCCACAACTCTTTTGTCTTAGCGGTCAAACTTCTGGGTATACTTGCGTAACCGCGGGGCATGACCGCCCCGGTGATTGATTGGATAACCGGAGCGGAGTTTTCCGCCCTTCCGGTCTCTATCTCCACTAAACTCTTAACGATGGCTGCCAGTTTATACATCGTCGTTGAAGGGGAGGACCCTGGGTTCGATATCTTTGTGAACGGCCAGGCTCTGGCCCGCAACGAAGACGCCCTGGAACGGCTGGCCGAACGCTTGCGCGTGACTCCTCTGCTTGAATTCTTTTCCGCCGATGAGAACTCCATGGCGTTGCTACTGGAGCAGGGCGCTGGGAACCCCGAATGGGCCCGGCACCTGCCACAGCCTCAATGGTACAACGCCCCGGACGGCCTGCTCACCATGCGCGCCCTGATCGATTTCCTCACTGTGAATCCCGCCGCCCTGGGTTCGGAAACACAGCCTGTTCTTGTCGAACTGCGCGAGTATGAGCGCGTGCTGCACAAGACTGCCGAGCATGGACTACGCTGGCATGTGGCCGTAAGCTGGCGCTAGCGTGATTCGAGCGATCAGTCCGCTGCCGTCTCGCCCTCTTTGGGATTAAATACGTTTCCCATGCGCAGAATCTGCGCGCCCACGCCGCGCAGCTTTTCCTCGATGCGCTCGTAGCCGCGATCCATATGATAAACGCGGTCCAGGATGGACTCGCCGTCCGCCACCAGCGCGGCTAGCACCAGCGACGCCGAAGCCCGCAGGTCGGAGCACATCACAGCTGCCGCGGAAAGTCTGGCCGGCCCTCGCACCGTGGCCGCACTGCCGTCAACCTTGATGTTGGCGCCCATCCTCACCAGTTCCTGCACGTGCATGAAGCGGTTTTCGAAGATGTTTTCCTTCACCAGGCTTACACCCTCGGCCTGCGTGGCCAGCGCCATGTACTGTGCCTGCATGTCGGTGGGAAAGCCGGGGTATTCTTCGGTAGAGATGTCAGCCGCGCGCAGTGGCCCGCCGGCACGCACGCGCACCGCGTCGGGGCCGAGAATGTCCACACGGACGCCGGTCTCTTCCAGCTTGGCGATCACGGCACGCAGGTGATTCGGGTTGCAGTTGGCCACCATCAGATCGCCGCCGGTGATGGCGCCCGCTATCAGAAATGTCCCCGCTTCGATGCGATCGGGGTTGATCCGGTAGCGCGCGCCATGGAGCCGCTGCACGCCCTGCACGCGGATCGTGGAGGTGCCCGCCCCCTCGATCTTTGCGCCCATGGCGATCAGCAGGGATGCCAGGTCAATGACCTCGGGCTCGTGCGCGCAGTTCTCCATCAGGGTTTCGCCGTCGGCCAGCACGGCGGCCATCAGCAGGTCCTCTGTGCCGGTGACTGTGATCCTGTCGAATACCAGGTGCGCGCCTCGCAGCCGGTCAGCGCGCGCCTCCAGGTATCCATGCTCCTGGGTAATGGTGGCGCCCATCTTTTCCAGGCCCTTGATGTGCAGATCGATGGGCCTGCCGCCGATGGCGCAGCCGCCGGGCATGGCCACGCGCGCCATGCCGGCGCGAGCCACGAGCGGGCCCAGCACCAGGGAACTGGCCCGCATGGTCTTCACGATCTCATATTT
>JBEKZJ010000038.1:0-35163 GCA_049509995.1 Occallatibacter sp. | reverse complement strand
GCGAATGTCCGCAGCGGTTTTGCCCAGTTTTTTAAGCCGCGCCCGCACCGCTATCGCGGCTTCCACTGCTGTCTGCGCATGAAACTCCGCCGGATAACTGATCTTGAACAGCACGTTCTCCATCACATAGGAGCCATAGGGCCGCTGGAAACGGAACTCCCGGCCCGCAAACAAGACGTCGTAAAAACCCCACGTTTTTGCGGTCAGCGCCGAGGGGTAGCCCATCTCGCCGGCGCGCGCCATCAGCGCCAGCCGCACCGCCCGGCTGGTCGCATCGCCCGCGGCCCAACTCTTGCGCGACCCGGTATTCGGCGCGTGGCGATAGGTGCGCAGGCTTTGCCCATCCACCCACGCCAGCGAGAGCGCCGCGATGGTCTGCTCCCGGCTCAGCCCCAGCAACTGGCTCACCACCGCGGTCGAAGCCACCTTCACCAGCACCACGTGATCGAGGCCCACCCTGTTGAACGAATTTTCGAGCGCAATGCACCCCTGAATCTCGTGCGCCTTGATCATCGCCGTCAGCACCTGCCGCATCTTCACTGGCTGCTGCCCGTTGGCGACGGCCGTCCGCGACAACCAATCCGCCGTGGCCAGAATGCCGCCCAGGTTGTCCGACGGATGCCCCCACTCCGCCGCCAGCCAGGTGTCGTTGAAGTCAAGCCAGCGAATCATCGCGCCAATGTTGAACGCCGCCTGCACCGGATCGAGCTGAAACTCTGTGCCCGGCACCTTGGCCCCATGCGGCACCACCGTCCCCGGCACAATCGGACCCAGCAGCTTGGCGCATGCCGGGTACTCAAGCGCCTCCAGTCCGCACCCCAGCGTATCCATCAGGCAATGCTGCGCCGTGGTAAAGGCGAGTTCGCTCTGGATCTCAAACTGAAGCGCATAGTCAGCGATATCCGTTATGACTTTATCCGCCGGTCGTTCATTGCTGATCTGCGAGGACAATCGATCTCCTTCTCTACGCCCGCTCTTCAACTGGAACGAACTCCAGGTTCTCCGGCCCCGTGTAATTGGCCGACGGCCGGATGATCTTCCCATCCTGCCGCTGCTCGATCACGTGCGCGCACCACCCGGCAGTCCGCGCCATCACAAACAACGGCGTAAACAGATCGACGGGAATGCCCATCTGATGATAAGCAACCGCGCTGTACCAATCGAGGTTGGGAAACATGCGCTTGGCGTCGCTCATCACGCTCTCGATCCGCTCCGCAATCGAGAGCAGGCGCGTATCCTCCGCCGCAACCGCCAATTCCCGCGCTACCTCCTTCACGATCTCGCTGCGCGGGTCGCTGGTGGTGTAAACCGGATGGCCAAAACCGATAATCACTTCCCGGTTGGCCACGCGCCTGCGAATATCCACCTCAGCCTCATCGGCAGATCCGTAGCGTTCTTGAATCTCCAGCGCCACTTCGTTCGCCCCGCCGTGCTTGGGCCCCTTCAGCGCACCGATCGCCCCGGCAATGCACGAATAAAGGTCCGACCCCGTCCCCGCAATCACCCGCGCCGTAAACGTGGACGCGTTGAACTCGTGCTCCGCATACAGAATCAAAGACGTCTGCATCGCCCGCGTCCACTCCGGCCGGGGCTTTTCCCCGTGCAGCAAATGAAGAAAATGCGCCGCGATCGAGTCCTCGAAGCGCTCCACCTCAATCCGCCTTCCATTGCGCGCATAGTGGTGCCAGTAAAGCAGCATCGATCCCAGCGACGCCAGCAGCGTATCCGCAATGGCCCGTACTCCCGCATCGCCGTGGCCCTCGCTCTCAGGCAGCACGCAGCCCAGCACCGAGACGCCCGTGCGCAGCACGTCCATGGGATTCGTCGAGGGAGGGAGCAGCTCCAGCGCCTGCTTCACCGCCGCGGGCAGGCTGCGCAACGGCCGCAGGATCGCCTTGTACGCGGCCAGCTCCGCCGCATTGGGCAGCTTGCCGTGCACCAGCAGGTGCGCCACTTCCTCATACTCGCAGTGCGCGGCCAGGTCCCGGATGTCATAACCGCGATAGTGCAGATCGTTGCCGCTCTGCCCCACCGTGCAGATCGCCGTCGAGCCCGCCGGCGTGCCCGACAAAGCCACAGACTTCTTCGGCTTGAACGCCGCCGCGACGCGATTGCATTGCGTTTCGCTCATTGAGACCTCCTGGAGAACATCGAATCAACGGGTATTTGGGGATCCTGCCGACTCTTAGCCCTTGATTTTGGCAAATAACTCGTCCAGCTTCTTTTCATACGCGTGGTAGTCCAGATACTTGTAAAGATCGGCGCGCGTCTGCATGAGCGGAACCACGCTCTTCTGCGTTCCCTCGGCGCGAATCGCCTCATACACCTTCAGCGCCGCCGCGTTCATGGCCCGGTAAGCCGCGCAGCAATACAAAATAATATCGACGCCCGCCGTCTTCAACTCCTCGCGCGTAAACAGCGGCGTCTGCCCGAACTCGGTGATGTTGGCGAGAATCGGCACACCCACCGCCTTGCGAAACTCGGTATACACGCCCAACTCCGTCACCGCCTCGGCAAAGATCATGTCGGCGCCCGCGGCCACATACGTCTGCGCCCGCTCGATCGCCGCCGCCAGCCCCTCATTCGCCAGCGCATCGGTCCGCGCCATCACCACAAACTGCGCGTCGGTCCGCGCGTCCACGGCGGCCTTGATCCGGTCCGCCATCTCGCCCGCCGCCACCAGTTCCTTGCCCGGCCGGTGACCGCAGCGCTTGGCCCCCACCTGGTCCTCGATGTGTACCGCCGCCGCGCCCGCTTTCTCCATCGACCGAATCGTTCGCGCAATGTTGAACGCCCCGCCCCAGCCCGTATCGATGTCCACCAGCAGCGGCAGGCTGGTCGCGTCCGTAATCCGCCGCACATCGGTCAGCACATCTTCCATGGTGCTGATCCCCAGGTCCGGCACCCCCAGCGAGTTGGCCGCCACGCCGCCGCCGGAGAGATACAGCGCCCTGAATCCCGTTGCCTCGGCCAGCCGCGCCGTGTAGGCATTGATCGCCCCCGCCACCTGCAGAGGCTTTTCCTCCTCCACGGCGGCGCGAAACCCGGGCCCCCGCGGACAGGTCTTCGTCCGTGGGGTGGGAAACCGGGCCCCCGGCGAACCCCGTTTGGAATGGTCAACCATGCGTTTTCCTTGCGCTGCATCATAACAGCCTCATCGCCCCAGTTTCCCGCTCCCGCTGCCGGCCAGATTCCAAGTCCCGCTTCCCAACCGGCCCGCTTGGTGCGACAATCATCGCGTCGGGGCCGTCCCACCATCAGCAAGGGGCTAGCCCGCAGGAGAAAAACCACATGAACCGTCTTCTCGTCTGTACAGGCCTTCTCGTCGCCGCCACCGCCCTCTTAGCCCAGCCAGGCCCGCCGAAGAGCCCGCCCGCCACTGAGTCCGCCACCATCGCCGGCAAGGCCATCACCATCACCTACAGCTCGCCCGGCGTCAAGGGCCGCGCCGGCCACATCTTCACCAAGGACGGCCTTATCGGCAAGGATCCCCAGTATCCCGTCTGGCGCGCCGGCGCGAATGCCGCCACCAGGCTGCACACCGATGCCGACCTCGACATCGCCGGTCTGGCCGTCCCCAAGGGCGACTACACCCTCTTCGTCAACATCGCCGATCCCGACAACTGGGTCCTGATCGTCAACAAGCAGGTCGGCCAGTGGGGCCTGGCGCATGACCCCGCCCAGGACCTCGGCAAGGTGAAATTCCCCACCACCACCACCCCGGACCTGGTCGAAAACCTCAAGTACACCCTCAAGGATCTGGGCGGCCAAAAGGGCACCCTCACCCTGGCCTGGGAAAACAAGAGCGCCACCGTGCCCTTCAACGTGCGTTGAAACCTGGCGCTTCGCATGCAACAGACGGCAGGGCGCAGTTTGCGGTCAATTGCCGCCCTGCCGATACAATAGGCAAAGTGGGTCATTTCTCCGCGGAGGAATAATACCTTGCCGTTGTATGCGTATCGCTGTACCCAGTGCGGCCATCTTTTTGAGAAAATCCAGAACTTTTCGGCCGAGCCGGAGCTCTTTTGCCCCAGGTGTGGCGGCGTACTGGAGCGCCCGCTCACCGCTCCGCTCCTGCACTTCAAGGGCGCCGGCTGGTACGTGAACGACTACGCCGCCAAGAGTACTGCGCCCGCTTCCGAGTCCGCTCCGCCGGAGACCAAGACGCCCTCCACCGCCGGCGCAACCCCATCCACTGCTCCCGCCTCCACGCCCGCACCGGCGCCTAACTCCTCACCGGGTTCCTCAACTCCTGGCTCAACCTCTTAAGACAACCATCCCCATCGAGTCACTCAGCCCCCCGGGACCTCCAGGAGACCGCTAAGATAGGGTCTGGGTATGCCGCTGCTCGATCCCATCCCGTCGCCGGTGGAACACGCCGACTATGCCGCTGTCGAGTGGGAGCCGCTGTTGGCTCTGGTCGGCGGCTTCGCCGCGTCGCCTGTCGGCCGCCACGCGATCCTCTCGCTTCAACCTTCCACTGACGAAGCCTGGATCGCCGGCCAGCACCAGCTCACCGCTGAACTCCGCCTGGTCCTGGCCGAGCAGGTCTCCATCCCCCTCGGCGGCCTTTTCGACCCCACGCAACTGGCCGCCAAGGCGCAGATTCCCGGCGCCGCCCTCGAAGCCAATGAACTCCAAGCCATCGCCCGCCTCGCCAATGACGTTGCCTCCTGGCAATCTCTGCTGCATGCGCCCCCAGCCCGCCTCGCAGGCAAACTGCCGGGTCTCTCCGCTCTTTCCGCCTCGCCGACCACCAGCCTGCGCCCCTTGGCAGAAACCATCGAGCGCACCATTCAGCCCGACGGCTCGCTGGCCGACAACGCCTCGCCCGAGCTGAGCCGCATCCGCCGCGATCAGGAGCGCCAGCAGCGCCTCATCGAAGAGACCCTCCGCGCCGCCCTGCGCAAGCTCTCCCAGGACGGCGCAACCCAGGAAGACCTCATCACCATCCGCGGCGACCGCTTCGTCATCCCCGTCCGCTCCGAGCTAAAGCGGCGCGTCTCCGGCGTAGTCCACGGCGCCAGTTCTTCCGGCCAAACCGTCTACGTCGAGCCGCTCGAAACCATCGAGCAGAACAACGAACTGGTCCGCCTCATCGAAGAGGAGCAGGCCGAGATTCACCGCATCTTTGTCGCTCTCACCGGCCAGGTGGGCGGCTATGCCCATGGCCTGGTCGAAGGCGCGCGCGTCCTTGCTCTCGTCGATAGCCTCCAGGCCCGCGCCCGCTTTGCCCGCGACTACGACTGCGCAGCTCCCGCCATCGCGCCCCATCTGCTGCGCCTCGAAGCCGCCCGCCACCCGCTGCTCGAAAGGCACCTGCGCTCAACCGGCGGCCGCATCGTCCCTTTGACTTTGGAACTCACCGCAGCCGAACGCCAGCTAATCGTCAGCGGCCCCAACACCGGCGGCAAAACCGTCACCCTGAAGACCACGGCCCTGCTGGCCATGATGGCGCAAGCCGGCCTGCCCGTTCCCGCCACGGCAGCCAGTTTTCCGGTCTTCACCGCCTTCCTGGCCGACATCGGCGACGCCCAGTCCATCGAGGCCGATCTCTCCACCTTTTCCGCGCACATCACCAACCTCGACCGCCTCTCGCGCCTCGCCGGCCCCAGCTCGCTGGTTCTGCTCGACGAGCTCGGCTCCTCCACCGATCCCGAGGAAGGCTCCGCGCTGGCCGTCGCCATTGCCAGCCACTTTCTCGTGGCCGGCGCCTGGTCGCTCATCTCCACCCACCACACCTCGCTCAAGGTCTACGCCGCCAACACCCCCGGCGTGCTCAACGCCGCGGCCGGCGTGGATGAAGTTACCCTCGCGCCCAACTATCAGCTTCGCCTCGGCGTCCCCGGCGCTTCGGCCGGCATCCAGACCGCCGAGCGCCTCGGCCTCAACGCCGGCATCGTCGCCGCCGCCCGCCGGCGCCTCGGCTCGCAGCAGGTGGACATCGCCCGCTTCCTCGACAAGCTGCACAACGAGCTGACCCAACTCGAAGAGGACCGCAAAGCCGCCCGCGCCGAGCAGTACGCGCTCAACCAGGAGCGCGCCAAACTGGCCCGCGAGGGCGACGTCGAACTGCGCAAGCGCACCCGCGATCTTGAAACCAAGCTGGCCTCGCTGCTCAAGGACTTCGAGTTCCAGATGCGCGAGACCGTGCGCGCCATCGAGGACCGCGCCGCGCAGCAAAAGCTGTCGAAGGAAGCCGAACGCCGCATCCTGCGCCTGCGCCGCGAGTTTCAGGAGAGCTTCAACCAGACCGTCGTCGCCCATCGCACCGGCGCGGATCAAGGGGACTTGAACGCCCAGCCGCACGTCGTCAAGCACGTCGCCGCCGGCGACCACGTCCGTCTCAAGTCGATCAACAAAGTCGCGGTGGTGCAGCGCGAGGTCGAGAAAGACCTCTTTGAAGTCGCCCTCGGCCCCATCAAGATGCGCGTCAAGCGCGACGACATCGCGGAGGTCTTACGTGCGGCAGAGCTTCAAACCACCGAACGCGCCGACCCGCTTGCCGCGGCCCGCCAGCAGAAGAACGTCCACGTCACCGTCACCAGCGCCTCGACTGACGACATGCGCATGGAGATCAACCTCATCGGCCGCACCGTGGACGAAGCCACCGGCGAGCTGGAGAAGTATTTAGACCGCGCCTTCCTCGCCGGCCTGCCCCGCGTTCGCGTCATCCACGGCCACGGCGCCGGCATCCTCCGCCGCGGCGTCCGCGAATTCCTCAAGAGCCATCCCCACGTTGCCACGATAACCGAAGCCCCCCAAAACGAAGGCGGGCAGGGAGCAACATTGGTGGAGCTGCGCCAGTAGTTGACAAATAGCTACGATGTAGCTACATTTAATAAGCGGCAAGCATCGGACCTTCGAATTCCTCGTGGATCCCTGAAGTAGGGATATTCTTAAGGATCGAAGGTGACCGAAAACCTTGGATCGTAGAGATTCCTGACCTCTTCTCTCTGAGGAGAATAATCAAGGCCTCGACAACAAGATAGAGTTCAGCGAACGCTGACTTGTCAATGATTGTTGGAGAGACCATGGACAATTCGATTTTTGATTGGGACAGTGAGAACATTGGGCATATTGCCAAACACAACGTGGCGCCGGAAGAAGCCGAGGAGGTCATTCTCGGCGATTTTCTGGATATCGGGTTCGACGTCGTTGACGGTGAAGAGCGTTGGTCCTATCTCGGCGAAACAAATGACGGACGAATTCTGTGGACCACAATCACTCTCCGACGCAAGCGAATGCGGGTAGTCACGGCGTTTGAGCCGGAAAAGCATTGGAAGGTCTTCTACCTCGAAGAAACGGCGGGACTGCAATGATCGAATCAAAGACCTACAAGAGCGATTTGAAGATTCCTAAATTTGCCTCCGAAGCCGAGGAGGCGAAGTGGTGGTATGAAAACGAGGACCTGATCTTCAAGGAGTTTCAGAAGGCCGCGAAGGAGGGCCGGCTTGGCCGCGGTGGAGCGAGACGGCTATTTGCCGAAAAGGGGATTCCTTTTCCCGAGTTGAAGGCAACACCTACGCCCACCACAACGATTCGCCTCGATCCGGAAGACATTGCGAAAGCTCGTGTGCAGGCGGCCGAGCGCGGTTTGCGCTACCAGACCTATCTCAAGATGATCATTCATGAGGCGCTGCGCATGGAGGAAGAGCGCAAATCGAAGGTTGCATAGCCCAAGCTGAACATTGCTTCCGACACACCAGTCAAACGCAAACAGGCTCCGCGTTGCGGAGCCTGTTTGCGTTTGCGCTGACCTGCTGACTTGCGGCCCTCACGCCATCGCTTCCCGCCCCATCGGCTCGAAGCGCAACTGGTTCGACTTGCGGTCCACATCGATGCGCACATGCGCGCCGTGCAGCACTTCGCCGTTGAGGATCTTGATGGCCAGCGGATCCTGAATCATGCGCTGCAAGGCCCGCTTCAACGGACGCGCGCCGTACGCCGCATCCGACCCCGAAGCCAGAATCAGTTGCCGCGCCGGCTCGGTCAGCTCCAGCGAAATCTGCCGGTCTTCGAGCAGCTTGCTCACTTCATTCAGCCGCAGGTCGAGAATCTTGCTCATCTGCGCCTGCCCCAGCGGGCGGAAGATCACGATGTCGTCCACGCGATTCAAAAACTCCGGGCGGAACTGCTCGCGCAGCACACGCATCACGGATTCACGGGCCATATCGAAGTCGTGCTCCGTCTTCAGCGTATCGCCGGTCAGCAGCGCCGCGCCCAGGTTCGACGTCATGATGAGCACCGTGTTCTTGAAGTCCACCGTGCGGCCCTTGGCATCCGTCAGCCGCCCGTCGTCCATCACCTGCAACAAAATGTTGAACACATCCGGGTGCGCCTTCTCGATCTCATCGAACAAAATCACCGCGTACGGCCGGCGATGCACGGCCTCGGTCAACTGCCCGCCCTCGTCGTAGCCCACATACCCCGGCGGCGCGCCGATCAGCCGCGCCACGGAGTGCTTCTCCATGTACTCGCTCATATCAATGCGCACCATGGCCTGCTCATCGTCAAACAGAAACTCCGCCAGCGCGCGCGCCGTCTCGGTCTTACCCACGCCCGTCGGTCCCAGAAAAATAAACGACCCGATCGGCCGCCGCGGATCGCTCAACCCCGCGCGCGAACGGCGAATCGCATTGGCCACAATGGTCAGCGCCGCGTCCTGGCCGATGACCCGCTCCCGCAGCCGCGTCTCCATTTCGACGAGCTTCTTCACCTCGCCCTCGAGCATCCGCGAAACGGGAATCCCCGTCCACTTGCTCACAATCCCGGCGATGTCTTCCTCATCGACTTCGTCCTTCAGCATCCGCGCCACGCCGGCATTGCCGTCCTGCGCGGCGCTCAACTTCTTCAGCTCGCCTTCGAGCTTGGGCAGTTCCCCATATTTGATCTGCGCCGCGCGATCGAGCATTCCCTTGCGCGTCTGCTCCTCGGCCTCAAAGCGCAGCGCCTCAATTTTCTTCTTTACCTCTCCGATGCGGCTGCTGGCTTCGGATTCGCGAGCCCAGCGGGCGCCCAACGCGGTGATCTGCTCCTGCAGAGCTGCTATTTCGCGCTCCACTTCATCCAGGCGCGCGACGCTGTTCGGATCGGTCTCGCGCTTCAGGGCCTCACGTTCAATTTCGAGCGAAGTTTTTTCGCGCTCCCGTTGATCGATCTCCGTCGGCTTTGACCCGATCTGAACCGCCAGCGACGCCGCAGCCTCATCCACAAGGTCGATGGCCTTGTCGGGCAGGAAGCGGTCGCTGATGTAGCGGTGAGAAAGCGTTGCGGCGGCAACGATGGCCGCGTCCTTGATGCGCACGTTGTGGTGCGCCTCATAACGGTCCCTCAAGCCGCGCAGAATGGCAATTGTATCTTCAACATTGGGCTCGCCGACGTAAACGATCTGGAAGCGCCGTTCCAGCGCCTTGTCCTTTTCGATGTACTTGCGATACTCGTTCAGCGTGGTTGCGCCGATGGCCCGCAGTTCGCCGCGCGCCAACGCCGGCTTCAGCATGTTGCTGGCGTCGATGGCTCCCTCGGCCGCGCCTGCGCCCACCAGCGTGTGCAGTTCGTCGATGAATAGCACGATCTCGCCGTTCGCTTCCTCAATCTCTTTCAACACCGCCTTGAGCCGGTCCTCGAATTCGCCGCGATATTTCGCCCCCGCCAGCATGGAACCAAGGTCCAGCGCGATCACCCGCTTGCCGCGCAAACTCTCCGGCACGTCGCCGGAAACAATGCGCCGCGCCAACCCCTCGACAATGGCCGTCTTGCCCACGCCCGGCTCGCCGATCAGCACAGGATTGTTCTTGGTCCGCCGGCTGAGCACCTGGATCACGCGCCGAATCTCCTCGTCGCGCCCAATCACCGGGTCAAGCTTGCCGCGCCGGGCCAGTTCGGTCAGGTCCTTGGCGTATTTTTCCAGCGCCTGGAACTTGCCTTCCGGGTTCTGGTCGGTCACGCGCTGCGAACCGCGCACCGCGGTCAGCGCCTTCAGGATCGCCTCGTGCGTTGCCCCCAGCGCCACCAGCGCATCGCGCGCCGCGTCACCCTTCAGGTGCGCCGCGCTCAACAAAAGGTGTTCCGTCGAAACGTACTCGTCCTTGAAGTTCGCCGCCTCGCGAAAGGCCTGCTCCAGCACTTTGTTCAGCGCCTGGCTCAGGCCCGGTTGGCTCGCGGACCCGGCCACACGAGGCAGTTTCTCCTCGATCTGGTGCAGGTCGTGCTCCAGCCGTTCGGTGGGAACGCCGATCTTTTCAAGTACCGCCGGAATCACGCCCTCGCGATCCTCGACGAGCGCCAGCAACAGGTGCACCGGCTGCACCTCGGGGTTGCCCAGTTCCGCGGCCCGCGCCTGTGCCTGCTGCATCGCCTGCTGCGACTTAACGGTCAACTTTTCCCAGCGAATTGCCATGTTTAGCTCCTAGAAGTTAGCTTCCAGCTTCCACCTTGGTCCCATTAGCCGCCAGAATCCAGCCCCATATTCGAAATGATTGCTCTTCCACGCTTGCTCTTCACAAAAAATGTGAAATGCACAAAAACATGCGCCGGGCAGGCAAATTCTCATCTACCTTCCCGGCGCATCCAGGTTTCGCGTAAAGTCCAACGCTGCCACTCAGCCACAATACCGCTGCCGGCTGCAAGGTGGCAGCTACAGCGTTTTCGATCCTGATCTTTACAGAAACCGCACAGCAAAGTGGCATTTTCTCAAGGAAATGCCACCTTCAATGCCGCCGAAACGTAAACACGCGGATCGAAAATGCTCTATGAGTCCCCTTTGTTACCGCACGCCCGCCAGCTCCGGCTCTTCCACCTTCTTCTCGCCGCTTTCCACGTTGATCTTGATCTGCTTGGGCTGCGCTTCCGGCTTCTTGCTCAGCTCCAGCCTCAGCACGCCCGCATTGTAGCTGGCGCCGATGTGCTCCGTGTCCACCGTCGTTGGCAGCGTGAACGCGCGATAGAAGCTGCCATAACGCCGCTCGATGCGATGGAAGTTCTCTTCCTTCTCTTCCTTTTCGAACTTGCGCTCGCCCTTGACCGTCAGCGTGTTGTTTTCCACCCGCACGTCCAGGTCCTTCTCTTCGATCCCCGGTACCTCCAGCTTCAAAACAACCTTCTTGGGGTCTTCATAGATATCGACGGCCGGCACAAAGCTGGCGGTCGTCAAAGGGCTCTCGCCCTCGTTCATTTCGCGGAAAAGCGAATTGACGCGATTCTGCAGTGCTACGACTTCCCGGAATGGGTCCCAACGAGTGATTGCCATAATTGTGTTCCTCCAGATGGTTTCTCGAATGATGGGGCCGGAACCTGAGTCCCAGCCACTCAATCAATCTGATGACACTATAGCACAAGTGATTCAGAAAATGTGCGTGTAATTCGCTCATGTTTAGATGGATCAAATATCATATTTATTTTCAATGATTTATGAGACATTAGGAGCGGAAGTGACTCGTGTTTTCCCCAAACTCCGCCCGCTACTGCCGCTTCCCGCTCCACTCCAGGTAGCTGGCGAACTCCGTCTGGCCTGGCATTTGAAGTTGAAATTTGCCGGTCATCACCCCGTCAACAAGTTCGTAGCTCAGGCGGAATCGCGGCCCTGGCTGGGCAGGATTGGAAAGGAAAAACACCGTTCCGGGCTTGGGCGTGGAAACGTCATAGTGAATGACGTGGCCCTCATTGTCGAAGTAGATGGCTTCAAGCGTTTGCCCGTTGCCCGCGGGATAGATGTAGAGGAGATCGCCGTGCTGGCAATCGAAGTCTTCCGGACCCTTGCAGGCGCCGCTGCTGGAGTGCCGCGCCAACACATGGTCGCGAAGCTCCAGTCGGAAGGCGTAAGTGGCTGAGGATCGTGCCTGAGCCAATCCGCCGGTGGTCCTTGCCTCCCATGAGCCGATCAGAAAGCGAAGCCCAGCCCAAGGATCAGCCGGGGTGGGTGTCTGCGCGCCCAGAATGCAGGCAGTCAGCAGGGCCATTGCGGTCAGCGGTGCGAAGCGTCTCTTCATGGGCATCCTCAGTCCTAAGAGTTTACTCGAACGGCGCAATCGGGAGGCGCTCAACCCTGAGACGCCCGCTTCCAGTGACGTACGCTCTCGTTCTTGCCCATTCGGCAACTCCTTCTCGTGCTTGGCTATGCATGCTCTTGAGTTGCTTCGATGGATTCCCTGACATGTCAAATTCAGACCAGCGCTCCGGCAGAAGCGGGCGCAGCCAGGGCTAAGCAGGCAAATGGAGAATCCCCGGCACGGTCGAGCCCGTGGCTTTACCCGCTTGCAGCAGGGCTTGGCCGCACGGACCCGCCGCCAAATACGTCAGAGCTGTCCCGGATTCTCTGCATCCCCATGTTGTTTTCGTATATCTCAGGGAAATTCTTCATGACCGCTGCAATCAAAGCGGCGTGTTCAGGCATTCCGATTTTGCGGGCTAGGGCCTGGCGCATGTCATCTCCGTAATCGACGGGAGAGCGCCGCGGTTTCGGAATTGGAGAATCGGCTCTGGACACACCTTCGGACTCTGCGCTCGCGACCTTTGTCATTTTTAGACCTCCGGCAATTCGGCTTCTCAACCCTGCTGTACGACAGTATCGCACTGACGTGCCCGGCGTTTTGCAGCGGGCAATTATAGTAACGTGAAAATCCCTTCGCTTCCTTCAATGGGAAAGCTCTTGGCCCTGCCCGCTTCGCCGGCGGACGACCGCCTTTTACAATCAAACGCACATGACGCCGCTTTCCAGCCTCGTCCATCTCATTGACTGGCACTGGCTCTGGCTTTCCGTGGCTGCCTTTCTGGCCGGAGTGCTCAACGCCGTGGCCGGCGGCGGCAGCTTCCTGCTCTTTCCCGCCATGCTGGGCATGAAGATGCTCCCTGTCCAGGCCAACGCCACCAACACGGTAGCCCTGTGGCCCGGCCAGCTCACCTCCATCGCCGCCTACCGCGACGACATCCGCAAGAACTTTCGCCTCGCCCTGCCCATGGGTCTGGCAGGCCTGCTCGGCGGCACCGCCGGCGCCGTGGTGCTGCTCAACACCCCGCAGATGACCTTTCTCCACCTGGTCCCGTGGCTGCTGCTGTTGGCCGCCTCCATCTTTGCCTTGAGCGGCCCGGTCTCCCGCTGGCTGGTGCGACGCAGAGGCGCTATCGTCGGCGCCACCCATCCGCCGCGACTGCTCTATGTCTTCCTTTCCACCATCTTCGTCTGCTTTTACATCGGCTACTTCGGCGCCGGCGCCGGCTTTCTTCTTATCACCCTGCTTTCCCTCTTCGGCTTCCAGGACCTGAACGAGATCAACGCCCTCAAAGTCGTTTCCACCACCCTGGCCAACGGCATCGCCTTCGTCATCTTCACGGTGAATGGCCAGGTCGTCTGGCGCTACTGCCTGCTGGCCATGGTCACCTGCGCCGTCGGCGGCTATTGCTCGGCCCGATTTGCCCGCAAGGTCCCGCAACAGGTGCTCCGCGGCCTGGTCGTCTTCATCGGCTTTTCGATGGCCGCCTGGTTCTTCTGGCGTCAGTAGTCAGCTTCTGCTTATCTGGCTGCTTCAGCAAACCACCAGATGTTGTGTTTAATCACGAACGGGCGACCCTACCGCTCGGGGTCGGCTGAAACAACCAGATAAGCAGAAGTCAGCTGTCAGTGGTCAGTCGTCAGGCCTCCGTCGTCCGGGTTCACAACAAACAAATGGACCCTGATCCCTGCTGCCCAAAGACTGGCTGCTGACAACTGACCACTGACAACTAAAATGGACTCATGAGCCACGAAGGCATTCGCTTTGTCGACAAGGACCACGCCACGCGCGAGACCGAAGAAAACCGCCCTCTCCCTCGCATCGCCGTCACCCCGGAGAAGGTCCGCGTGCTGCTCACCGAGGGCAAGGGTCTGGAAATCGACTGGGTCGACGGCCACCGCAGCGCCTGGAGCTTCGCCTGGCTGCGCGAGGCCTGCCCCTGCGCCACCTGCGTCGAGGAGCGCGCCCAGGAAGGCCGCAAGCCCGGCCAGCCCAGACCCCGGCCCACCGCCGTCCTGCCCATGTACAGCCCACCGCCCAAGCCAGCCAGCGCCCACGCCGTTGGCCGCTACGCCATCCAGTTCAACTGGCTCGACGGCCACAGCGCCGGTATCTACTCATGGGACTACCTCCGCCGCGTCTGCCAGTGCCGCGAATGCACCTTCGCCGCCGAAGAAACCAGCGGCACGCCGAACTAGACAGAGCGCGGTTCCGTGTGGTTTTTCGTGGTAATCCACTAATTCTGCTTGGATTGTAAAAGAAATATTGCGCAGTTTCACGGCCATACCCCTGGGGGGTAGGGGGTACCGTTTTGCTCTTCGGATGGCTGGTAAGTCATTGATTATGGTGTTTTTATGGGTGATTGCGCGGGTTCGCGCCAGAACAATTCGATCCAGGGCTCTTGTGGGGTTTGCTTCTGTAAGCTATTGATTATGCGTTGGTTATGTATGATTCACGGTCGCCCGGTCAAAAAAAACGGATTTTCTCGAATTTTAACCGTTGGTGCAAACGTTCAGGCCGGCCTTGGCGGGGTGCGGGGACGATTGCCAGTCCACTCTTGTTCTCCATTCCAATGGTGCGGCGGCGGCGGGGTATTTTACGCGAAGGGCGGAGGGGAAGGTTGAGGTTTCCCAGGTCTCAAAGGCGGGAACTGGGCTAGCTCACCCCGCCAACCACCACCCCCACCGCCTCTTCCGCACTCCCAGCCACCCGCAGCAACCCCCGGTTCTTCTGCTTCAAGAACCCCGCCGCGACTGCCGTATCCAAAAACGCCAGCAGCCCATCCCAGTACCCGCCCGTATTGATCAGGATGCAAGGCTTGTCATGCAACCGCAACTGCGCCCAGGTCACCACCTCCAGCAGTTCCTCCAGCGTCCCATAGCCGCCCGGCAGCACCAGAAACGCATCCGCCAGTTCCGCCATTCGCGCCTTTCGCTCGTGCATCGTGGTCACCAGCTCCAGCGAACTCAACCCCGCGTGCGCAATCTCCTTGCCCGCCAGCACATCCGGCAGCACGCCAATCACCTCTGCCCCGCTCTTGAGCGCCGCATCGGCCACCGCGCCCATCAGCCCCACGCTGGCCCCGCCATACACCAGCCCCAGCCCGGCCGCGGCAATCGCCTCGCCCAGCGCCACGGCCGCGCCAAGAAAAGCGGGATCGTTCCCATGGGCCGATCCGCAGTAAACGGCCACACGGCGTACAGGCTTCCACTCCGGCGGCGAGGACTCGTCGCCGGAGATCCCTGGTTTGATTGGGAGAGTCATGGTTTCTTCAGAATAACTGGTCGCCATCCAGACCTATTCCAGCTCCAGGTACGCCTCCGGCGTGAGAATCGCAATCCCTCGAAATGGATGCAACTCCAGCAGGTCCCGGTCGCCCGTCACAATCAAATCCGCCCGCCCATGCACCGCCACCTCCAGAAACTTGTCGTCCTTCCGGTCCCGGCAGGCGCGGATGGGAAAGGGAATCTCGACCGCCACGGTTGCTTTTAGATATTCAGCGACCAGCCGCCGCCGTATCTCTCGCTCGACATAGCGATCGAAGCGGCTTCGGTCCATAACTTCCGTCAGTTCCTGCTGCGTGACGTCGGAGGCCAGGACCACGCGTTCTTGCGCCTTATAAAGCGCGCGGCTGGGAATAGAGCCTGGGAAGAGGAGTCCACTTAGCACAACGTTCGTGTCCAACACCAACCGTTCGAGGGCAGCCATTACTCAGCCAGTATCTCAGCCAGAATCTCTTCGGTCAGGCCGTTGGCCTTGGCCTGCTCAGAGGCAATTGCGGACAGGCGATTGAACTCCGCCCAGCGTTCCCTGTTCATCCGTTCGTATTCCTCGGCCGACACCAGCACGGCTACATCCCGTTGGTGACGCCGAATGCGTACCGGCCCCCGCTGGGCCGCGTCCAGCAGCGCTGCGAATCGTTGTTTCGCTTGGGTGGCGGAAATCTCAGTCATGCGTGCATTTTACTCCTGCAATGACCAAAATAGGCAAAATAGTTATTTTGACTAAGATGATCATTTTGTCCATTATCCGCTCCGCAGTCCGGCTTTCCGCCGGTCCCATCCGCAAACCTGTTCTCCATCCATCCACCGCCTCAACCGGTACACTAGACTCAGGACCCTTCCCACCTGGACTTGCCCCGTGCAGCCGCTCGTCGACAACCTGAATCCCGAACAGCGCGCCGCCGTCGAGGCCACAGAAGGTCCCCTGCTCATCCTCGCCGGAGCCGGCTCCGGCAAAACCCGGGTCATCACCAGCCGCATCGCCTGGCTCATCCGCGAAAAAGGCGTCGCTCCCGACTCCATCCTCGCCGTCACCTTTACCAACAAGGCCGCCACTGAAATGGCCGAACGCGTCGACCGGCTGCTCGGTCACTCGTCCCTCGCCAAGCCCCTCATCTCCACCTTCCACTCCCTCTGCGTCCGCCTGTTGCGCCGCGACATTGAGGCCCTCAAAGTCGGCAGCGAAGGCCTCACCCGCGCCTTCGCCATCTACGACGAGAACGACCAGCAGGCCATCGTCAAGCAGGTAATGCGCCGCATGGGCCTGGACACCAAGCAACTCACCCCCCGCAGCGTCCTCGGCCGCATCTCCTGGGCCAAGAACCACATGGTCGATCCCCAGGAGTATTACCTCGCCTCCAAGGATCCGAACAGCGAGCGCATTGCCCACATTTACCAGAGCTACAAGGCCGAACTGCGCAAGAACAACGCCCTCGACTTCGACGATCTGCTGCTTGAAGCCGTCCGCCTGCTCAGGGTCTCCAGCGAAGCCCGCGAGCGCTACCAGCGCCGCTACCGCTATCTCCTCGTCGACGAATACCAGGACACCAACCGCCCCCAGTACGAGCTGATGAAGCTGCTGGCCGGCGAGCAAAAAAACGTCTGCGCCGTGGGCGACGAGGACCAGAGCATCTACTCCTGGAGGGGCGCCGACATCCGCAACATTCTGGAGTTTGAAAAGGACTTCCCCAACGCCCGCATCGTCCGCCTGGAGCAGAACTACCGCTCCACGCAGATCATTCTTGAAGCGGCCGGCGCGGTGGTCGCCAACAACATCCGCCGCAAGGGAAAAAAGCTCTGGACCGATCGCCAGGGAGGCTCGCTGATCGGCTACTATGAGGCGCCCGACGGCGAAAACGAGGCCCTCTTCATCGCCGACCGCATCCAGAAGTTCCTCCGCGAAGCTGAGGCTGCGGGGGGCGAGGCCTACGGAGGGGCGCATTGCGCCGTCCTCTACCGCACCAACTCCCAGTCCCGCCTCGTCGAGGAGGCGCTGCGCCGTTACAACATCTCCTACACCATGGTCGGCGGATTCAGCTTCTACGAGCGCGCCGAGATCAAGGACCTCCTCGGCTACCTGCGCCTCATCCGCAACCCCCACGACTCCATGGCCCTGCAGCGCGTCATCAACACCCCCGCCCGCGGCATCGGCAAAACCACCCTCGAAACCCTCGAGCGCCTGGCCCTTGAAACCGGCCAATCCACCTGGGACGCCCTGGCCGCTGCCCTGCAGAATCGCCTCATTCCCACCCGCGCCCTCCTGGCTCTCGAATCATTCCGCCAGCTCATCCTCGACGCCCAGGCCATGATGGACCCCGATTTCGCCGGCAAGCTTTCCGCCGACGTAGCCGCCAGCGCGGAATCGGACGCCGCCGACACCGATTTCGAATTCGGATCGGCATCGGCAGCATCATCCAGCCCCGACGCAGCCAGCGCGGACTCGGCAACCAACTTCGACTTCGGCGAATCGAGCAACCATCCCCAGCTCCCGCTCCCCGGCGCCAGCAACTTCTCTCCTTTCGCTGCCGCGCCCAAACGCCCTTTTCTGACGATGCCCAAACGGACACCCGAGCCCCGGGTGCCCCAGGTCTCGCCTCTGAGACCCGGGAGTCCAACCCCGCCTAACCCCGATTTCAAATCCGATGCGGAAGAAGTCGGCAAAGAAATTGCCGAAGAAAACCAAGAGCGCGGAAGTGCATTCCGCGCTCCCGGCGATGCCGCCACCCTCCCCGAGTTGATAAAGTTCCTCATCGACCGCACCGGCTACATCAAGGCCCTTGAAACCGAAGGCTCCCCTGAAGCCTTCAGCCGCATTGAAAACCTCAAGGAGTTGGCCAACGCCGCCCACGACGCCGAAGCCCGCGGCGAGACGCTGGCCGAATTCCTCGACCACGCAGCTCTCGCCTCCGACACAGACCAGTTCGACCCCGACGCCCGCGTCACCCTCATGACTCTCCACGCCGCCAAGGGCCTCGAATTCCCGCTGGTCTTCCTCGCCGGCCTCGAGGAGGGCCTCTTCCCCCACTCCCGCACCCTGTCGAATCCCGACGAGCTCGAAGAAGAGCGCCGGCTCTGCTACGTCGGCATGACCCGCGCCATGAACTCCCTCATCCTCACGCGCGCCCATTACCGCCGCCGCTATGGCAACGATGCGCCGGAACCGACCACCCCCTCCCGCTTCCTGGAAGAAGTCCCCAACCAGTTGGTCGAAAACCTCGGTGGCCGGAGCCCCGCCTGGTCCACCCCCGCCTACAACACGTATGCCACCGGCTACGGCCCCGCCCGCCGCCGCAGCCAATTCAGCGAATTCGCCGACCAACACTACAACTACGAAGACGAAAGCCAGGAATCCCAGCGCACCGCCGCAGCCGGCGGCAAGGGATTGGGAACCGGCAGCAAAGGGTTCGGAGCCAGCGCCGAGCACTCCCCTACCAAACCCTTCGTCGCCTCCTGGATGACCGGTAGCGCCAAAACCCCCTCATCCGGCCAGGGAACCAACCCAGCCTCGTCCAGTCCCGCAGCCGGTCCAAAGGGTGAAAGCGCGGAAGCGCCGCAAGCGCCCAACTCCATCGACAACATCGCCCGCTTCTTCGGCGGCAAGCCGGGCCTCGGCAAACCCGGCGCATTCCCCCGCCCCGCAACGTCCCGTCCGCCCATGGAGATTCCGCAACCCAGCGGCGTCGCCGGCCTCAAGAAAGGCCAGCGCGTCCGCCACTCGAAGTACGGCGAAGGCACCGTCCTAATGCGCGAAGGCGACGGCGAAGACGCCAAGCTCACCGTCCTCTTCTCTCGCCACGGCATGAAAAAGCTGATGGAAAAGTTCGCCAATTTACAGAAAATCTAGCCTTTTGACCACCACAAAATCCGGGTGCCCCAAGTCTCGACACTTGATTTTGAGACCTGGGTGATCCTGCAAGATTGCAAGCGGAAGTCCAAAGCCGATCCTTCAAACCGCGCCTTCCGCCGCTGACCGCGCACCTAGCCTCTTCGCCGTCTCCTCACCGTCGAGCACCCGGAACACGCCCTCGGCCAGCGCCTGCAGCTCATCCTCGCCGGGATAAGCCCTGATCGGGGCAATCCATTCCACGTAGCCGCTGAGCAGCTTGACCGCTCTCTCCGAGTAAGCCATTCCACCAGTCAGCAGCACCGCATCCACCTTGCCCTGGAGTACCGCAGCCATCGCTCCGGCCTCTTTAGCGATCTGATAGAACATCGCTTCGAACACGCGGGCGGCCTCCGCATCTCCTGCGTCGATGCGCCGTTCCACTTCGATCAGGTCGCGCGTGCCCAGGTAGGCGAAGAGGCCGCCGTCGCCGAAGACGTGGCGATCAAGCTGAGCCTGCGTGAACCTGCCGCTGAAGCAGAGCTTGACGAGCGCCCGCACCGGCAACCCCCCGGTACGGTCCGGGCCGAACGGGCCTTCCTCGATGGTGTTGCTGTCGATCATTCTTCCGTCCCGGTGCGCTGAAACGGTGATCCCGCTGCCCATGTGCACCACAATCAGCCGCAACGCCTCGTACGCCCGCGCCTGCTCGCGCGCAAACCGTCGCGTCACGGCCTTGGTGTTCAGCGCATGGCCGATCGAGGTGCGCTCCACCAGCGGTGAGCCAGTGAGGCGCGCGCACGGCTGCCACTCGTCCACCGTCGTCGGGTCCACAACGTACGCGTTCACCCCCGCCGCCCGCGCGAACTTGAGCGCCAGCAAGGCCCCCAGGTTCGACGCGTGCTCTCCGCGCCGCGCCAGCTTGAGCTCTTCGACCATCGCCTCGTCCACCAGGTAGGTCCCGCAGGGGAGCGGCGGCAGCAGCCCTCCCCGCCCAGCCACCGCGGCAAACCGGGCCACGCCTAGCCCAGCCTGGTAGTACCCGGCCGCTTCCAGTTCGCGCTCGATCAGCCCCGCCCGATACTCCAGCCGCGCCACCATCGGCCGCCCACGGAAGCGCGCCAACTCTTCGTCTCCATGCCGGAGCGTCCGCACCAGCTCGGCGCCCGCGCGGGTGTAGACCCCCAACTTCGTCGACGTCGATCCGGGGTTGAGGACCAGCACCCGGCTGCTTTCGTAGGTCAAAGGTTTCACCCCTCCAGGCCAGAAAGAGTTTACCCTGTCCTCCGCGCTCCCTGCCCATTGCCGGCTGCTTCCAGGCAATCTTCAGGCCCAAAAACGGAACCTTCCCGGCCAACCATTCGCTCCATCCGGTCAAATGGTGCGGGGCGCTTGGCAATTCCGTGTTACACTGAATGCAATCGTAGAATTCGATCTGAAGTTCTTGCCTGTTCCGGTTACCGCCTGCACGCAACACTTCCACATTGCGTTCGGACGGTAATTCAGTATCAGAGGAGCAACACACAATGGAAACAGGCACAGTCAAGTGGTTTAATGATGCCAAGGGTTTCGGGTTTCTGAGCCGTGAAAACGGCGAGGACGTCTTCGTCCATCACACTGCCATCCAATCGAACGGTTTCCGTTCGCTGCAGGAAGGCCAGAAGGTCCAGTTCAACGTGACCAAGGGCCCCAAGGGCTGGCAGGCTGAGAACGTCCAGGTTGTCTAAGGATTAAGTCCGAGCAACTTGAATGGAATCAACAGGAAGAGGGACGGCAGCGATGCCGTCCCTCTTCTGCTTTATGGGCCCAAACGCGGCTCCGAGCTCTGCCAATCGGGAATAGTGCTATGCGGCGGGCTTGAGGCTCCTGACGCTGATTTGCGGGATTGCCGGGTGAAGATCTTCCCTTGGCGTGTCGTGGGTGCCCAAATAGTGCAGCACATCGTTAATCGAATCTTCAAAGCGCGCGCCGGTCTTGTGGGTGGCTTTTACGCCTTTGGCCACAAGCTGGCAGACTTCAAATCGGTTCATTCCGTGCGCGAGCGCGCGGTGTATCTGGTTGGAACGCATGACGAACTCCGGTGAACAGGTTGATTGTTGCGTGCGGTGCGGAGCTCGTCAGGAGCGGTAGGACGGCCGGAGCCGAGCAGGCTGGTTTATTCCAGGTGCGGGTCTATTTCCATTGTACGCTGGAAATGGCAGCGATGCCGTCCTGAATCCGGCTTAAGGGCGCGGGTAAATGCGCGCGGATGCCGCTTTCGCCCCGGCGAATTCCCTGTTATCCTATAGGTCACATCGACCCGATTTGCGGGAAACCCTGAACAGATTGCAGCGAAAGAGGTTACACGTGGCCGACACCACCAAAGTCGAAGACAAGCTGGAACGCAAGAAGCTGAAACGCATCGCCCGCAAGAAGGCCGCCCCCAAGGCGAAGCGGACGACTCCGCGCGGAGCAAACAAGAAGAAACTGAAGAAGTTGGCACGCGGAGTATCGAAACGGTAACCAGCCGCTCCAGCACTGAACAGGGTTCCGGCACGGCCCAATACGGCACACCCGGAGCCCCTTTCCCTAAAACCAGATAGCCTCTCTCCTTGCGTGTTTGTGCGGAGCTGGCTTGTCGGAACCCAAACTGCAGAGGGGGCGTTCCATGGGGAGTTCTGATCCTGTACACTGCTGCGAAGGCATCCTGAACCAGGCAACAAGCCCGCAACCGGCGGAAGTCCGCCATTGACAGGACCCCACAGCCTACGGGATGAGGAGCACTGCCCTGGCCAGCCAACTGCTTGCCCGCAAGTCGATCGATAAGCTCATCCGGGACTCGGAAGAACCCGGGCATCGGCTCAGAAAAACTCTGGGCCCGTGGTCCCTGACCGCGCTGGGCATCGGGGCCGTCATCGGCTCGGGCATTTTCACGGTCATCGGCACGGCCATCTCCGGGGAGAAGTTCCCTGACCCCAGCATCCGCAATACGCCGCTGATCCACTACATCCTCACCCACACAGAACTGGCCGGACGGCCGGGCGCAGGTCCCGCGATCGCTCTTTCGCTGATCCTGGTGGCCATAGTCTGTGCGCTCACCGGGCTGTGTTATGCCGAACTCGCGTCCATGATCCCCATCGCCGGTTCGGCCTATACCTACACCTACGCCACCATGGGAGAGCTGATCGCCTGGATCATCGGCTGGGACCTGATCCTGGAATACGCCGGCTCCAACATGACCGTCAGCGTCGGTTTTGCCGCCCATGTGGTCGACCTGCTGGACTGGTTCGGCCTGCATCCCTCGCCCATATGGATCTCACCCGCATATCTGCCGGAAGGCCTACAGGACCTGGGCGGCAACTGGCTCTATCATCCCGGCTGGCACTTCGGCTTCAACATTCCGGCGTTTCTTGTCGTTCTCGTGCTCACGGTCATCCTGGTACGCGGCATTCGCGAGTCGGCCAGCACCAACAACACCATGGTGGGGCTCAAGCTCATCGCCATCCTGATCTTCGCTTTCGCGGTCATCGGCTTCATCCATCCCGGCAACTGGCATCCGTTCATGCCCAACGGCTGGTCGGGCGTGCTGACCGGCGGATCGATCATCTTTTTCACCTACATCGGCTTCGACTCGGTCTCCACCGCGGCCGAGGAGTGCCGTAACCCGCAGCGCGACCTGCCCATCGGCATCATCGCCACGCTGGCAGTGTGCACGGTGCTCTATGTCGCCGTAGCCGTCTGCCTCACCGGCCTGGTGCCCTGGCATTCGATGGTGGGCGACGCCGCGCCGGTGGTCAACGCGCTCAGGAAGCTCTCCATCCTCCCCGGCGGACATCCGCTCCACTGGATCAGGCTGGTGGTCCTGTTTGGCGCCATCATGGGCATGCTCTCCTCGATCCTGGTCTACCAGCTTGGCCAGTCGCGGGTCTGGTTCTCCATGTCCAGGGACGGCCTGCTGCCCAAAGTCTTCAGCAATGTGCATCCCGTCTTTCGCACGCCCGCCTTTTCCACCTGGGTGGCCGGGATCGTGGTTGCCATCCCCTCCGGCCTGTTCGACATCGGCACGCTCGCCGATCTTTCCAACATCGGAACCCTGTTCGCCTTCGTCCTTGTCTCGGTCGGGGTGATCATCTTGCGCTATCGCGAGCCGGAGCGCCGCCGCGGCTTTCGTGTTCCCGGCGGCCCCATCATTCCAGTGCTGAGCGTGGTCTTCTGCTTCCTGCTGATGGCCGGATTGCCCATCATCACCTGGTTCCGTTTCATCATCTGGCTGGGGATCGGCCTGTTCATTTACTTCCTCTACAGCCGCCACCGGTCGGAGTTCGCCAAACCCCGGTAGACTTTGAAAATGTTGGACATAGAAGAATTCATTCGCCGGCTGCCCAAGGCCGAGTTGCATCTGCACCTCGAAGGAACCATCCTTCCCGCCACGCTGGTGGAGTTGAGCGCCCGCCACGATGCCGACCCCATGACCCTGGCCGAGGCCGAGTCTCACTACCGGTTCGATGACTTTGCCAGCTTCATCGAAGGTTTCAAGGCAGTCACCCGCCGGCTGATCGACCCGGAGGACTACGAACTGGCCGCCTGGCGCATGATGCAGCGCCTGGCCGAGCAGGGTGTGGTCCACGCCGAGGTCTACGTCTCCGTCGGCGTCATCTACATGTGGCGCAACTTCAACCCACGCGCATTGGAACCTATCTTCGTCGGGCTCGAACGAGCCAGAGAGCGCGGCGAACGCGAACTGGGCCTCTCGCTCTACTGGATCTTCGACGCCGTCCGCCACTTTACCGTCGAGGAGGCGGAACGGGTCTTTCGCAAGGCCGCCGCGTTGCGGCCGCAGTTCCCTTCGATCATTGGAATCGGCCTGGGCGGCGACGAGCGGCGGGCCGGCTCCGAACCTTTCCGGGCTTTGTATGCCGAGGCGGCACAGGCTGGTCTGCGGCTGACCAACCACGCCGGCGAGACCACCGGCCCCGAGGCCATCTGGGAGGCGCTCGCCATAGGCTCGGAGCGGATCGGGCACGCGCTTTCCGCCATTCAGGACCCGACTCTTGTCCAGGAGTTAAGAGTGCGGAGCACACCGCTGGAGCTGAACCCGACCTCGAACGTCCGCACCGGGGTTTGCGCCTCGTTTGCCGAGCACCCGCTGCGGCGCTACTTCGATTTGGGGCTCCTGGTCACGCTCAACTCCGACGACCCGGCTTTCTTCGGTTCCGATGTGGCCAACGAGTACCTGCTGGCCCACACCGTGCAGGGGTTTTCCCGCGTGGAGTTGCGCCAACTGGCCGCCAACTCCATCCGCGCCAGCTTTCTTCCCGAGCAGGCAAAAGCCGCGTGGCTCTCCCGAATCGGCTCGACAGCATGAACGAAAGTGGTACAGCCACCGCCCGCGTGGGATGCCTGTTGGAACGAATCTGCGGTATCATGCATGCAGGAGGCTGCCGCCATGTCCACTGAACACGAAGTCCTCGAAACCGAAGAAGAAGCACTCGCGGAAGAGAAGAAGGAAAGCAATACTCTCCGTGTGATTGGCTGGTTCTCGGTGGGACTGGCAGTGGCCGCGCTGGGCATCTTCGTGGGAAACGAACTGCGCAGCCGCTACAAGTTCAAGCGCCGCACTCCCTACGACTTCTACGCCAACGCCGGCGAACGCCACGCCAGCGAGTTCGGCATGGGCATCTAACACCGCTGCCTCAATTTAGATCGCAAGATGCCGCCAATGGTGCGGCATCTTGCATTTGTGCCGCTTTTTCAACCGTTGCCGTACTCATCCTGCGCGTTACTCTAAGCTCTTATGGGCCGCATCCGCATTCTCCCCGACCAGGTTGCCAACCAGATCGCCGCCGGCGAGGTCGTAGACCGCCCGGCCTCCGTGGTCAAGGAACTGCTGGAGAATGCCCTGGACGCCGGCGCCAACCGCATTCGCGTCGAAGTCGAGGCTGGCGGTCGCCGCCTCATCCGCATCACCGACGACGGCCAGGGCATGAACCGCGACGATGCCCTGCTGGCCTTTGAACGCCACGCCACATCCAAGCTGCGCACCACCGACGACCTGCTCTCCATCGCCACCCTCGGCTTTCGCGGCGAGGCGCTGCCGTCCATCGCCTCGGTAGCGCGCGTGACCCTGGAAACAGCTACCGGAGAAGAATCCGCCGGAACCCGCGTCGAAATCGCCGGCGGCAAGATTCTCCACGTGGACGACGCTGCCTTGCCCCGTGGAACCACGCTGGCCGTAGCGGATCTCTTCTTCAACACCCCGGCCCGGCGCAAATTCCTCCGCGCAGAGTCCACCGAGCTGGCCCACGTCACAGCCCTGGTGACCCACTACGCGTTGGCCCACCCTGAGAAACACTTCGAGCTGGTCTCGGCCACGCACACCATCGTCTCCGCGCCGCCGGTGGCGCGCACCGCAGAGCGCATCTACCAGATCTTCGGCAAGGACACGCTCGCCCAACTGCTGCCGGTGGCCGCCGAGACCCCGCTCGCCCACGCCGGTCTGCCCGACCCGCCCCCCTGGAAACGAGATTCCGCTCAGCCCGCCCGCGACCCAGGCGTTTTGCGGCTGGCCGGCTTCTACTCCAGGCCGGAGCTGCAAAAACTCAATAGGAACTCGATCTATATCTTTGTGAACAAGCGTCTTATCCGCGACCGGCTGCTGCTTCACGCAATCACTGAGGCCTATCGCAACGTAATTCCTCCCACCAGCTTCCCGGTGGTGTTGCTCTTCCTCGAAATGCCTCCCGAAGAAGTGGATGTGAACGTGCATCCCGCCAAGACCGAGGTGCGCTTCCGTCAGCAGAGTCTGGTCCACGACTTTGTGCGCGACAGCCTGCGAACGGCGTTGATTCAGGCGCGCCCGGCGGCCGGTTTCCTGGCTGCGCTGGACAATTCCCCTGCCGCCAGCCCCTCGCTGATGCCCCCGGCCGCCTCGCCACTGCCCGGTCTTCCAGACAGTGCACAGCCGACCGACTCCGATCCGGGGGCGTTCCAGATCGCCGTGGCGGAAGCCGAGCCCTTCCAACTCACGCCGCGGCTGCCAGCGCCCGTTCCCGGCAGACTACCCTTTGACGCCCGGGCCTTGAATCCCGGCGGATGGGGGGATCAAAAAGCGTGGGGCGAGGCTGCTGCCGCGCTGTTTCAGCCGGCCGATCCATCCGGCATGGACGGTTGCTCCCCAAGTCCCGGCAGGGCAACGGCGAATGGGCCAGGCCCGGCGACGGCGACCGCCGCCGCTACAGCCCAGGTGGAAGCCGAGCAGGCAGCCGCCAACCTGAATCACCTGGGCTCGCTGCGCCCGCTGGCGCAGTTGCGGGAGTCGTTCATTCTGGCCGCCGGCGACGACGGTTTGTGGATCATTGACCAGCATGTGGCACACGAACGGGTGCTTTTTGAAAAAATTTTGCGCGACCGCAAGGTGGAGCAGGTGCAGCGCCAGAGGTTCCTGATGCCCATGCTGGTAGAACTCAAGCCCTGGCAGATGATGGTCTTTGCGCGTATCGCCGAGGAGCTGGACCGCAACGGCTTTGAGGTGGAACCCTTTGGCCCACAAACACTTGCGGTCAAAGCGGCACCGGTGGGCCTGGAGGGAGCGGCCTTGGAGCGGATGCTGGCCGAGGTGATTGAGCAATCCGGCGCTGATTCTGACGAACCCAAGCAAAATGAGGATCTTACAGCTCTGCGCACGCGCATTGCCGCCTCCATCGCCTGCCATTCCGCCATCAAGGTCAATACTGCTCTTGACCCGGCTCGTATGGAGTGGTTACTCTTGGAACTGGCAAAAACTAGCCACCCAACGAGTTGCCCGCATGGACGTCCAATAGCTTTGTTGTATTCTTGGAAGGAGATCCAGCGGGCCTTCCATCGCACCTAAAACACAGGTAATATTAGGAAGGTGGCAACCCTCCCCCTCTCAGGAGCAGGGGTTGCCCGGCGACAACGCCAGCCTGGAAGTGAGGTTTTTCTTTGACAGCAGAGCAATTGGAAGCATCGCGCGCCGAGAGGATGCGCCAGAACGGACACGGGGCACTCACACTGGAGGATGCCCGGACTTGGATGGAAGAAACCGGATTGTGTCTTTTCTTGCCCCGGAGGCAGTTTTCCTCTTCCATCGCACCTTCGTTTGTGGAGGCCGTAGCCGGACAGCGGGACGCGACCCCCGATCCCAGCCATATTGCTGTAGCCGAAGAGCTACTGGTGCGCCTGGAGACGGACGATGTGGCCGTCCGGCTGAACCTGCTGGGACAGCCGGGTGAGCTGCAAGATTTCGTAGTGGCAAGCTGGGTTCTGCCTTATGTGTATGCGCTAAGGGGCGACCGCGACTGGCGCCGCAGCCCGCAACTGACCGGCTCACGCCAGGTTTCGCAACTGGCCGTGCAGGCGTACAAACAGTTGGAGACGGGCGACGCCACCATCGCCGATCTGAAACATGCACTGGGCCGGGAAGTGACCGAAGGCGCGGTTTTGCGCGCCATCACCGAGCTCTGGCAGCAGCTTCGCATCATCCCGGTTGTCTCAGCCCCCGGCCAGCCTGCCAAGTGGCAACTGCTCCGCACGCGTTACCAGAAAGCCATTGCCGAAGGCGCCTCCACCTCGCAGGTCACAGCGATTTCGGTGCTTGCTTCCATCTATCTGCAGGCAGTGATCGCGGCCAGCATGGAAGAGGTCGAGCTGTTCCTTGCTCCTCTCACCGCGCGCAGCAAGGTGCGCGAAGTGCTTCGCGGCCTGGTTGCCACCCGCCAGGTACATACCATCTCGCTGGGTCACGCACCGCACTTCTACGTCGCCGGCACGCTGCCGGAGTTTGCCGTTCCTCCCACCGTCTATGCCAGCTCGTCCATGCCGGCCTCCGCTTACTTCCTGCGCTCACGGGACCATGAGGAGGACGCACCGGAGTTTGAGGCGCCGAAGTCTGCTTCACCCGCCTCGCCAGCCCCAATTGAACTGTGCAACTCCGCTGAACCCCACCCTCCCCGCAGTTCCGCGGCGCGCAAGCCTGCTTCCAGCGGGAAGTCCACTGCGGCCCGGCCCCACTTCAGCCGGCCAGTCACGCACTCCCGCGATCGCAAACCGGCGTTCGCCGCGGCGAATTCCACCAGCAGCCGCCCAGGCCGTCGCACAAGCATCGAAGCGCGTACTGCGGGTGCGCGGCCAGCTGGGTCACGTTCGGCGAGCGGCTCCCGGCCGGTCTCCGGGACGCGCTGGAGCCAGAATTCGCCCACCAGCGCCAATGAGGCTCACGCGGGTACCGGTCCCGCCAACGGCGCACGGTCCAATGGAAGCCCCACTCGCCCGGCCAACGGCGCCTCTGGCGGGCGAGCCACCAAGTCTTCCGCTCCGGGGTGGGGCCAGCGCATCGGCCATGGCAACTCCGCCAAAGCTGCAGGCAAGCCCGGTGCTTCCGCGCGTGGCGGCAGCCTCTCCCGCGTCGGCAGCGCCAACCGTAAGGACGCGCGGCCCGATACGCGGTCGGCCCGCAGCAGTCACAAATCGGCTTTGTCGGCCGGCACAAAGGCGGGAAACAGCAAACGGTTTGGCTTTACCGCCCCACCCAGTCAGGAGACGAAGAAGCGCGGATGAGTGCGGATGAAAGCCTCTTGCGCTCCCTTGGGCCTGCCCGAAAGATGATCGTCGCCATTGACGGCCCGGCCGGCGCGGGAAAGAGTACCATTGCCCGGCATCTGGCCCGGCATTATGGGCTGCTGAACCTGGAAACGGGCGCCATGTATCGCGCCTTCGCCCTCAAGGCGCTTCGAGCGGCGCTGCCTTTGGATGAGAGTAAGAGCCTGGAAGGCCTTGCCGCTACCACCACCATCCGCCTCGAGCCCGGCGAAGAGAGCAATCGCGTCCTGCTCGACGGCGAAGACGTAACCGGCCTGATCCGCAATCAAATGGTGACGGACGCAGCCTCCAGGGTGAGCGTCTTTCCCGCTATTCGTGCCTGGATGGTCCGTCTGCAACAGCAACTGGGCGCCGAGGGTGGGGTGGTCATGGAGGGCCGCGACATCGGGACCGTCGTCTTTCCACACGCCGAGGTCAAGATTTTCCTGGATGCCGCACCCGAGGTGCGGGGTCTGCGCCGTTTCGACCAGCTTGGACCCGCGCCGGCTGTGCCACCGGAAGAAGTAATTCGCGATCTGCGCGCCCGCGACGAACGGGACCGCAACCGCGCCGATTCGCCACTCAAACCGGCGCCGGACGCCGTGGTGCTGGATTCGACGCACATGACGTTGGAAGAGGCCATTCAGGCGGCTGAGGCCATCGTGGCTGCGAAACTGGACCAGCCTTCTCAAGGACAATGAAGGTCCGTGGCGCCGAGGTCCCGTCCTGAGCTTGCCGAAAGCCCGCCCTGAGCGAAGCCGAAGGGGGCCCCGTCCGCCGCGGCGGGAAACCTCGAAGACCGGTCTGCCCACACCGCGGCGAAATGCTATAGGCTCTTAGATGTATGGAGATTACCTGCACTCGCTGCCACCAGACCGTCCAGGCCGACAACTGCTACTGCCCCGCCTGCGGTTTGCCGCAGTTGCTGTACGCGGCGGAAGGCATCCCCGGACAGCCCCCACCGGAGCGGTGGAGCGAGCCCGTGCGGGATGCAAGCACCGTGGACTGGAAGCAGGCCATGCGCGCGGCCGTGGCGCTGGCGGTTCCGGCGGGACTGCTTTGCTCCTTGTTCTCCCCGGTAAGCATCTTTGGCTTGCTTTGGATGTCGGTGGCTGCCGCCTGGGCGGTGGCTTTGTACATGCGCAGCCAGCGACCGGCCTGGATTACGATCGGAGCCGGGGCCCGAATCGGTTTGGTTACCGGCTTGCTGGGCGGTTGGATGGCTGCGGCGGCCACAGCCATGACCTTGTTCGCGATGCGCTTCTGGCTCCATCAAGGCAAGACGCTTGACGACACCTGGCAGACGATTATCACCGATCAGGTTAGCCGGCAGTGGGAGGCCGCGGGTGTAGATGCACAAAGCATCACGATCTACAAAGCCTGGCTGCTCTCCCCGGAAGGGCGTGCCGGCTCGATGCTGGGCGCCATTCTCTTGCTTGTTGCAGCGCTGGTTTTCTTTGCCGTCGGCGGTGGCGCTTTGGGGGCACGCTTCCAGGCGCGCACCCGGCGGCCCGAAGTCTAGGACCTCTTTTACCCTTCCAGGGAGCTGCTGCCGCCGCGGAAGCGAGCCATTTTCCTGGCCGCGCAAGACCACGCTTTGGGTCCCACTTCTCCACAACTTGCCCCGGAGCGGCAACCCCTCGTATCATCCTGCGAGAGACAAGCCGCGAAAGAGTACCTATGAGCGAAGCCCAAAACAAGCCTAGTCTGCGCGTGAAGGGCAGGCTGATGTCCGCCTCGGAGATCGAGCGCACCCTGGTGCGCCTGGCCCATGAGATTGTTGAAAAAAGCAACGGCAGCGAAGACCTGGCGCTGGTAGGCATCAAGCGCCGCGGCATTCCGCTGGCCGAAAGGCTAGGCAAACTGATTTCCGGCATCGAAAAGCGTTCCGTCGATACAGGCGTACTCGATATTCAGTTCTACCGCGACGATCTTTCCACCGCGGACGTGCGCCCGGTGGTCACCCCAGGGGCCATCGGCTTCGATGTCGAGGATCGCGACGTGGTGCTCTGCGACGATGTTCTCTACACCGGCCGAACCGCTCGCGCCGCGCTCGACGCGCTCTTCGACCAGGGCCGGCCGCGCCGTGTGCAACTGGCCGTACTCATTGACCGCGGCCATCGCGAACTGCCCATCGAGGCCACGTACATCGGCAAACGTGTGCCCACCAGCAGCCGCGAGATCATTGAAGTGAAGTTCCGCGAGGTAGACGACGACGAGCAAGTGCTGCTGGTCGAGCGGGTGGACTAGCTCTTTCTATTGCGGCCGGCTCGCCGCGCATCGGGGCTGACAGGCCCCAGGCAACGACTCTGAACCGGAACGGAGCCCGGTGCTCCGGTGTGAATTCCGTATGAACCCAACCGCAACCCCCGTCCGCCGCCAGCTTCATCTGCCGCCAGTTCCCGCCTCGCCGTTCCCCTACCATCCCGGATCGCTGCTCTCGGTCGGAGACCTGAGTCTGGACGGCGTGAGCCATATTCTCACCCGCGCCACAGCTCTTGAAAACCAGGACCCGCTTACCCGGGACCACATCCTGTCCAAGCGCCGCGTGGCGCTGCTTTTCTACGAGTCCTCCACGCGCACCCGCACCAGCTTTGAGCTGGCCGCCAAGGGCCTGGGCGCGGATACCACGCTGGTTTCCAGCCTCTCGTCGAGCATCGAGAAGGGCGAGTCGCTGAAAGATACCGGCCTGACGCTGCGCGCCCTCGGCGCCGAAGCGATCATCTTGCGCCACAACGCCTCCGGCGCTGCCTGGCTGCTGGAGGCCGAGACCCGCCTGCCGGTCCTCAACGCAGGCGACGGCATGCACGAGCATCCCACCCAGGCGCTGCTCGACCTGCGCACCATCCTGGCCCATCTGCGGCCGGGCACTCAGACGGTGAACGCCGAGACGCTTGCCGGCGTCACGGTCAGCATCGTGGGCGACATTCTGCACAGCCGCGTAGCCCGCTCCAACATGCTCCTGCTGCCCCGCCTGGGCGCGCGCGTGCTGCTCTGCGGCCCCAAGGAGCTGCTGCCGGACCTGGCGGCCCATGCGGGACCCGGCATTGCCATTGAGCGTGACTTCGAGGCCGCGCTCCGCCAGTCTCAGGCGATCATGATGCTGCGCATCCAGGCCGAGCGCTTGGCTGGCCTGCAACTGGATCTCGAAGAATACAAAGCCAGATACCAGCTCACCGGTCAGCGGCTGGCGGCACACGCCCCGGAGGCCGTCGTCCTGCATCCGGGGCCCATCATCCGCGGCCTCGAGGTCACTGCCGGCGTGGCCGACGGCCCCCAGTCGGTCATCCTCGAACAGGTCCGCAACGGCGTCGCCATCCGCATGGCGGTGGTGGAGCGGGCGCTGCTGGCCGAAACCGCAAAAGGAGGCCGCGCATGACGGCGCTCGCGATTCGCGGAGGTCATCTGGTCGACCCGGCCGCCGGCGTCGACCTCCCCAAGGACATCTTGCTCAAGGACGGCCGCGTGGCCGAGATCGCCGCTCCGGGCAAGTTGAAATCGGCCAACGGCGCCGATGTTCTGGACGCAACCGGCCTTACCGTGGCGCCGGGGCTGGTGGATATTCACGTCCACCTGCGCGAGCCCGGCCACACCCACAAGGAGACCATCGCCACCGGCACGGCCGCGGCGGCGGCGGGCGGCTTTACCGCCGTGGCCGCCATGCCCAACACGCTGCCGGTCAACGACTCGCCCGAAACCACCCGCTGGATGCAGGCCCCGGAGCGCGGCGCCGTCATCCGCGTCTTCCCCATCGCCGCCGCCACCCGCGGATCGAAGGGCGAGGCGATCAACGACTATGCGGCGCTCAAGTCCGCCGGCGCTGTGGCCGTCACCGACGACGGCCTTCCCATCCTCAAGGACAACATCATGCGCGAGGTCCTGGCCGCCGCCGCGCGCGTCGGCCTCAGCGTCATCCAGCACGCCGAAGACACCCGCCTCACTCAAGGCGCCGGGGGCGCCGCCAGCATGAACCTGGGACCGGTTTCCTTCAGGTTGGGCTTGCGCGGCATGCCCCCCGAGGCCGAATCCAGCCTGGTGGAGCGCGACATCCGCCTGGTCACCGAGCTTCGCGACACCCGCGCCCATCTCCATGTCGCCCACATCTCTACCGCCGCCGCCGTGGCCGCCGTCCGCCAGGCCCGCCGCAACGGCCTCCGCGTCACCTGCGAGGTCGCCCCGCACCACTTCCTGCTTACCGAAGAACACGTGGGCCTCTACAACACCAACGCCAAAATGAACCCTCCCCTGCGCTCGGCCGCCGACCGCGACGCCATGATCGAGGCCATCCTCGACGGCGTGGTGGACGCCATCGCCACCGACCACGCGCCCCACGCCGTCCACGAGAAGGAAGTCGAATTCGAGAACGCCCCCAACGGTATCATCGGCCTCGAGACCGCTCTCGGCCTCTGCCTCCGCTGGCTGCACAAGGAGTGGAAGATGCCGCTCGGCCGCGTCCTGAGCCTCTTGAGCGCCCAGCCGGCAGCTTTGCTCGGCATGAAGGGCCGTGGCACGCTCACGGTGGGCAGCTTTGCCGACGCAGTCGTCTTCGACCCCAAAGCCGAGTGGACCTACAACGCCCGCGAAGGCAAATCGAAGTCCAGAAACACCCCCTTCGACGGCTGGACCATGCAAGGCAAAGTCCGCTGGACCATCAGCGAAGGCCGCATCGCGAACGAGAAAGCCTCTTGACGCTTAAGTTCTATCCGGATAATATTGTTTTACCCGGATATAAATGGATGCGAGGCTCCCATGGATCTGAATCTCATTAGACTCTGCACAGCCTTTGAAGGAACAAAGCAGATTGCCAGCGGATACCTGTGGCAGGTAGCGAACCAGGTGCGGTCGAAGAGCTACGTCTTCAACCTCCAACCGGTGCTAATCTTTGACGATCTCACTGGCCAAGTAATCGACCTGGACCTGCGCGGCCCCGTCGCCGCCGAAGCACCTTCGCGCACCGAACCGGCCCTGCCGGAAGAGCCCACCCGCAAGTCCGGCCGTCCAAAGCTGGGCGTCGTGCCCCGCGAAGTCACTTTGCTGCCCCGCCACTGGGATTGGCTTGCCACTCAGCCTGGCGGAGCCTCGGTAGCCCTACGCAAGCTGGTCGAAGAGGCCCGGCGGGCAAACCAGGACAAAGATCGTCTGCGGCTTGCGCGCGAGGCAGCCTACAGGTTCATGTCAGCCATGGCGGGAAACGAACCAGGCTTTGAAGAGGCAACCAGAGCTCTATTTGGGGGAGACCAGGAACGATTCGCAGAACTCGTCGAGCCTTGGCCGACCGATGTGAGAGGTTATGCGAAGAAACTTGCCGCACGGGCATTCGAATGTCCCGCCGCCGAGCAGATGCCGCGAACCAAGCCCCGCTACCAGCTGGACGACTTGCTGGCCAAATGCGATGCTTCCCAGCCACAGTCTCCGGAAGATAGGGAATGGGTCGACGCTCCTTCCGTTGGCCATGAGCTGCCATGAGCCGCGTGCCCTGTCGACACGAGATGAGAAACCTGCGTTTACCCCTTGCGCCGGTAGAGAATCTGGAACTCGTAGCCGGGATTGGCGGGAAAGAGGCTGGCGACGTGGCGCAGGCGCTCGGCCAGGGCCGGGGCGGCCAGCAGCGGGTACTCGCGTTCGCGCAGGTCGTGGTAGTCGAAGTCCACGGCCATAGACAGCATATAGACGGCCAGGGAGTCGGAGAAGGCCGACTCGTAGTAGCTGTTGCGGGAGCGCTCGTCGATGCCTTTCTGGCCGGCGCGGCTGTCCTGGGCGCGGCGGCGGGTCTCCCAGGCGTCCTGGCTGGTTTCGCCGCGGACCTGGGCCTCGGCCTGCGACCAGGCCAGGGAGGCAAAGCTATCCGGAACGCCCGCGGCTTCAACAAAATTGTGGGCCACGTTGATGAAAAACTCGAAGGCCAGGCCGAAGCGATCTTCAACCAGCCGGGTAGAGAGAAAAACCGCCTCGGTCGAGCCGAAGGTCGCATTGCGGTGGCAGATGGCGCGGTCGCCAAGATCGACGGTATAGGCCGGGGCGATCATGGTTTCGCCTGTGTCTGCAATGGCCAGCGGAACGAAATAATAGGCGCGGTCATTCAGCGCGGCAGAGAGCGTGGCCGGCACGGCGCCCACCAGCCGTTCCAGGTCGGCATCGGAGATGCGGGTCTCGCCCCAGGCTGCGTAGTGGATGCCGTTAGGGGCCTGGACCACGGCCACCAGCGTGGCAACCTTTTCCGCGTGCCAGAGTTCGATTTGTGTGCTGTTGACCATCGAACTGTATTCTAGACGACGGAGGCCATGTTGATGGAAAGGGCAGAATCCGCAAGGTCGCGACGCACGGGCAGCGGGACCGTGCTTGGCTTCCCGCTGGAGGGCTTCGGACTGTTTACCAGTCATCTGAGTTGTTCCAGTCAAGTGGGAAGACGGACTGTTTTGCGGATAAGCATTGGGTTTCCGGTTTACGGCAGTACTGGTTTGGCAAGGGCGGCTATCAGCGGTGAGCCGCGCCG
>JBEKZJ010000037.1:0-35595 GCA_049509995.1 Occallatibacter sp. | reverse complement strand
AATTAAGCTGCAAGTGCCAGATTGTCGTTGGCAACTTTTGTTTTGCAGGCGATTACAGGTGCCCACACCCTGACATGCCTCCCAAGCCGCAATCGATCCCGTCGAAACCGTGACGCCCCCACTTGGGTGCGAGCCGGGCCAACTGGCTCGTGCTGCATGGATTGATTCTACGCCAATTCCGATTTCAACACAGGAGCATTGGCGATAGGGTGGCAGGGTAGGGTTTGACGCAAGAACGAAAAGAGGAGATGGGAATGGTTGAGCAGGTAGTGCGGCTTACGGTTGACCTGACGGTCAACGAGAGGCAATTGGAGAAGTTCAAGAGCATTGCCGAGACCATGACGGCGGGCAGCCGGAGCGAGCCGGGCACGCTGGGGTACGAATGGTTTTCGAGCGGGGACAGCAAGCGGTTCCGGCTGGTGGAGACCTACGTGAATGCCGATGCTGTGCTGGCGCACTTCACAGGGGCGGTGGTGCTGGAACTGGTGCCGAAGCTTGCGGCGGTCTGCACCGTGAGCGGCTTTGAGGTTTATGGGGATCCCGGCCCGGAGGTTACCGAGATGGCGGCGGGATTCGGGGCGGAGATTTTTGAGTACTGGCTCGGAATCAACCGCTGAGCCAGGACTCGGGGGGAATCCGGGTCTGTTCTTGCAGCGAAGGCCCTTTAGCCAGCCCCTACTGATTCTCGAGGTCGATAGACTCGTACTCGTGGCGGGCAATGGCGGCGCGAATCTCGGCCGGGGTCTTGCCGGCCTTGGTCTGTTGGTAGGCGAGGATCTCCTCTTTGGCGCAGGTGGAGCATTCGGTGCCGTGCGCATTCTCATAACAACTGCGCAGGCTGGTGTGACCCAAGGCGCGGTCGCAGCGGCAATTACAGGGAAGCTGGTAGAGCACGTTTCCGATTTTGACCGCCTGCTGGTAGATATGCACCTGCCAGGGATAGCGGAAGTTCTCGCCGGTCAACTGAGCGCCGGCAAGAATGGGCGGCAGGGCGCTCACCTTGAGGGGCGCGGAGGGGTGATAGGCGGGAACATCGTCGGCGGGGTTGGACCACTGGGCATAGCTGGCCGCGGTGAGGGCGAAGACTGCCAAGCCCAGGAGCCAACGGCGCTGGATCAGGTTTTTCATGGAAGCACTCTCTATTTCGTATTTTAACTGGAAGCTGGATCAGAAGGAACCAATGCGTGCCAAGGCAGAGGGTCCCAGGATACGGGGCGGATTGGTTGGCACAAAAAAAGACGGCACGAACGGTCTAGCTGTTCGTGCCGGGAGGCCAGTGACGCAACTTACTTCCAGCTCCGGAGCGGCAAGCTCTACCGCGTCCTTAACTGGAATATATACACCATAGCATAGATTCGGTAGAAAGCAAATACAAAAATCGAAATTATTTTTTCGTTCTCGAAAGGCAATCGCTTTTCTCTGTCCGGCATCTAAACCACAGCCCCGTTTTTGGTGCAGATAGCAGCAAAGGTCAAAGGCGGAGGACTTGCTAGCTATGACAAACTCTTTGGAATCTTCAACTTCATCCGGCTCAGAAACGGAAGCCTCTCAACCGTCAGGCTGGCTCAAGCTAGGGGCACTGGCAGCAGTTTCGGCGCTTGCCGGGGGCCTGGCTGCCGCATGGTGGTACCGAAAGACCCTCACAAAGCTCCGTCAGGCTGACGAAAGTACTCCGAATCCACATTTTGGGATTCCCGAGGACGATCCGGCGGATGAATCCTGATCGCGAGAGGCCGGGAGGGCTGGCCAGACCATCAGGTCAGCTTGTCTGTCCGGGCTGCGAGATCGAAATCCTTGCTTGTTAGGCCGCCGGCGTCGTGGGTGACCAGGGCTAGGCGTACCCGGTTGTAGCGGATATCGATATCGGGATGGTGGCCGGCCTCTTCCGCCAGTTCAGCCACCTGGTTGACGAAGCGCAGCGCGGCGCGGAAATCCTTGAATTGAAAGGTTCGCACCAGTTCACCGGCCTCGACCTGCCAGGCCGGCACGGTGCTGAGATGGGAGGCGACTTGCTGAGCGGAGAGTGGGGGCATGGTTTCAGCTCCAGAGAGAAATCCCGAGGATGATCTCCCCGGTGTGGGATGCGAAATCTTGTACCCGGCAGAAGCGAATATGCTTCAGCTTGCCGGAGGGACGGGCGCAATGTCGAAGGTGGAGAGTCGTCTGCTCTGGCCAGTGATTTCCGAGCGCAGTTCGTGCCAAAGCTCGTTGGGGACTTTGAGAAAGGCCTCGACAACGCCGGGATCGAATTGCGACCCGGAGCAGCGCAGAATCTCTTCGCGGGCTGCGTCGAAGCTGCCGGCCTTGCGGTAGGGGCGGTCGCTGGTGATGGCGTCGAGGGTGTCGGCGACGGCGAAGATACGAGCGCCAATGGGAATTTCGGGGCCGCGCACTCCCCTTGGATAGCCGCTTCCGTCGTAGTGCTCCTGATGGGAGAAGACGATCTCGGCCGATTCGGAGAGAAAGGGGATCTTGCGCAACATGTTGTAACCGCGCGCGCAATGCTCGCGCATTTGCTCCTGCTCTTCCGGGGCCAGCTTGCCGGCTTTGCGCAGGATCTCGTCGGGAATCGCCATCTTGCCGATGTCGTGGAGAAAGGCTCCGCGTGCAATCACCTTGATCTGCGCCGGGTTGATGCCGATGGCCCGGGCCAGGGCGATGGTATAAGCGGTCACCCGTTTGGAGTGTCCTTCGGTCTCGGAGTCCTTCAGGTCCAGCGCGTCGCCCAGCGCCTCGAGCGTAACGTCGTAGGAGTGCTCCAGATTTTCCATGGCCTGGCGGAGCATCTCGGTGCGGGCGCGCACCACCTGCTCGAGGTTCTGCTGGTAGTTGTGGCTCTCCTGCAGGGCCTGGCGGTGATCAAGGGCGCGCTGCACGGTGTTGACAAGTTGCTCGCGCTCGAAGGGCTTGAGCAGATAGTCGTAGGCGCCGCGGCGCATGGAGTCGATGGCCACGCCGATGTCGTGGATGGCGGTGACCATGACCACGGGCAGCTGCGGTTGCTGCGCGTGGATGCAGTCCAGCAGAGTAATGCCGTTGCCATCCTGCATCACAATGTCGGTCAGAACCAGGTCAAAAGCGTTCCGTTCCAGGATCTCCAACGCTTCGTGACCGCTGGCGGCCAACTGCACATCATATCCCTGACGTTCCAGCGTGGAGCCGATCATCGACCGGACGTGGTTCTCGTCATCCACGACCAGAATCCGCGCCGTCCTGCGCAGTCTTGCGGCCGCGCGCACTTCCGCCTCCGCGGGCGAATCGGCCGCGGGGTTGAGCACGTGCAGTCGTGCCAGGTTCAATGCCAAGCCCGGATCCTCCGATGCTCTTCGCCGGTCGCGGGAATGGCCGGAAAACAATTCTTCCTGAAGCGATCACTTCCCTGCTGTCCGCTTGCCGGCATCCGAACGGATCGCAACATGCGGCGGACAGTCCCGCTTCACCGATGTGTGTCTTGCCTGAATCCGCAACGAATACGCACCGAAACAGGGGAGGTATTCCCGGTGGAGGTTGGCGCAGCAATCAAAAGGGTCTTTTCGCAAGCCCTGCGACGCATTCAATCCTCTATCCACATTCCACAAGGCCTGGAAAGCGTTTAACGCGGATCAAACAAGGGAAAAAGGGTCAACTATCTGCCCAGGACTCAAAAGCGGAAGTGGCTGGTCGTGTGGATCGTTGCCTAGCCCGTCATTTCCACAGTAATTACTTGGTAATTATATGGAAAGGTTCTTTCCAGAGGTTGTCAAGCGAAACATGTCTCCGAAAGGCCACTAAGTATCAGATGCGGGAACCGGCATTTTGGCCTCGCACAATCAAAATTTTGCGCGAATTCTTTGATAGGACAAAGCGAGGCGCACTGTTGGAGAGGCAGGCGGATTTCTTCCAAGAAATAGATTTAATTGAAGATAACGAATGGGATGCGTTCTCTATGAAGCCTGGCGTTCAGGCGGAACACTCCGCATTTTGCCCTGTTTTGGCTGACAGACGTTCCGGCGGGGCACTGGCCGTTCTGGGGCGTGGGACCATTATCCAGACAGGTTCCGGTCTATTCCTTTGCCTTCAGGCGGGCGCGCCGGGCGTCGGCCCAACCCTCCTTGGTGATCTGGCGAGCCCGGCCGACGGCCAGAGATCCGGCCGGCACGCCCTTTGTGATGCAGGATCCGGCGCCAATGTAGGCCCTGTCTTCCACGGTGACCGGGGCGACCAGGGTGGAATCGCTGCCCACGAAAACGCCGTCGCCGATCCGTGTGAGGTGTTTGTGGGCACCGTCGTAGTTGCAGGTAATGACGCCGGCGCCGATGTTGGTTCGCTGGCCCACCACGGTATCGCCGAGGTAAGTGAGGTGGCTGGCCTTGGAGCCTTTGCCTATCCTGGCTTTCTTGGTCTCGACAAAGTTGCCGATATGGACTTCTTCGCCGATCTCACAGCCCGGACGCAGATGAGCGAAGGGGCCGATGAGGGCTCCATCGGCAACCGTGCTGCCTTCCAAAACACAGTTCTGGCGCAGCAGCACGCGGTTGCCCAGGGTGCAATTCTCGACCACCGTATAGGAGCGGATGAGGCAATCCGCGCCGATGCGCGTGCGGCCGAGCAACTGCACAAAGGGCTCGATGACAGTATCGGGAGCCACTTCGACTTCGGCGTCGATGACACAGGTTTCCGGCCGGAAGATGGTGACGCCCGCGGCCATCAGGCGGCTGGCGGTGGCGGCGCGGAGGGTTGCATCCAGGGCCACCAGCTCAGCGATGGTGTTGGCGCCCAGCAGTTGGTCCGGGTCGCTGGTCCGGAAGGCGACAACCCGCTCCCCGGCGTCATGCAGCACCTGGGCCATATCGGTGAGGTAAAGCTCGCCGTGGGGGTTGTTGTTGGCGAGCTTGCCAAGGTGCGCGAGCAGGGGCGCGGTGCGGAAGGCATACATGCCCATATTGGCCTCGCGCAGTGACACCTGCTCTGGCGTGAGCATATTTTGCTCCACGACGGCGACGACCTCAGGCGAATCCGGGGTCCCCGGCGACAGGTCTTCGTCGCTGGGGTGGGAGTCCGGCGCTTGATGCAGGACGCGTCCGTAGCCGGTAGGGTCTTCCGGTTCGGCGGAGACGAGTGTCATGGCAGCTTGCCGGTCCTGATGGAAACGCCAAAGCCCGGAGATGGTTTCCGGACGGATGAGCGGCGCGTCGCCCGACAACACCAGGATGTTTTCGTAGCCGGCGATGGCATGACCCGCGCACTGGACGGCGTGGCCGGTGCCGCGCTGGTCAGTCTGCTCGACGAAACGGATGCCAGTGGCGGCGACCGCTGCTTTCACGCGCTCCGCCTGGTGGCCGACGACGGCGTAGATGTCGCCCGGAGCCACAACCTGGCTGGCGGCGGCAATCACATGGGCGAGCAAGGGTTTGCCGCCGATCTCGTGCAGCACCTTGGGGCGGCTCGATTTGAGCCGGGTTCCCTTGCCGGCCGCCATGATAACCACGGCCAGCTTCGAGGCCGATCCCGAATCCGGTTCCACTTTGCTTTCTCGTTCCTGGCTCACTGTGTGTTCTCCGCCGGGCCTGGCTGGCCCGATTGCTTCCCTGATTGCTTGCCTGGTTGCGGAATGGTGATGTCGATGGCATGCACCGGGCCCAGCTTCAGCTCATCGAGCCCCGGCTTGATCTCTGGCCCGTTGCCTACTACCAGCACGGCCAGTTTGCCTGGGTGAATGTACTTCTTTGCCGCCGCACCCAGATCGGCAAGAGTCACTTTTTCCAGTGCTGCCCGGTAGGTTTCAAGATAATCGGCCGGATAGCCGTAGAATTCGAGGCGCTCCCGCTCGGCGAGCACTTTGTCCCTGGTGTCGTAGCGGAAGAGGAACGAGTTGAGAATGTCGTCTTTGGCCCGCGCGAGTTCTTCTTCGGTGAAGGGCCTGGCGGTGAGTCCCGCGATCTCAGCCAGTGCGGCTCTGGTGGCGTCCACGGTGGAGGCGCTCTTGGTGAGCACCCCCACGCGGAAGGTGGCCGGATGGTCATAATCGAACCCGATTCCGCCGCCCACCTCATAGGCCAGCCCCAACTCCGTGCGCACCTTCTGGAAGAGCCGGCTGGCAAAGCCGCCGCCCAGGATTTCGTTCATCACCGCTAGCGCGGGCACGTCGGGATTGCGGCGGTCCGTTCCCAGGCCCACGATCTCCACGTCGGACTGGTTCACGTCCTCTTTGTCGATGAAAGAGATGCCCGGTTGGGGTCCGGCAAAAACGTCGTGGCGGGGCGGCTCGGGTTTCACCGCTGGCAGCCCCTCAAAGGCCGCGCGCAGTTTGGCCTCCATCGCTACGGGGTCGAAGTCACCGGCAATGCCAACAATCAGCTTGCCGCCAATGGTGCGATCGTGCCAGGCCTTCAGATCGTCCAGGGTGACCGCGCCCACGGTGGCCAACTCGGGCTGGCGGGTATACGGGCTGTTGGCGCCGTACACCAGCTTATCCGATTCGCGTTCGGCGATCCTCGATTCGTCGTCGTTGCGCCGGACGATCCCCGTGGCTTCCTGCTGCTGGGCCAGTTGGAGCTTTTCAACATTGAACCTGGGGTGCAACAGCAGGTCCAAAGCGAGCGAAAACACTTGGTCCGCATCGCCTTTGAGGGAATCCCACGCAAGCGCGGTGGAGTCTTCGTCGCCCTCGGTCTCGATGTGGGCAGCCTTGGCCTCCAGCAGATCGTCCAGGGCGTCGCCGTCCAGTTTGGCAGTGCCGCTGGTGCGCCATGCCTGGCTATAAAGGCCCACCAGGCCTGCCTTGGCCGGATCCTCGTCGCGCGAGCCGCCTGGAATGGTTACCGATCCGGAGACGAACGGCAGTTCGTGATCCTCCTGCAGAAAGAGAACGATGCCGTTCTTCAGGACAATTCTCTTTGGCTGCTGGGGCTTGAAATCATGCAGTTTGGGGATGGGTATCTTCTCCCATGGCTTGTTCTGCTGCGCGTTGAGGGCGATGGGCGCAGCCAGCAATGCACAGAGCACGAAGGCAGAGGAGATTGCGTAGAGCTTCTTCATCGATGAGCTGTTCATTGCGCGCCTGCATCTTTCTGCGCAGCCGCCGCGGGAGCCTCGGTCTCAATCCACGCTTCGGTGCGATTGCCGGGAACAAACACCTGGTTAGCCACGCGGCGGATGTCGGCCTTGGTCACCTTGTCCACCTTGTCCAGTTGCAGGAACAGCTCGCGCCAATCGCCATAGCGGGTCTGGTACTCGGCCAGGCTGTTCGCCAGCCCCTGATTGTCGGCCAGGCCGCGCAACAGGTCGGCGCGGGTACGGGTCTTGAACATGGCCAGCTCTTCGCCGCTCACATCGGCGGTCTTGAGCTTGTCGATCTCGGCGTGGATGGCGTTGCGCATCTCCTGCGGGGTGTGGCCAGGCAGGGGAGCGGCAATAAAGAAGAACAGCCCCGGATACTTGCCGCCGGGATAAGGGCTGACCCCCTCGGCTCCAGCGGCGATCTGCTGGTCGCGAACCAGGCTGCGATAGAGCCTGGAGACGCGGCCATTGGAGAGGATGTCGCTGATGGCGTCGTACACCGCATTGTCTGGATCGCGATAGTCGGGGCGATGATAACCCTCCACGTAAAGGGGCTGGCTGGGGTCCCGAATCACCGCGGTCTTCTCGGCAAACTGTCTGGGTTCGACGGTGGTCATCTCCTCCGGCTTGGGACCGGCGGGAACGCGGCTGAAGTACTTTTCCAGCACCGGCATCGCCTCGGATGCCTTCACGTCGCCGACCACGGCGACCACGATGTTCGCGCCCACATAGTACTTCTCGTGGAATTCCATGGCCTCGGTGGCGTTGATCTGGCTCACCTCACTGGGCCAGCCGATGGAGCTGCGGCCATAGTTGTGGGCCACGTAGGCGGTGGCGACGAACTGCTCAAAAAGACGGCCCTCGGGGTTGGAGTCGGTGCGCATGCGCCGCTCTTCGATCACCACGTCGCGCTCCTTGTAAAACTCGCGCGGCACCGTGTCGGCCAGGCGGCTGCTCTCAAGATAGGCCCACAGCTCGAGCCGGTTCTCCGGCATGGACCAGAAGAACATGGTCTCGTCGAGCCCGGTTTCGGCGTTCAGGCCCTCGGCTCCGTTGCGCTCGGCCACATCGGTGAATTGGTTGGGGATGACGAACTTGTGCGCCTCGACTTCGGCCTCTTTGAAGGCTTTTTTCAGCTCGGCGAGCTTCTGCTCGTCGCGCCCGACGGCCTTCAGGTACTCGGCCTCGTAGGCGTCGTTGGCCGCCTCCACCTTGGCGAGCGCGATCTTCTCGGCGGCGTAGTCTTTGGTGCCGATCTCGCTGGTTCCCTTGAAGGCCAAGTGCTCGAACATGTGCGCCAGGCCGCTCTCGCCCGAGGGGTCGTTTACGTCGCCAGCGTCGACGAAGGTGGAATAGCTGAAGACCGGCGCCTCCGGCCGCTCGCAGATGATGAGCGTGAGGCCGTTGGGCAGCACTTTGGTGGTCGTCTTCTGCTCGAAACTCTTCAGATCCTGAGCCTGTGTGGTCCACGCGCCGGCCAAGGCCATTGCCGCCAGTCCCAGCGCCAGGGCCGCGGTTCGCATTCTGCTTTGCATCCAATCTCCTTGTTCGAGAACTGCGAAACCGCAACCCCGCACTCTTCCAAGCTAGTGCCCGCGACCGGAGGGGGTCAAACCGGGCGGCCCGGCTAGGGAGCAGGCCGGCAGGCCGGCTTGCACCCCACGGCTCCGGATTCCCGTTGAATTCGAACCAACCAGCTACCGCTTCTTGGCGTATCTTTTCACCGGGAGGGGTTCATGCGCCGTTGGGCATTTCGTCTGTTGAGTGCGCTGGTGGTTGCTCTGGCCGTCTTGTTTGCGGTTGTCTTGGTACTGGACATCTATCCGCGCCGCGTGGCGCATCCACCGCTGAAGCTGGCGCAGGGCACGCTGGCCATTGAGCACGCGCGCATCTACGTTTCGCCGGCGGAGCCGCCCATTGACGACTGGACGGTCCTGATTCGCGACGGCATGATTGCCGCGGCGGGGCGCGGGGTCGAGGTTCCGGCCGGCGCTGCCGTCGTGCCCTGCGACCGCTGCGTGGTGACCGCCGGCTTCTGGAATGCGCACGTTCACTTTACCGAGCGCAAGTGGAGCGGCGCGGAGTGGAAGCCTGCCGGCGAACTGAACGCCCAACTGGCGGATATGTTTTTGAGCCGGGGCTTTACCACGGTGGTGGACGTGGGCTCGAACCTTTCCGACACGCTCCCCATCCGGCGGCGCATTGAAAACGGCGAACTGAACGGGCCGCTGATCTACACGGCCGGCTCCGCGCTCTACCCGCCGCACGGCATTCCGTATTATCTGCGCGACACGCTGCCCTGGTGGATCATTGCCCTGATGCCGCAACCGGAGACGCCGCAAGAAGCGCAGCGCGATGTGCGCGACAATCTGAAGGCGGGCGCGGACCTGACCAAGCTCTTTACCGGTTCCTGGGTGGCTCGCGGACAGGTGCTTCCCATGCCGCTTCCGATTGCCAAAGCTGCCGTCGAAACCACCCACCTGAACGGCAGGCTGGTGTTTGCCCATCCCTCGAACCTGGCGGGGACGCGAGTGGCCATCGAGAGCGGCGTGGATGTGCTGGCCCACGCGCCGGACGATACCGAAGGCATTGACAGGACCCTCTTCGCCACCATGGTCAACAACAACATGGCCATGACGCCGACGCTCAAGATGTTTGCCACCACGGTGACCACAAAGCCCGAGTATCTGAACCCCATCTACGCCGAGGTGCGCCAGTTCCATGAGCTGGGCGGGACGCTGATCTTCGGCACTGACGTGGGTTACATGACCGACTACTCGACCGAGGGGGAGTTTGAGGCGCTGGGCAAATGCGGCCTGACAGCGACTGATGTACTTGCCATGCTCACCACCAACCCGGCGGCGCGGATGGGCGTCGCAAACCAGAAGGGGACCGTGACTGCGGGCAAACTGGCCGACCTCACGATTCTGGACGCGGACCCGGCGGTGGATTTGACCAGCTTCTCGCGCGTGCGCATGGTCATCCGCTCGGGCAAGGTCATGTACCGGCGGCCGTAAGCCCGTTGTTGGCGGCAAGCGGGGCGGCTTACGAATTCAATTCCTGTGAAATGGAATTCTTGTTACTCTGAAGACTCCATGGCGCAAAACCAAGAAAATCACCGCCGCTTCGTCCCTGCCTGGCGGGCAGTGATTGAAATTGCGTTTATCGTCTTTCTGTTTTACTCCAATTTATTGATGGGCGAGTTTACCGCGACCAATGGACAGGGGAAGAGTCTGGCGTTTGCCCTGCACGATATTTTTACAGGGACAAATCTCGTCATCGCCCTGATCGCCGCGCTGATCGGGTATGTGGTGTTTGAGTATCTGCGCAAGAAACTTTAGCGCCGGCCGGGTTGGGTGATCTTTCACTGTCCTTGACCCCGAGCCGTTCACTTCCGTATGCTGCGATGGTTTGCGCGCGGTGGATGGTTGCCCACTCGAACCTGCGCAGGGAGAGCCCGCATGAGCACGACTTCCCCGGCCGCAACTCCCGTTTTCAGCCTTGCCGCCCAACCATTGCTTGTTCGCCGCGCCGCCGTGCTGGGCGCTGGAACCATGGGTTCCCGCATTGCTGCCCACCTGGCCAACGCTGGCATCCCTACGCTGCTGCTGGATTTGATTCCGGCTGGCGAGGGCGCCAGAAACCGGCTGGCGCTGGCGGCGATGGAAGCCCTCGGCAAGGCCAAGCCGGCCGCATTCTATGAGGCTTCACGGGCCGCGCTGGTTACCCCCGGCAACTTCGAGGACGACCTGCCCAGACTGGCCCAGTGCGACTGGGTGATTGAGGCGGTGGCCGAAAATCTGCTCATCAAGACGGCGCTGCTCAAGCGGGTTGTGCCCCATCTTGCGCCCCATGCCGTGCTGACCACGAATACCTCCGGTTTGCCGGTGAACCAGATCGCCGCCGGGCTCTCGAACACTCCGGGGGCGCGCCGGGACCGGTTCTTCGGGACGCACTTCTTCAATCCGCCGCGCTATATGCAACTGCTGGAGGTGATTCCCACCGTCGAGACCGATGCGGCTTTGGTGGCTGCCTTTGCCGCCTTCGCCGACCGCGCCCTGGGCAAGCAGGTGGTGTTTGCTTGCGATACCCCCAACTTCATTGCCAACCGCATCGGCGTCGCCGTAATGTTTACCGCGGCGACCCTGATGCTGAAGCAGGGGTTGACCATTGAAGAGGTGGACGCGCTGACCGGAGAGGCCATCGGCTGGCCGCGCACCGGCACCTTCCGGCTGGCCGACATGGTGGGCATCGACATCCTGGCGCACGTGGCTGCGAACTTCCCGCAGGGCGCAACGCAGGGAAGCTTTTCATCCGTTTTGGAAGAGATTGTGAAGCGGGGCTGGCTGGGCGACAAGGCTGGCCAGGGTTTCTACAAGAAAAGCCGCGACGCCGATGGAAAAGATCTGCGCCTGGTGCTCGATCTGGCCAGTTTCGAGTACCGGCCGTCGGCCAAACTGGCGCTGCCGGCGCTTGAAATGGCCAAAAACGCCGTCACAGCGCCGGAGCGGCTGCGGCTGCTGTTGGCCAACGATCCGGCCAAGGATAAGGCAGCGGCTTTTCTGTGGCCTTTTCTGGCGGCGCTGTGGAACTTCGCCGCCGATCGCATCGGCGAAGTGGCCGGCGACGCGGCCTCCATCGATCGCGCCATGCGCGCCGGCTTCAACTGGGAACTGGGACCGTTTGAGATGTGGGATGCGGCCGGAGTTGGCTCGACTGTTGCCCGCATGAAGGCGCTTGGCTTGCCGGTGAGCCCGCGCGTCGAGGCGCTGCTGGGTCGCCGCGGCGACCTGGCGGCCGGGCAGTCGTCCTGGTATGCGCGCGACGGGCGGGAGTGCTTCCAGCCGGAGAAGGGTAAGCTGGAGCCTGTCGCCGCCGTTCCCGGTCACGCCCGTGTGGTGGACTTTCGGCGCTCGCACGGCGTGGTCCGCGCCAACGCCGGCGCTTCGCTTGTGGATTTGGGCGACGGCATCGGCTGCATCGAGCTGCACTCGCTGAAGAACGCCATCGGCGGCGATGTGCTGGCGCTGATCTCCGCGGTGCTGAATCCCTCTTCCGATGCGGTGCGCGACTGTGCCGGTTTCGTGATTGCGAGCGACCGCGAAAACTTCAGCGTGGGCGCCAACCTGATGCAGCTGTTGCTGGCCGCTCAGGAGGGCGAGTGGGAGGAGTTGGCCGCGGTCATTCACGGCTTCCAGCAGATGACGGCGGTCATCAAGTTCTGTCCGCGCCCGGTGGTGGCTGCCCCGTTTGGCCTCACGCTCGGCGGAGGCGCGGAGATCTGCCTGCACGCCGCGCGGCGGCAGCCCCATGCGGAGACGTACATCGGCCTGGTCGAGGCCGGGGTGGGCCTGATTCCAGCCGGAGGCGGGACCAAGGAGATGCTGCTGCGGGCCGTGGACCAGGCCGCTGCGCTGGCGCCGCCCGATCCTCGCGATCCGCCCTCGCGCTTTGCGCAATCGGCGGAGATGGCCACGGCGCTCAGGCGGGCGTTTGAAACCATCGCCCTGGCCAAAGTCTCTACCTCGGCTGCCGAGGCCCGGCCGCTGGGCATGCTGGCGCCGGCGGACCGCATTACCATGAACCGCGAACGGCTGCTGCTGGACGCCAAGGCGCAAGCTGCGGCGCTGGCCGGGGCCGGCTACACCGCTCCGCAGCCCCGGACGCAGATTCCCGCTCCCGGCACGGCGGCGCTGGCTACGCTGGAGACCGGCGCCTATCTGATGGGCGAGGCCGGCTACGCCTCGGAGCACGACCAGAAGGTCGCCCGCTGGGTCGCGTACATTCTGGCCGGCGGACGGGTGACGGCGGGTTCTCTGGTCAGCGAGCAGTACCTGCTGGACCTGGAACTGGAGGCGTTTCTGTCGCTCTGCGGCGAGCGCAAGACGCAGGAGCGGATTGCCTTCACGCTGAAGACCGGCAAACCGTTGCGGAATTGATTCTGTAGGTGATGCTTGATGAGACGATGATGAGTAGAAGGGGAATTCCGATGGTTTCCGGCATTCCTGCCCAGGAGACCAAACAGACAAGCCAAGCTGCCTTGGCTGAGGGCTGCCGCCAGATGGCAGCCGACATTGAACATGAGATGGAAGCGGAAAAATGGGTGGAGGCGTTAATCGGCGATGTCGCCTCAGATGAAGGGTGAGGGTATTACAAGCTTCGGGATGCGAGATTCTGAGGCGCTTGAAGTGTCAGGGCACGACTTTAGTCGTGCCGCAAATGCAACAGAATCAACGCGGGCTTTAGGCCCTGAGGAAATGCAATCTCCATGGTTTGCGCTGGCCTGAGAAAGGGTGGTTGGTTGCTGAGCGGCTTTCTCCTGTCCTGCGCTCTACTTCCCGCCCAGGCCCCGGCCCAACTCAACGAATCCGGCCAGATCGTCGTCGCCGGTCACTCGACTCCTTACCTCATCCGCCATCTGCCGGTCAGTTCGTTTCCTGAGTTGCCGGCCGCAGTTCAAGACCTGCTCAACCGCCGTGGCTGCCTCATTCCGCAAACCTACGAGGCGCATCATCCGGAGAACGTCATCCACGCCAGCCTGGAGCGCCCCGGCTCCTCCGATTGGGCGGTCCTGTGCTCGTCGCAGGGAACGGTCTCGCTGCTGGTCTACTTTTCCAGCGCCCCAGCCAACCTGCTGGTGCTGGCAGCCGCGCCTGAAACCGAGCGCCTGCAAGCCCACGACCCGAGCGGCGTTCTCGGTTTCAATTGGGGCATTGACCCGGCCTCGCCCGAGCAGATTCGCACGGCACAGATCGGCTTGCTGCATCGCCCGGCGCTCGTGGACCACGATGCCCTGGCCGATTCGCTCATCGACCACCACACCGTCTACCACTTCTATTTGAAAAATGCCTGGATCGTGCTGGAGATGCCGGAGTAACGGTTTGCCGTGCCGGGCTCAAACGATCGTCAAGGAGCGTCACGCATGCCGGAAGCCGTTCTAGTAAGCGCCGTTCGCACCCCCGTTGGCCGAGCCCCCAAAGGCGCTCTGTCCACCACCCGCCCCGACGACCTTGCCGCAACTGCGTTGAATGGGGCTTTGGAGCGGGTTCCAGGCCTCGACCGCGCCGAAATCGACGACGTGATCCTGGGTTGCGCGCAGCCGGAGGGCGAGCAGGGTTGGAACATCGCCCGTTTTTCCGCGCTCCGTGCGGGCTTGCCGGTCGAGGTTCCCGGCGTCACCGTCAACCGGCTGTGCTCCTCGGGGCTCGAGGCCATTGCGCTGGCCGATCTGCGCATCCGCTCCGGCGGCGACCGGGTGGTGGTGGCGGGCGGGGCTGAGTCGATGAGCCTGCTCCCCTTTGGCGGCCTCAAGCCCAGCCCCAATCCGTGGCTGGCCGAGCACTACCCGGCCGCGCTGCTGACCATGGGCCTGACCGCCGAGCGGGTCGCTCGCCACTACGGCGTCTCCCGCGAGGATCAGGACGCCTTTGCGCTGGCCAGCCACCAGAAAGCCGTGGCCGCGCAGACGGCGGGACGGTTCGCCGGCGAGCTGATCCCGGTGACGGTGACGACGGCGGTTCCGGCCGCGAAAGCCGGCAAGCCGGTGGTCGCGGAACAGGTTTTTGCCGCCGACGAAGGCCCGCGCGCGGACACCTCCGCCGAGGCGCTGGCCAAGCTCAAGCCTGCGTTTCATGCGCAGGGCACGGTGACCGCAGGCAATTCCTCGCAGACCTCGGACGGAGCGGCCGCGGCGGTTTTGATGGAGGCAGGTCGGGCACAGGAACTGGGGATTCGTCCGCTCGCCCGCCTGGTGGCCTACGCCGCCACCGGCTGCCTGCCGGAGGAGATGGGCATCGGCCCCATCACCGCCATTCCCAAGGCCCTCAGCCAGGCCAGGCTCACGCTGGACGAGATCGGCCTGATCGAATTCAACGAAGCCTTTGCCGCGCAGGCTCTGGCCGTGATCCGCGTGCTGGGCCTCGATCCGGAGCGGATCAACGTCAACGGGGGCGCCATCGCCCTCGGCCATCCGCTGGGCTGCACCGGCGCAAAGCTGACGGCCACGCTGCTAAGCGAGATGCGCCGCCGCCAGGTCCGCTACGGCATGGTGACGATGTGCGTCGGCGGCGGCATGGGCGCGGCGGGCATCTTCGAGCGGCTGGATTGACGCAGGGGCTCTGAGGCTTTTCAGGTGCGCAAAAACAGAAACGGCCGAGATTGCTCCCGGTCGCTCATGCTGATTTTGGATTGTCTCCAGCCTTGCCTTGCTTTGCCGCGCTACGCCTTGGCCAGAACCAGGGCCTTCAGCCGCGCGTTCAGGCGGCTCTTGTAGCGGGAGACGGTATTGTCGTGGAGAATCCCCTTCTGCACGCTCTTGTCGAGGGTGGAAACGGTCTCGCGATACTGGGCCTGGGCGGCCTTCACGTCGCCCTTGGCGAGAACCTCGCGCAGGGTCCGCAGGCTGGTGCGCACGCGGCTGCGGTTGGCGCGGTTGACTTCGCTGCGGGTTACGGTCTGGCGGGCGCGCTTCAGCGCCGATACATGGTTTGCCATTGTTCTTCCTTAATCTCAGGCCCTGATTTCAGGCGGGATGATGCGGGGTCAGAATGCAACTCGAGCCGCATCCCTCGCAATTTCCTAGTTTACGGGAAACCGGGCGGCGGGTCAATGCGGACTTGCGGTGAGTATTCGAAGATTGCCCGCCTTGATCTCAAGTAATTGTGGTCAAGGCCTTCCCTGACCACAATATGTGCCTCGCAAAATGAATTCTCGGACACACTCCTAACCGCTAGTTGGTCGCCTTTGATCGAATGCGTGGAGTGGCCAACCAGGAGGTCTCACGGGGTTACGCTCGGTGAATTGATCGTGCAGAACCACATTGAGCAGCGACTTATTGACCCGGATGCCGCCATTGTATTCAATAAGGCCGAGCTTGCGAAATCGATTCATGAAGAAGCTCACGCGGGACCGGGTGGTGCCGACCCCGGCGGCAATTGCTGCCGGACGGAAGTCATCGAACGTGAGAATGCCGCCAGCCTTTTCATCCCGTTCCGCATGTAGCTGGGGGCGATGTTTGCCTGGCGGTCGATAAGTCAGCCCGGCTGCAGAGGTGAAAACAGCGAACATCCTGCGAACAGAAATTCCCGGCAGTCTGCTGGACAATTACCGCTCCCGGACTTAGACTCTGTGCGATGCAGCTCTCGGCTTTCTTGCGCCCCCAGGTTGGGGTATAACGCAGTTTAGGGAAAGAATGTGTATGCTATGACGGGTCGTGAACGAATTCTTGCGGTTCTTGCCGGACACAAGGCCGACCACATTCCGTGCATGCCCATCACCATGACATTTGCCGCCGATATTCTTGGGGTAAAGTACTTGCAGTATGTACGCGACCACAGGATCATGGTGGATGCGCAGGTCAAGACAGCCGCTACGTTCGGATTTGACTATGTCTCCACAATCTCCGATCCCACCCGCGAAGCCGCTGATCTGGGAGCACATATCCAGTGGTATGAGGACCGGCCACCGGCAATCCTCGAGGACGAGGCGCTATTTGCGGATAAGTCCGTCTTAGCCGGGGTGGAAGCTCCGGATACGATCGCCGGCGGACGCATGGAAGATCGTGTCCGGGGCATCGAGTTGCTGCGCGAACGTGCGGGAAAGGGACTGTTCGTCGAGGGATGGGTCGAAGGTCCATGCGCCGAGGGCGCCGATCTGCGCGGCATCAATCGCCTGATGATGGACTTTTCCGATGACCCGGCGTTCGTTCACGATCTGTTCGACTTCACGTTGCAAGTAGCGATCCGCTTCGCCGCTGCACAGATTCAAGCCGGGGCAGACATTATTGGCGTCGGAGATGCGGCCGCATCGCTGGTGGGACCGCGCATCTACAAAGAGTTTGTGTGGCCATGGGAGAAGAAACTGGTGGATTCCATCCACGCAAACGGCGGAAGAGTCCGTCTCCACATCTGCGGGAACACGCGGCGAATCCTGGATGGCATCGGCACGCTGGGTTGCGACCTGGTGGACATCGACTATCCTGTCCCCATGGACCAGGCGCGAACCCAAACCGGGCCACAACAGACGCTGGCAGGGAACATTGATCCGGTGAGAGAGCTGCGCGATGGTTCCCCGGAGACGATTGCGCTGTCGCTTGAAGCGTTGCAACGACAGGCCGGCGCGCGATGGATCGTGGCCGCGGGTTGTGAGGTGGTCCGCGATACCCCCCACGAAAACGTGCGTGCCATGGTGGAGTTCGCCCAAACACACGAAGCAATCGCGATGGCATGAATTGATCTTTGCAGGCAGGAATCATGGCGCAGTCAAAGGAACTTTACGAAGCAATTCTCAACGGCGACGCAAAGAAGGCGCACGCCGTTACGCAAGCCGCGATTGAAGCTGGAACGGAGCCGATGACCCTGATCTCGGAGTTCATGGTTCCGGCCATGGACGAAGTTGGCCGGCTGTTCGAGGAGGAAGAATACTTTGTCCCCGAGTTGCTGCTGGCAGGCCGCGCCATGAAGAGCGCAATGGAGCTGCTGCGCCCGCTGATGACGGCTTCCGGTGAGAAGCTGTCTGCGCGGGTGGTCATTGGAACGGTCAAGGGCGACCTGCATGACATCGGCAAGAACATCGTCGCATCCATGCTCGAAGGCAGTGGATTCGAAGTCATCGATCTTGGCGCCGACGTGTCGGCTGAAGCATTTGTGGCCGCGGTCGAGGAGCGGAAGCCGCAGTTTGTCTGTATGTCTGCCTTGCTGACCGTGACCATGCCGGCCATGAAGACAACCATCGACGCGCTGACGAACGCGGGCCTGCGAAACAGGGTGAAGGTGCTCGTCGGCGGCGCTCCAGTCACACTGCGGTATGCCAAAGAGATCGGCGCGGATGGTTACAGTGAGAACGCCAGCGGCGCTGTCGGGCTGGTTAGAAACCTTCTGGCAGAAGCTTGACACGACCTATGCCTGGCTATGGCTTATCGGTAAGTCGGTTTGTCTCCCACGGCATCGTCGAATTCAGCATCGGAGATTGTCCTGGGTGAAGCCATGCGCTTTAAGGTGATCTGTTGCCAGGTTCTCACCTGGGAGATGAACCACGTCCTCTCCCGCTCTCCTCACTCGATTGTGACGGAGATATTGCCGATGGGCCTGCACGATCTGGGCGCGTCGATGCGCCCGCATCTGCAGGAGCGGATCGATGCCGCCGACGAAGAAGGGTATGACGCTATCCTCCTGGGATACGCGCTCTGCGGCAGAGGGACTGAGGGCCTGCGCGCGGGAAAGACGCAGCTCGTCCTCCCCCGCGCGCATGATTGCATCGGCCTGCTGATGGGCAGCCGCCTTCGCTATCAGGATTATTTCGACACTCATCCCGGTGTCTATTTTCGTTCTCCAGGCTGGATAGACTTTCAGATCCAGGGCCAGACTCTGGAGCCGGCTAATTCCGCCGCATATTACACCATCGGGGAGCGGCAAACTCGCGAAGAGCTCATTGCCCAGTATGGCGAGGACAACGGGAACTACCTCTTTGAGCAATTCAACGCGTTTCGCCGCCGCTATTCCGGGCTGACCTATATCTCCACTGGCGTTGCATCCGAGGATAACTTCCGCAGCCTCGCACGCGCCGAAGCGGAGAAGGAGGGATGGATCTTTGAGGAAATCGAGGGTTCGCTCACGCTGCTCGAACGCCTGGTCAATGGAGAGTGGGATGCGGCGGACTTCCTGGTTGTACCTCCAGGCGCGACCGTGCAAGGCTCCCTGGGCGAATCCATTGTGGAAGTCATATGAGCGTCGAGAGAGTGCGTATCCAACTGGAGCCATTGTCGGTAGACGTGGAGATGGTTCGCGGCGGCTCGCTCGCATCTGCGCTCCCACAGTTCGGCGTCGAGTTTCCATGCGGAGGAACAGGCCTTTGCGGCGGATGCGGTGTCCGCGTATTGGCGGGATCGCTCCCGGTCACCGGCCCGGATCTCTCCTTCTTCTCGGCAGAAGAGCTTGCCAATGGATGGCGGCTGGCCTGCCAGGCGCGGGCGGAGATGCCGCTGGCGCTCGAGTGCGGCCAATGGCATATGGATGTCCTCGCGGATAACTCCGGCCTGTCGAGCGGCGGTAAGTCCGGCCTGGGGATTGCCATCGATCTGGGCACGACCACCATCGCCGCGCAGATGGTCGACATGGCTACGGGCAGCGTTCTCGGAGTGGAAACCAATCTCAATCCCCAGGCCTCGTTCGGGTCGGATGTGATGAGCAGGATTCGGGCCGCCTTGTGCGGAGCCGATCTGACCACGGTCGTGCGCCTTGCCTTGCGGCAGATGATCGCGAACCTTGCCGGCGGCCGCGAACAGGAGATTGTCGAGGTGATCCTGGTCGGCAACACGGTGATGCATCACCTGTTTGCCGGGCTTGATGTTGAGCCGCTTTCGCGGGTGCCGTTTCACTCCTCCCATCCGGATGCACAGTGTTTCCAGCCCCAGGAGCTGGCTTGGCCTCTGCCCCCCGCCTGCCGCATTCGCTTTGAGCGGTGTCTTGGTGGCTTTGTGGGGTCGGACATTCTCGCCGGAATACTCGCCGTCGGCATCTCTCGCGCGGAGGACCTGCTTGCATTGGTTGACCTGGGCACCAATGGCGAAATTGCCATCGGTAACCGTCGCGGAATTGTCTGTGCCTCCACGGCGGCGGGACCGGCCTTTGAAGCCGGCTCCATCCGCATGGGAATGCGGGCCGCCACGGGCGCCATCTCTCACGTGTCGCTCGACCAGGACGTGATGCGCGCCACAGTGATCGGAGACGTGGAGGCTCGCGGTATCTGCGGTAGCGGCCTCGTGGATGCGGTTGCAGCGGGGCTTCAAACCGGCGCGGTTCTGCCTTCCGGGCGCATCGCCGATCGCGCCAAGATCCTTCCCGTGAAGGACCCGGTGGTTCTTTTCCAGGCCGATATCCGCGAACTGCAATTGGCCAAGGCCGCCATCGCCTCTGGATTCAGGCTGCTGCTGAAGCGCCTGGACGTGAGCGCCGACCGTCTGCAAAGCATTTATCTTGCCGGCGCATTTGGCAACTATGTGCAGCCTGAAAGTGCTATCAGGATAGGACTCATCGAGGCGCCCATCGAGCGCATCCACGCCAGGGGCAACACAGCTCTGCGCGGCGCCAAGATACTGCTTTTGTCAGCGGGAGAACCTATTCTGCCTCCTATCGAGCATGTAAGTCTTGCCGCCGACCCCGGCTTTCAGGATGAATTCATGAACTGCATCGCCTTTCCAGAGGCAGCGGAGAAGAATATCTCGCCATAGCAGGATTCGGGATGGAGCTTTTGATAGCTAAGTGATAACCCAGCACGCGCTGCAGGCATGCCTTCCTCTTCCGGAGCGGCATTGCTTGCTGGACTCTGTGTCTCTTATGGCAGAAGAAAGCCAGGAGCAGGTGAAGCGCCAATTCTCGGGGCTCCCTCACTTCCTTCCATTGAATTCGTGCACCGCATCGATCATCGCGACGATGTTCTCGACCGGCGTTGCCGCCTGAACGTTATGAATGCTGTTAAACACGAATCCCCCGCTTGGGGCGAAGATCTCGCAGCGGCGCAAAACCTGCTCCCGGACTTCAGTTGCTGTTCCGAAGGGCAGAACCCTCTGCGTGTCCACTCCTCCACCCCAGAAGACGAGCTGGTCTCCAAAGCTCGCCTTCAACTGCTCGGGCTCCATTCCGGTAGCGGAGCACTGTACCGGATTGAGTATGTCGAATCCAGCCTCGATAAAGGATGGCAGAAACTTTGAAACTGCTCCGCAGGAATGCTTGAAGGTCTTCCAGGGCGTGTGGGAGCGAATCCAGTCATTGACTTGTTTGTAGTATGGAAAGTACAGGTTGCGGAAAGTCTTAACGGAACAGAATGCGGAAGTCTGTGTCCCGAAATCCGTGCCGCAAACAAACACCGCATGAACGCTGTCGCCGACTGCGGCGTAGATGCGCTCAAGATTCTCGATGGCAATCTCGCACTGACGCTCGAAGACCTTGTGAATGTAGTCCTGGCGGCTGCTGGTGGACACGTACCATTCCGCGATGTCGCGTATCCCCCTGGGATGCTTGAGGGATGGCGCTGGAACCAGCGCGATATCGCCGAATGCGGTTCCGCCATAGCTGGCAATCACACCCCTGCCCGTCGTCCAGGCCTCTTGCGTCGCGCGCACCAGGTGGTCGAGATCCTGTTGCACGATGGGACCGAACTCCTCCATGTTATCTTCCGGATTCAGCTTCTCTTCGTCGAATGGATCCTGGCGGACAATGCTATCGAAGAAGTAGCCCCCACGCGGCATGCGCCCGCTCGCCGGGACCGTCAGGTCGCCCTCAGGGTAGATCAAAGTGTCGCCATTGGCATCGACCGTGGTGTTGAAGTCCCCCGGAACGAGCACCTCCTGTCCGTTAAACTGCCAGCACTTCCATTCCTCCGCGGGAAAGCCGAACATCGTGTTTCGCGGGAAGACGCCGGTCACATCAAGCCCCATCGCGTCCTGCAGGTCTTCGTCCACCAACCCCAGCATCTGGAACGGCTCGTGAATGCGCACGGGACGCAGCTCAAGACCGTAATAATCTCGCAAGGCCGCCACGCAACTGGCATGGATACCGGTGACCGCGGTTCCGCCAAAGTCGATAGGAATGCGGTCGGGCTCCTTGTGATTCAACGTGGCGACAAGCCGCTCGCGCCTTGCCGTCTTCTCAGTTAAGGTGGCCATCTCTTCCCCCTTGCCGTCAGGCAGCTCCTGTTGCCACTCCGATGATCCATGCGATTATACTGCCTGCCCTCCATGAATTCATCCATTGACCGAAGTAACTTCAAGAACATCGACAGGTTCCGAATCTGAAAACTTGATCGGTATGCCGTGTACCCAATCGGAGTTTCCGAAGACGCCGAGATCTTTACCAGTAATAATAGAGCGCAACCTGTACTTTCCCGCCGGCATCAAGGGTAACTGCACTGTAGCAACTGGTTCCTGCGACTTGTTACGGAAAACCGCAATCACGCCGTTGCCGCGGCGCGCCAGGCGCGCGAAGCCATCCCAGGCAGCCGGCGAAGGTTGCAGCCAACTACCGAGCGGGAAGAAGCTTTCGCTGATCTTCGTGTTGCTTCTCAGCTTCTTGAACCAACCTGTCTTTTCTCGGTACCACTGGCGATCGGCCGCACTCAGTTTGCGCAGGTCGCCGAGCAGCAGGGGTGCTGAGCCGATCGCTGTCGCAAAACTCTCCTGAATCGACGGCAGTTCCGCGTGGATATTGCCGATCAGCATGCTCTCGACAGGCATGGAGGCGGCCCGCTGGTAAAGCAACTGGCGGGCTTGCAGGGGCCCGGCAGAATCCGGCTGTGTGTCGTCCACGTTGCTCATCCAGTCAAGGTCGCCGGCCGCAAGCAGACCCGCGTCGATGACGTGCTTCTGGCCCCAGAGTTCGAAGGTCAGGTCGAGAAGCACCTCCGGATGTTTTTGATAGATCCTGCCGGTCATATAGGAGATGCCTTCGTAAATCATGTTGAGCGATTCGGTCCAGTTTCCATGGTAGTGGCCTTTGGCCCAGCATCCTGGAGCTTCGCCGTAGGCATTGAAGATAGTCGTCAGGTCGAGCTTCACATAGGCGAGGTGAAAACGCTCGATGGCATCGATGATACGGTCGGCGGCGGCATCGCGAAATGCGGACGCCATGCACATGACCGCCATTTCGCCTGCCGCTGTTGAGGTCGTCTTGAGTTTCCCTTGCTGGTCGGTTGAGGCCCATTCGGGATGGTCGCGATAAGTCGCGGTCGATGTTCCGATTGCCGCAACTGGAATCCACAGACCCAGGCGCATGCCCCTTGCCTCGACGGCATCCTGAATGGATTTCAAGCCGCCTGGAAATGAGGTCAGGTTCACACCGTTGTCACCGTATTCCTGTTGCCACCCATCGTCGATGGTGAAGATATCGATTCCCATGGCGCCCGCGGCATCGATCAATTCAAGGGCCGTATCGCGATTGATTTCTCGCTCGAAAGGCTCCCATGTGTTGTAGATCCACGGGGGACCGTGCGCGTCGACCCGTCGCATCAAGACGTTTGCCGTATAGGACGGCAGCAGCCAATGCGGATCGTGAAAGCCGTCGTCCTTGCGAAAAGTCACCAGCGACGCGCTGGCCGTGACGAATTCCTCGCCACTCGCGAGAGTCCGTTCGAAGGGCATCAGATCGGTGTCGTAGAGCACACCGATGCGCACGCGGCGCGGATCGTCCCAACCGCCGATCTCGGTGCGCTTCATGTATCCGGGAACCTCGCTGAGGATGGCAATGCCGGCGCCGGTGCGGCCATTCGCTACCAGCAGCCCTGCATCCTCCGAGCGCCCCGTGTAGAAGGTCTCGCGGGGAATCGTCCCGTACTGTGTAAGCAGAGTCGTTTCATTCTCCGGCCCAACCGAAACTCCGATGGATTCGATGTTGAGATGGGAAAGATGGAGCGGGGCAGTGCCGGTATTCCGCAGTAGCAGATGTTTGCGGATGGCCGGATGAGAGTTATAGACGCTGTAAACCACGGACACTTCAAGAGCCAGGTTTTTATGGCGCAGGCGGATGGCGAGTGACTTTCCGTTTTGAAGAGCGGCTTCGCCGGCGCTCAACAGGTCGAAGTCCGAATTGGTTCCCCCACAGATTTGTCCGTTGCACAGGAAAGAGAACTCCTGGGCCATGTCCATGCGAATCTTTTCTGGGAGAATGAAGTCTACATGCGTCGATAGGTCGGACAATTGTTCCGTGAAGAGTCCTGTTTTGGGCTGGAAGGTCACAGTCCTCGCGATCAGATCATTGCCAATGGTCCAGGTTTCGCCTGCATCGTCGACCCCGGGATTATCCCGCAAGCCCGATGTTCCGCCGAATGCCCAAGGACTGCAGACACAGCTGGTCGCCATCAGCAATCCGTTCCGGATCAGTCTTCTTCTACTCACCAAAGCCTTCCGTGCGTTTCTCATCGTCGTTCCCCAACCTTTCCCACTTCTTCCGCTCGCCCATTGTCAAAACCCAATTCTACGAACAATGCCTGTCAATACGGAAAAGCTTTCATGCTTCGAGTCGGGACCTGCACCTCGCTCTGCCGAACGGCCTATGGCAGCGGTTCGGCCTACAGAAGTCGCTCAGGCCGAGAGTGTGCATAGAACGACTTTTATCGCCGCTCCCGGGGGTATACTGGCGCGGAGCCGGGAAAGCAAAGGCAAATCCCTGGCTAAAACGGTTTCGCGGCTGTCCGGCGCGGCAGGCCACAGCTTCCCTATGCTGGATGCCCGTACCCTGATTCGATGGAGTTTTGCATGAATCATCCGCTCAAACTGAATAGACCCCCGGTCAAGGAAGGCTGTAAAGCCACCGGGCCCCTGGCGTTCATCGGGGTGCTCGCATGAGCCGCCTGCGCGAGTGGTTGGCCGACGGTCTGCTCATCACCGATGGCGCCTGGGGAACGGAGCTGCAGGCACGCGGGCTGCCCCCCGGCACGATACCCGACACCTGGAACCTGACCCACCCTGAGCGTGTGGGAGCGGTGGCGCGCGCCTATGCGGAAGCGGGCAGCCAGGTCATCCTCACCAACACCTTTCGAGCCAACGCCGTCGCCATGAAAGGCGTTCCTGAGGCCGATATTGACGCTATCAATCGCGCCGGTGTAGCACTCTCGCGTGGGGCCGCGGGGCAGGCGCTGGTGTTTGCCTCGATCGGTCCGACGGGCAAGATGGTGCTGTCGGGCGAGATCGACAGCGAACAGGTTGCCGCGGTCTTTGCCGCGCAGTCTCGATCGCTCGCTGAAGCGGGCGCGGACGCACTGCTGGTGGAGACGATGAGCGACATCGAGGAGGCGCGCCTTGCAGTGAAGGCGGCAAAGAGCACGGGGTTGCCAGTCATCGCTTCCTTCGCATTCGACTCCGGCAAGAACAAGGACCGCACCATGATGGGCGCGACGCCCGAAGGCGTGGCCGCTGCGATGGCGGAAGCAGGGGCGGACGCGGTGGGCGCCAACTGCGGCGTTGGAGTGGAGCAGGCTGTGCCCATCTGCCGGCGGCTGCGCGCGGCCTGCGATCTGCCCATCTGGATCAAGCCGAATGCAGGCTTGCCCACGATAGAAGGGTCGGCTATTCGCTATCGTACCTCGGCGGAGTTCTTCGCTTCGCACTACGCGGCCCTGCGCGAGGCCGGCGCCGCGTTTCTGGGCGGCTGCTGCGGTTCCACGCCGGACTTCATCCGCGCCCTGGTCAGCGCGCGACGCGCCGCATTGTGAACCGCGGCGAAGGCCTGTGGGCTCATGATCCCAGGAACCGCTCCGAACCCCAGGTTCCTCCCGGCGGACAAGAAATCGCTTGTGTGCGCGGGCCCGACGGTTTTGGGCGAAAGAGCCAAGGGCAGATGCGGTGGAAGGTGCGGGAGACGGAGCCGTTCCACAAGCGGGGCGAGAAATGCTAGCGTAGAGCGGATATGAGTTCTCCTACTGCTGATTTGATGGGCGAATTGGGGCTGCCGGAGCCGGTGGGCGCGCTGGCGGCCAGGAGCTGGGACACCATCGTGGTCGGCGCGGGCCACAATGGACTGGCTTGCGCGGCTTACCTGGCGCGGGCTGGGCAGAGGGTGCTGGTGATCGAGAGCCGCGCGCGAGTGGGGGGCGCATGCACGATCGAAGAACCCTTTCCGGGGGTAAAGATGTCTCCCTGCGCCTACCTGGCGGGGCTGCTGCATCCTCTGGTGGTGGAAGAGCTGGAACTGGCGAGGCGTGGCTACGCGTGGACTCCTGCGGTGAATGGGCTGTTTGTGCCGTTTCTGGATGGGACGAGCATTCAGCTTTGGGACGATGACGAACGGTGCGCGGCGGAGGTGCGGGCGCTGGCTCCCGGAGACGTGGAGGGCTGGCGCGCGATGAGCGATGTGATCCGGCGGCTGCGGGATACGCTGCGTCCGGCGGCTCAAGCGCACGCGCACGGACAAGAGGCCTGGGCGCGCGATGTTTGGATTGGGGAAGCGCCGGCGCGGGAGCAGTTGGAGGATCGGCTGGCGGGCGATGCGGAGGCTCGTTCGGTGTTGTTCGACTGGTCGATGGCCGAGTTTGTAGAGACTTACATTCAGGACGAGCGGCTGCAGATTGCGTTGCTGGGCCAGGGCGTGATTGGAACCAACGCCAGCCCGTTCGACCGAGGTACGGCTTCGATTCGCTTCCATCATGCGTCGGGACGGCTGGGCGGCATGGCCGGCATGTGGGGCTATGTGCGCGGCGGCATGGGGATGGTTTCGTTCTACTTTTGCGATGCGGCGCGCGAGGCCGGGGTAACGGTGATTGCGGGCGTGCCGGTGGAGGAGATTTTGCCCGGCGAAGGCGTGCGGCTGCAAGGTGGGGAGCGGATTGCCGCGCGGACTATCGTGTCGAATGCCGACCCGCGGCAGACGCTGCGGCTGCTGGGCGCAAAGGCCGATGGAGCGTGGCGAAGACAAGTGGAACGGGTGCCGATGGAGGGTTGCACCGTAAAGCTCAACGTGCATCTGCGCGAGCTGCCCAACTTTCGGGCGCGGCCCGGTACGGATGAGCCGCACCACTACGGGCAGATCAATGCTCCGCTGACCAAAGAGGAGTGGAAGGCGGGGTTTGCGGCGGCGCGGCGCGGGGAGTTACCCGAGCACTTATGGTGTGAGCTCTACTTCCAGAGCGTGCATGACCGCACGGTGGTTCCGGCGGGCGAACACACCATGAGCGTGTTTGCGCAGTATGTGCCTTACAAGTTTGCGCAGGGAAACTGGGATGAACGCCGCGAGGAGGTGCGCAAGCTGGCGCTCGACTCTCTGAGGCGATTTTGTTCGAACATCGGCGGCGCGGTGATCGATGCCCAGGTGCTGGGCCCTCCCGACATTGAGCGGAAGGTCGGCCTGACGGGCGGGCATATCTTCCAGGGCGAGTGCCTGCCGCCGTATATGTGGGCCAACCGGCTGACGGCGCGCACGCCCATGCCCGGCGTGTATCTGTGCGGCGCCTGCACCCACCCCGGAGGCAGCGTGATCGGCATCAACGGGCGCAATGCGGCCATGGCCGTGCTGGCCGACGCGAAGAAGATTTAGCTTCGTTGGCGCGCGCGGCTTTGATATGCTGCGCCGTACATGCCTGCTTCTCCCGCACTCAAGCGAGGTATCCGGTTCCGCGATCTGGCGCTGTTCTACGTGGTCGTTGCTCTCAGCATGCGCTGGACCGCAACCGCCGCGGCCGCCGGTCCCAGCATCCTGATTGTCTGGGTCGCCGCGCTCATCTGCTTCTTTGTCCCCCTGGCCGCCAGCGTCATGGAACTGTCTTCGCGCCATCCCGAGGAGGGCGGCCTTTACATGTGGACGCGCGAGGCCTTCGGCGACTTTTCCGGCTTCATCGCCGCCTGGACCTACTGGATGTGCAATCTGCCGTACTTTGCAGGTGTGCTCTACTTTGGCGCAGCTTCGGCGTTGTCTGCGTTTGGCCCGCGCGCGCAGGCGTTGGCCGCCAATCCCCTTTATTACGTGGCCTTCGCGGTGGTCTGGCTGGCCATCATCACCCTGCTCAACATCCGGGGTGTGGACGCAGGCAAGTGGCTGAACAACGTGGGCTCGCTGGGCAGCCTGCTCCCGCTCACCGTGCTCCTTCTCCTGGCCGCCGCCTCGTTCTGGCGGTTCGGTCCGGCAACGCACATCGCAGCCGCCAGCCTGGTTCCCCACTGGACCCTCAGGAATGCCGTCTTCTGGTCCAGCGTCTTCTTCGCCTTCACCGGTATCGAGGCCGGTTCCGCCATGGGCGACGAAATTCAAAATCCGCGCCGCGTGATTCCATGGGCAATCCTCGTGGGAGGCAGCATCCTCGCCATCGGCTATATCGCCGGCACCGCGGCCCTGCTAGTGGCGCTGCCCAGCCAGGCAGTAAGTGGGCCGGACGGCTTCGTCAACGGCATTCACAGGCTCAGCGCCCACCTGGGGCTGGGATGGCTTTTGGCGCCCGTCGCTCTGCTCGTCGCCCTCAACGCCATTGGCGGAGCAGCCGCAAATCTCTCCTCCACCTCGCGTCTGCCCTTTGTCGCCGGCATCCATCACTATTTGCCCGCCGCGTTCGGTTGGATTCATCCCCGCTACCGCACGCCCTGGGTTGCGATTGGCGTTTACGGATTGGCCGGCATGATCGTGGCGCTGCTGGGCCAGGCGGGAACCACCGTCCGCGGCGCCTATGACGTGCTGGTCAGCATGGCGGTTATTTCCACGTTTCTGCCCTTTCTCTTCGTCTTCGCCGCCATGATCCGCCTGCAGGACAGGCCGGCTGGGCCGGAGGTCCGCCGCGTTCCTGGCGGCCGCCCGGTGGCCATTACGCTGGCCTCCATTGGCCTGGTCAGCGCCGCGCTCACCATCGTGCTGTCCGTCGTCCCCGCCGGTCACGAGTCCAACAAGCCGCTAGCGATTGCCAAGGTGGTGGGTGGAACCATGGTGCTGGTGGGAGCGGGCGTGGCCGTCTTTCTCGCTTCGCGCCGCAAAGCTCGCCGTCTGGCAAGTGGAGAGTTGAAGCGATAAGTTGGGGGCAGTCTGTGGAGCGGCTGGAACAACATAACGCGGCGAGGCAGATTGAGGCTCTATTCCCGGAGCAGGGCGCAGCGGGGAGCGTTCAGTGAAGAAAGTTGGGGAACGGCTACAATCTCCACCACAGCAGCCCTTTGCCCTTGCCGCGGATTTGCTGCAAGTTTCTGAAAGGAATAGAGGCGCGGGCCGGGATCGAACCGACACCTTCCATGTCACGGAAGTGCGAATTCATAAGTGATTGACAATAAATGAGGTCTAAGCCAGACAGCTGATTCGCCCCATCAGTGGAACCACCGCATCCGCAAAAATCCTCTTCGCGTTAGGCTCTCTCCGCTCATCGCATCTCCTTTTTTGCCGCGCTTGGACCTGGTCCTAGCCGCACGGTCGAGCTCCTGACGCTCAGTGGCACCACATAGGCCCCGCGCTCCATGGTCAACTTCTCCAGAGGAACAATCGCGCCTACCCCGTCCACGCGCGCGGTCTGTTCGATACGCAACCGCGCCACAGGCGTATAAGCATCTGCGGGAGCAAGCCGCAATTCCAATATGCCATTCGCTTCATCGAGGGTCACACGCTCAAACTGCCCGCTGTCCAGCGTGAGCCACAAGCCGAGCGGCGCCAGAAACACCCGCTGCCGGAAGCTGTCGCGGGGTTCCAGGCTCACCGTTTTGCCCTCCAGGCTCACATTTCCGCCAAAGGCCAGCCAGCCGAACTCAGGATCCTTCACCAGATAGGTCCCTGTGGTCCAGGCATGGCCGAAGAAATTCGGCCCATAGTCTCCCGTATACGGATCAAAGGCCATCTTGTCCGGATAGCTATGAAAGGCCGCCGACGCAAACCCTTCCTGGTCAATGCCGCTGATCGCTCCCATCGTGCCGCCGTAGCCGATGCGCAGCAGATACAGATCGCTCGGGTCGCGCCGGTAAGCGTCGAGCACAGGAATCGCATTGATCCCCGAGCCGTAATGGTGCAACTGCCGTTCAAGGCGCTCGTACTTGCCTCCGTAAAGAAAATCCCAGTAGCGCCGCGCGCTGCCGTTGTAACTCCAACTGGGAATCGCCGGCATGTAGCCTGTTATGGCATCCAGCGTTATCTGTGCCTTATCGTTCATTCCGAAACGCCTGCTCCAGGCATAAACCTCTTCCTGCCCGGTTGAGTCCCACGGCATCTCGCTGCCAAACGGATAGGCCAGCTTCCGCCACACCTCGGCGCGCGCGCGCATTGCGGCTTCCAGGTTGTCGGCCTCGGCGGTCATTCCCTCGCTGCGCAGGTCGTCGAGAACGGCTACGAAGATGTCGCCTTCCATCTGGCCGAACTGCGCCAGGTCCTGCGCAAAACGAGTCATCGCCATGGTCGTTTCATAGGCCTGCGTCAAATACCACTGCCAGTCGTGGTGCGTCACGAGTCCCTGATGGTCGCGCGCCAGCCGGTAAAGCGCCCAGTAAGCGGCCACCACATGCGGATAGTTATAAGAGCGCCCGAGGTCCTCACTGGCCTGCTTGTTCCAGCTCTCCCACGATGACCAGTCCAGATCCTTTCTATAAGTCCCGGCCGGAAACCGGTCGGGCTGATAGTAGAACAGACTTTTGCGGACGCCATACTTTCCCGGGCCGTCTTTCTGCTGCAAACCGCCCCACAGTACGCTGTCGACAAAACCTTCTAACTGCTCCACCTGGCGTTTCTCCGGGCGTCCATACTCCTTCATGGCCGCGGCCAGCCACGAGCCTGCGCCCGCCTCATCGCTCAATCCGGCGATCCAGACGCGACTGTCCTGGGTCACGATCGCGCCGGCCTCGCGGTCGTAGCTCATCACCGAGGGGCTGCGGTGAAACGGATCGTCCTTCGCATCGAACCACTGCCTGGTAAAGAGGAATCGGCCCAGATCGTCCACCGCTTCGGGCTCCGGTTTGATGACCATGTACTGCACCGTCTGCACCAGCCCGTCCGCATAGGTGATGGTCAGCCGCGCGCGTCCCCACTGCTTGCCGCGCAGTGCATAGCGCAGCCAACCGTGTTCGGTCGTCCCCGCGGCGCTCACCTCGATGGCTCCCGCCGGTTCCACGCCCACCTTTTTCACCGGCTTGGGGTACTTGAGGAAGAGGCTGGCCCGGATGTCCTGCGGCAGAATGTAGCCGGGGACACCGATGGCGACGGGACGGCGATTATCGGAAAGCGTCTCTTCAATGGCGCGAATTGAATTCGCCACCAGGAACCGCAGCCCTACCGTGCGCTCCTGCCCCGGCTGCAGCACAAGACTCGTCGCCGGATTCCACGGCTCTGCCTGCTTCCAATCGTTCTGCCGGTAGGCCGCCGAGGCCACCATCCACTCATAGAAGCCTTCAAAGGTCATGTTGCGCGGCGTCAGATCCTCAAACAGCGCAGCCTTGGACGCTCCAGGACCGCGGGACCGCCCATGCGGCCCGGCAATCGGGTTATAGGCTTCAAACGGCGTCTCGCCGTCGGGAACCACCACCAGCGCCGGCCCGTGCCCGTTCAGCCGCGTCACCTGTACATAGCCGCCGTCCAGCGCGATTGACGGATCGGAGAAGCTGCACACCGCGTGAGCCTCGTCCAGGCTCTTGCCGCTCATCACGTTGTGAAAGATCAGCGGGATTCCCAGCGCGCCGATCTCGATGGCGTGCGCGCCGGGGTTGAGGAGCGTAAAGCGCAGCGTCAGCCTGCCTTCCACCACCGCCCAGGTCCGAGTCGCCTGCAGAGGAAAATCGGCAGGCAGTGTTGGCCGCAGGTCGTCTTTCTCCAGCTCCCCCGGCCCCACCGGCAGCGCATTCAACGGATGCCGTTCGAGCGCAGTCGAATATCCCCGCCACCCGGCCGTCCCCACCTCGCGCAGACGCAGGTCCAGGTCGCCCAGGTGATAGTACCCATCGGTTGAACGCGCTGCCAGCAGCTCCGCCGGAGTAAAGTCGAAGCCTTCTCCGTTCTTCGCTGCCTGTCCCTCTGTGGTTGGACCCTTGGCTTCCAGCCCCGCCACGGTTCCCGACGACCGCACCAGCCGCAGCGTCAGTTCCGGCGTCTGGTACGTGACCAGCCCCTGGTCGAGCATTGGACCCAGCTTCGACTCCCGCCCCGCCGGATACCACTGGCCCGGAACCGGCGTAGCCCCCATTGCCAGCCACCCCGCTCCCGCCAGCCAGGCTGCCTTGTTAAGAAAACGCATCTCGAAGCCTCCCGAAGATCGTTGACCTTGGCCTGCCTGGGCTGCATCGAGGCAGACGAATGCCGCATCGAGACCGTAGTCGATGTCTACATGGAATGTGCAAAGGCCTCGTGCTCTGTGCGCGTGATAATTTCGTTCTGCAAGGCGCTCGTCAAGTCACAGAAGTAATCGCTATAACCGGCAACGCGCACGATCAGATCACGGTATTTCTCCGGATCTGCCTGCGCGGCTCGCAGGGTGGCCGTGGTGACTACATTGAACTGAATGTGATGTCCGTCCAGGCGGAAGTAGGAGCGGACCAGATGCGCCACTTTGTCGAGCCCATCCTCGCCTTCCAATAACCGGGGCGTGAATTTTTGGTTGAGCAGCGTTCCCCCGGTGCGGGCATGATCCATCTTGGCCGCGGACTTCAAGACGGCTGTAGGCCCTTTATGGTCCGCGCCCTGGACAGGCGAAATGCCGTCTGAAAGCGGCTCCCAGGCACGGCGTCCATCCGGCGTGGCTCCGGTCAGCGAACCAAAATAGACGTGGCAAGTGGTGGAAAGATAATTGATGCGGTAACATCCGCCTTTCGTGTTTCTTCGCCCATCCACCTCATCGAAGAAGGCGTCAAACAGGTTCACGAAAATGCCGTCCGCGTAGTCATCGTCATTTCCGTACTTCGGGGTCTTGTTCCACAGCGATAAGCGCAGTTTCTCGCGACCCTCGAAGTCGTGGGCCAACGATTCCAGCAAATCGTCCATCGTGATCGTTTTGCGGTCGAAGACATGGTGCTTTATTGCGGCAAGGCTGTCGGAGCAAGTCGCCGGCGCCACTCCCATGATGTATGTGGTGTTGTATTTAGGGCCGCCGCCGTTGTAGTCCTTGCCCTTCGCGATACAGTCATCAACCAGCAGGGATAGAAACGGGGCCGGCATGTAGTCCGCATAGAGCCGCTCAATGACATTGTTGCCCCGTACCTTGACATCGACAAAATAGTGCAGTTGCTCGCGGAAGGCCGCAAACAACCGCTCGTAGGAAGAAAACGCGCGCGCATCTCCGGTCTCCTTCCCGATCTTCTTTCCCGTGCGCGGATCCACTCCGTTGTTCAAGGTGATCTCCAGCACCTTGGGGAGATTGAAGTATCCCGTAAGGATATAGGCTTCTTTTCCAAAGGCGCCTGTCTCGACGCAGCCGGAAATCCCGCCGCGGCGCGCGTCTTCCGCCGACTTTCCCTGCCGCAACAGCTCTTCAATCACCATATCGGCGTTAAAGATCGAGGGCTGTCCCCAACCCTGGCGCACGATTTCCAGGCCTCGCTTCAAAAACGCATCCGGATTCTTCTTGCTCAGTTGCAGATTCGAGGAGGGCTGCAACAAGCGCATCTCATCGATGACATCGAGAATGAGATAAGTGACGTCGTTCACGCCGTCCGATCCATCGGGCTTCAATCCGCCATTGTTGATGTTCGCAAAATCGGTATAAGTGGCGCTTTCCGCGTCAGTCACGCCGACTTTGGGCGGAGCAGGCTGATTGTTGAACTTGACCCACAGACATTCGAGCAGTTCCTTGGCGTTGTCCCTGGTCAGCGTGCCTTCTTCCAGTTCCTTCCGATAGAAGGGATAGAGATGCTGGTCGAAGCGCCCTGGGCAGAAGGAATCCCAGGTATTCAGTTCCGTGACCACGCCAAGATGAGTGAACCAATAGGACTGCAATGCTTCCCAGAAATCGCGCGGAGCGTGCGCCGGCACCTGACTGCACACCGCGGCGATCTTGTGCAACTCCGCCCGGCGGCCGGGATTCGCTTCCGCTGCAGCCAGTTCCTCCGCCTTTTCAGCATGGCGCTCCGCAAACCGGATCACCGCGTCAGCCGCAATGGCCATGGCTCGCAGTTCATCGCTCCGCGCGGAGGCTTGGGGATCGCAAAAGTAATCCAAGCGCAATAGCGCGGATTCGATATCAGCCTTCAGATCAAGCAAGCCCTTGCGATAGATGACGTCACCCAGCACGGTGTGTCCGGGAGCGCGCTGTTCCATGAATTCGGTGAAGATACCGGCCTCATACGCGCTTTTCCACTCCGGGGTCATCCGGGCAAAAATCAGGTCGCGCATCGAGCGGCCAGGCCAGTAAGGTATGATCTCATTCTTCTGTACCTGCCGGGCGTTGTCATCCACGGTGTAAGAGATTTTCTCGCGCGAATGCAGGATTTCAAGGTCGGCGAGGCTGTGACAGCATAGTTCCGGAAAAGTGGGAGTCGCCTTGGGCGCGAGACCGCGCTCGCCAACAATCAATTCCTCCTTTCCTATATATATCTCCTTGTTCTCCATAAGGTACTGAAACGCGCGAGCGCGGCGGATGGGAACGGAAACCGTCTTATCCTGCCGGCAAAAATCGGTGAGAAGAGCCGCTCGTTCGATGGAAAGCCACGGTTTTGTTTCCAGGGTCGCTTTTCTCAGTCTGGCCACGCGTTCGTTCATTTCAGTCTCCAATCCGCACATGAAATCCGTCGCGCCTGAGGCGCGCGGCGATCGTTTCCATCTGTTCCGTTGTGGGCGGGTCGACTCCCTCCATTCCGGAGGATAGATGCAACCTGCGGTATTTGTCGCTGCCGAGCCGGTGGTAGGGGAGGAGATGAATATCCAGAAGTCCCAGGGGAGACAGATGCCCGGATAAAGCGTCGAAATTGTCGCTATCGTCGTTCACGCCAGGAATGACGGGAACCCGGATGATGATGGCGCTTCCGCGTTCCGCCAGCATTTTCAGGTTTTGCAAGATCAGGTCATTCTTCACGCCGGTAAAGAGCAGGTGTCTTTCACTGTTCATCAATTTCAGATCGTAGAGGAACAGATCGACGTGTTCGCTGACTCGGCGCATGACCTCGGGATCGGCAAATCCGCAGGTGTCGAGAACGGTTCGAATCCGCCGGGCCTTGCAGGCGGCCAGCAGCGCTTCAACAAAGACCGCCTGGCGCAGAGGTTCACCGCCCGAGATTGTAATGCCGCCTCCGGACTCATCAAAGAACACCTCGTCCTTCAGCACCTCCGCAAGCACTTGCGGCACAGTCATCCAGCGGCCCGCGAGTTGGCGCGCGGCGCTTGGGCAGGCATCGACGCATTCTCCGCAACGCCGACATAGCTCAGGATCGTGGAGGAGTTGCCGGTTCAGGTGAAGCGCGCCGTGCGGGCATGCACGAACGCAGTCGCCACAGTGAATGCAGCGTTCGCCAAAATAGATTATTTCCGGTTCGGCTGATTGACTCTCGGGGTTGTGACACCAGCGACAGCGCAAAGGACAACCCTTCAGAAATACAGTCGTTCGAATCCCTGGACCATCGTGGAGCGAGAAACGCATGAGGTTGAAGACCAGGCCTGCCGGCGCCGTCCCGGATGGTAACCTCGAATGGTTCTGTGGGCCGGTTTGCGGTTGACTGCTCATCTTAAGCGGTCCTGAATGCAATATAGTATACAATTTCTCAACCCTTTCGGTGCATGTTGACCATCGCGTAAGCTCTATGCCTGGTCGATGGCGTTCCCACCCGCGAGCCGATGGCGGAATAACCTCCGTAACCCTCGCAACACTTCGCTCCAAACGGCAGCGGGCAGCTTCCTCAGAAGCTGCCCGCCGATTCCTTTTGTCTACCCCTCTTGTCGCGGGCCGCTACCAGCTTCCGCGTTCACCGAAAATGTCGATGACGTGCGCCAACCGTTCGCAACCGTTCTCCCAGTTGGCGAAGAGCGCTCGCTCCAGCCGGTCCGGATTCCCTTCAACAAGAGCGGCGATAATCTCCTCGTGCTCGGCCACCGAAACGTGCAGCTCGTTGATGATCGAACTCGCATAGAGCCGCCAATAGCGCTCGGTTTGCGGCTCGATTGCGCGGTGCAACGTGGTCAGGCGCGGTCCAGAGCCGGCGGCCAGCAGCAG